>CAZUQN010000062.1:0-10156 GCA_964622425.1 uncultured Ruminococcus sp.
CGGAAATTCCCTACCTCGATGGGTAGCCACCTCCCGCTTCATCGCATATCAAGCTTAATAATTATACATTATAAGTCGAGAAAAATCAATAGTTTTTGGAAAAAAGTTCGACCGTTTTAAGAAAATATTTCACGAACTTTTTGATGAGTTTTTGTGCAAGGTGCACAGTTTTTGGCCATTTTCGCGCAAATCGAGGCTTTCAGAGCCTCCCACATCGTCCTTTTTCAGGTCTTTTTTCCTCATTTTTGACTAATTCGCTTGATTTAATCTCTTTTTTGGTGTAAAATATACTCAATCGGTTTGTAATAAACGGACGAGAGCGCGTTATCGGGGCCTCGCCGAGCAAAAAAAATCTCCGTTTATTATTTCTTATATTAATTCAAATGAAGGAAAATTTCGATGAACAAGAATTCAAAACGTCTTGGAATATACCTGTTTATAATGCTGCTGGCAACCGCGGTGGCAACCGCGCTTAGGACGGTCGCTTGCGTAAAGTATCTTAATTACTCGAGCGGACTTTTCACCGATAATTCGCTGATAGCGGTATCCGATGCCATCATCATTGCGCTCGCTTTGGGCATGCTCAGCTACGTGTTTGTAGCCTCGAGAATAAATCTGCATGCGAGCTTCTCCACGTCGGCAACCTACGTCCCTACGGGAATACTCGGCGTGGCTACCGCCTTTCTCGGAGTAAAGATATTCTATCACGCTCTTGAAAGCTGCAATTACCGCTTCTTCTCAAAGGAAGTATTTACTCTTAAATCACCCGCTGCGCTTGTCGGAATGATAGCCGCGATACTCGCCTTTCTGTCGATTGCTCATCACTTCTTCAACGCCTTCACTACCGAAAGCAAGGATACCGTGCGTGCGTATTTTGCAACGGCGACGATCGCCTTTCTCGCATTCTACGCGATAGAAGTATATATAGACAGCTCTCTGGCGGTAAACGACCCCTCAAAGGTACTAAGACAAATAACCTTTATGGTGGCGGCGGCATTCTTCGTCTTTGAGGCGAGAATTTCCCTCGGACGTGAGAAATGGCGCATATATTCCACATTCGGTCTTATAGCCGCTTCTCTTACCGCATACGCGTCGATTCCCGCTCTTGTCACTTATTACGTAAACGGAGAGGTGATCAACTCTCCGAGCGTCAAGTCGCTCGCCTCACTTGAGGAATACGTGCTTCTCTTTGCCTTATTCATCTTCATATTAGCAAGACTGTGTCTGACTATCTTCCTTAAGGAAGAGACGGAAAACGAGCTTGTAAAGGCGCTTGGCGAGTATGCAAAGGACCGCGAGGAGCGTGTAAACGAGTCCTACGGAAGATTCCAAGAGATTTTTGCCTCAAAGCAGCTCTCCATCTTCGACCTTTACGGAGGTGACGAGGAGATTTCCGAGGCGGAAGAAAACGCAGAAAACGCTCCCGAGGACGAGCCCGAAGAGGAGAAAAAAGAGATCACCATCTCCGATGACGCTATATACGAGGCTATTTTTGGAAAAATGCCCGAGCGTCCCGAGGAAAACGAGGCCGAGGAGGCAGAATCCGAGCCCGAGGATAATCGCGCACCAGAGGAGATCGCAGAGGACCTTCTGAGCGCGGTAGACGAGGCTCTGAAAGATGCCTCAAACAATGACGAAAAAGAGATTGAAGAATGAAAAAAATACTTGTAATTGACGGAAACAGTATTATTAACCGCGCCTTTTACGGTATAAGAATACTTACCACGAAGAGCGGAAAATACACCAACGCGATATACGGCATGGTCAATATGATAACGCGCCAGCTTGACGCCATAAAACCCGATTACTGCGCGGTCGCGTTTGACATAAAGCACCCCACCTTCAGACACGAGATGTACGAGGGTTATAAGGCGGGAAGACATCCCACGCCCCCCGAGCTTCTGGCACAGTTCCCCGACGCGAAGGAGTGCCTTTCCCTTATGGGAATAAAGGTGCTTGAGCTCCCCGGCTGGGAGGCTGACGACATCCAGGGAACGATAGCAAAAATGGCGCACGAGGAGAAGGATACGGAGAGCTACGTGCTCTCGGGAGACCGCGATCTTCTGCAGCTAATAGATGACAAGGTGACAGTGCTTCTTGCCACCAATAACGATACTGTAACAATGAAGCGCGACGAGTTCTTCGCAAAGTACGCGATAGAGCCCGAGCTCTTTGTGGATATGAAGGCTCTTATGGGCGACTCGTCGGATAATATCCCGGGTGTTGCGGGAGTCGGAGAGAAAACAGCAGCAGGACTTATCCAGAACTTCGGTACACTTGAAGAGATATACGAAAATATTGATGATAAGCGCATCACAAAGGGTGTGCGCGAGAAGCTGCTCCGCGATGAGAAAAACGCGTATTTATCCCGTGATTTGGCCAGAATAGATATACACGCCCCCGTCGGTATCACTCTTGAGGATATCGAGTACAAGGGATTTGACAAGGGCGGACTTTACAGAAAATTCTCCGAGCTTGAGCTCAATTCATTTATCACAAAATTCAAGCTTGAGCCCGAGATGGAGGAGCTTTTCTCCGACGCAGAGCTTATGGAAATGCCGCAGTTTAAGGCGGCAAGCGCCGAGGATTTCAGCAGAATAGAGGCAGAAAGAATAGCCATCGAGATAAAGGACGGCAAAATCTACGCCTCCGCAGGCGGTGAGAATCTCGTTTTCGACGGAGAGCTTAGAGAAATAGCAAAATACCTTGAGGGCAAGGAGCTTCTCTGCTATGACGGAAAGTCCCTCTGGCACGCTCTTGATAAAGTGGGAGCGAACTGCGAGAAAATAACGTTCCTCGACATAATGATGTACGAGTACGTACTTAACCCCGGCAGCGGAAACGCGGGAATAAGCTCACTTTTGTCAATGTTTGTTGGCAAAACGGTGGCTAAAGACGCGCCGACCACACCTTTTATTTCAGAGCTCGAGAAAAAGCTCAGAGCGAAAATTACCGAGGACGGACTTGAGAAAATACTCTTCGATGTTGAGCTCCCTCTGATAGGAGTGCTTGCAAAAATCGAGAAGGCAGGCTTCAAGATAAACAGAGACGCGATACTTGAATTCGGCGATGCTCTCGGCGAGCTGGCAGAAAGTCTTGCGGGCAGAATATACATGCAGGCGGGCGAGATCTTCAACATCAATTCCCCGAAGCAGCTAGGCAACGTTCTCTATGAAAAAATGGGCCTTGTCGGAAGCAAAAAGAAGGGCAAGACAGGCTACTCAACCGATGCACAGACTCTCGAGGAGATGAGGGGTGAATCGCCCATAATCGACGATATTCTCGAGTACAGACACGTCACAAAATTAAAGGGCACCTACACCACAGCACTTGCCGAGGCGGCAGACGAAAACGCAAGACTCCACACCGATTTTAAGCAGGCTTTAACGGCAACAGGCAGACTCTCAAGCGCAGAGCCAAACCTGCAGAATATACCGATAAGAACAAAACTCGGACGCGAGATGAGAAGATTCTTTATCGCCGAGGAGGGATATACCCTTGTCGATGCTGACTACTCACAGATAGAGCTCAGACTCCTCGCGCATATCTCGGACGATTATACCATGAAGGAAGCCTTCCTTTCGGGCGAGGATATCCACAGAAAAACCGCAGCGGCGGTCTTCGGTGTCCCAGAGGAGTACGTTAACGATGAGATGAGAAAGCGCGCAAAGGCGGTGAATTTCGGCATCGTGTACGGCATCAGCGGCTTCTCGCTCTCTAAGGACATAGGCACAACCGTATCCGAGGCAACAAAATACATCAAAAACTACCTGATGAACTACCCTTCCATCGACAGATACCTCGAGGACGTGGTTAAGGACGCTGAAAAAGACGGATACACAACGACGATAATGGGCAGAAAGAGGTATATCCCCGAGCTCAAATCGTCAAAAGCGCCCCTAAGAGCCTTCGGTAAGCGTGTCGCAATGAACGCACCGATACAGGGATCAGCCGCAGACATTATGAAGGTCGCGATGATAAACGTTGACAAGGCGCTGAAGGACTCCGGACTTGACGCGCGTATCGTTATGCAGGTGCACGACGAGTTGATCCTCGAGGTTAAGGACTCAGAGGTAGAGGCGTGCAAGGCTCTGCTTAAGGAGCAGATGGAGAAGGCAGCAGATGTTTCCATACCGCTTACCGTTGACGTTACTTCGGGTAAAAACTGGCTTGAACAGGAGTAATTTCCCCCCTCAAAAAAACTCATTAAAGACACATAAAAAAGCAAAAAAAGAGGCAAGAATTTGCGACGGAAATAATCGCAGATCCTTGCCTTTTTTATTAATGATCCAGATAAATTTTATGCGCTTATTTTATGATAAGCTTCCCTACTCCCATGGCGGAAAGCGGAGCGGAGGACGAAGCAAAAACGCTCTCTGTCAGCTTATTTGCCTTAGCAATAGATGCCACGGAGGTATGGAATCTTTTCGCTATTCCATAGAGGGATTCAGACGCGTCGGGATAGTAAACGGTAACAACGGAATCATCGCTGATAAATTCCTCATCGGTGACGTACGATGCACCAAGACAGCGCTGCCTGCGCTCAGAGGTGATGTTCACAAACGCCGAAAGCTCACACGATGCGTAAATGTTATTTTCATCAAATTCTATTTTTGCATCTGTTGCGTTCACTGCGCAGTTTGCACGCATATTTTCGTGTTTTTGACAATTACTGTTTACATATTGCTCAAACGTCGTACTGAACTTAATAGGGAAGCAAATGCGGTTATTTTCCTCCGAAACTTGACACGCTATGGCACTAAACCTTATTTCGCCGTTAATTTTCACCCTATTTTCTTCAATTTCACAGCTTTCAGCTCTCGCGATCGCTTCTGTCCAGATAATTTCGCTTATACTCTCAACGCCAAGCTCATCTAATGCCACCTTAGCGCTGAAGGTCTCCTCGCCTCTTTCCATACATATATGCTCATTGTAACCAAACTCGGAGTGTTCATTTTCGGTCCCGCGCTCCTTAAGATATGAGTCTAAAACCACCTCAAGCTCTCTGTTTCCAACGGCGTATATTTTAGGAGATGCGGTAAAGGACACAATGAGAGAGGTGCCGTCATCCGTCGGCTCTACCCTGCTTCTTAAAGACGTAATTTCTACCCTTGCGTCAACGTCTTTCAAACTCATTGCCCCCTCAATATCTACGTCCTCATCAAAGGGAAATTCCTTGGTAACAACCTCGGGCAATGAGTCGGCGTTTTTGTATAGCAGGGTTACTCTCACCCTGCCCTTTATATCCACCTCATCATCAGACCTCTCGAGCGAGTCAAGGACAAAAGACGCATCACTAAGAAGTATCTCCACCTCATCGGCAATAGAGCCTTCAAGACTTAATATTTCTTCTGTATATTCCTTCGCTTCGCCTGTGGCAAATTCTGGAGCAAGGACACTGACTGTTTTAGTCATCATCTCGGGCTCATAGCCAGCAAAGGCGTCGCCCTCGACCTCATATGCCCTTCTTTCACATAATCTTACAGTGCTCTCAAGCGAGCACTTTGCCGAGAGCTTACGAGGTCCGATAAGCCTTATATTACAGCTTGAAATCGTAGTAACAACGTCCGAATCCACGTAATTCTCGGAATTGATCCTGAGCGCGGCATCATAATCGGTGGAAAACTCCGCGTGAGTGACATTATTGTCGGCATCGAGGTAAACTACGTCATATCCGACAGAGCCTGAAAACTCAAGAGAGTCGTCAGATGCGAATTTTCCCGAGGGAAAAGCCTTAGCTTTTACCGTCAGTATCTTTTTTACGTCCGTGTTATAGTCGGGGAGCGAGTAATCGCCCGTGCTCTCGCACCTCAATGCAACGATTTCCCTGCCCGTTAAGTATTCCTTTTCAGTCTGCATATGCACCTCCAAATAAATTCTACGGTACAATCTATGCTAAGGCTCTCTGTTTTATGCAAAAAGAAAAGAGCCCCATACGAGCTCTCTTCTCTAACTATATACCGATATACGTTATAAATTTGTACATTTGAGGAGGTTTTTATTATATTTTATCCCTGCACATCATTGCACAAATCTTTGTTTTTTACCATTTTAGAGGCACTGGGCTTAATCCGTGCCCATGGATTCCATGAGTCTCTTATTAAACTCCTTGGCGGTGTTGTAACCCATGCGCTTCTGCCTATTATTCATAGCCGCAACCTCGATAACTACCGAGAGATTACGTCCCGAGGACACTGGGAGCGTGATACTGGGAACCTCAATGCCGAGAATATTGGTGGTCTGCTCGTCAAGGCCGAGTCTGTCATACATCTTATTGTTGTCCCATTCCTCGAGATTGATGACGAGGTCGAGCTTTTCGCTCTCCTTTACCGCGCCCATACCGAAGAGACGTCTTACGTCAACGATACCGATACCGCGAAGCTCAACGTAGTGGCGGATTATCTCGGGCGCGCGTCCGACAAGGGTGGTGGCGGAGACTCTCTTGATCTCAACGGCATCGTCAGCAATAAGTCTATGACCACGCTTAAGAAGCTCTATCGCGGTCTCGCTCTTACCGACGCCGGAGTCACCGAGGAGGAGTATACCCTCGCCGTAAACCTCGACAAGAACACCGTGGCGGGTGATTCTCGGGCCGAGCGCTACGTTAAGGTAAGCGATAAGAGCCGCCATAAACTCAGAGGTCCTCGAGCTGGTGCGCAGAAGCGGCACACGGTACTTCTCGGCAAACTCATAAAACTCGGGGATAGGCTCCATCGAGGTGGTATAGATCACGCCCACAGGACAGGATCTGAAGAAATCCTCAAGTCTCTTTCTACGCTCGGTAGGATCCATCTCACTCATAAAGAGATTCTCAACCTTACCGATGATCTGAAGTCTCGCCTGCTCGTAGTGATCGTAGAATCCGACAAGCTGAAGGCCGGGTCTGTTAACTCTCGCGCAGTTGATGAGAATATTCTCGGGGAGGTCGGGTAAATATAAGGTTTCGAGCTTAAACTCGTCTATAATCTTTGAAAGCTTTACGGTATAAACTTCTTCCATTTCATAAGCCTCTCATAAAGTATTTTGCGTATATTTTATCACACTTTTTTATTAAATGCAATATTTATCGGTAAAATCGGTATTTGTTTCGCTTAGTTTTGACTTTTTGGCAAAATCCAGGCACATTTTCGCCGCGATACTTGATTTGTTAATATTATTTTGTTAAAATAAAGAGAGAATAATTCTCCCAAGGAGACAGAATATGAAAAAAATCATTGCAATTTTGCTGGTGCTCGCCTCACTCTTTGCGCTTGCATCCTGCAAAGGAGATAAGGAATACCCTCCCGTGGAGTCAACCGAGGAGGAGGCGCGCACGGTAATGACGCTCTCGATAGACGGCAAGACCTACGACGTAAAATATGAGCTTTACAGAGCCTTTTTCCTCACCTACAAGTCCGAGGTTGACGGAGGTGACGAGAGCGTATGGACCGGCGATAAGAAGGACGAATACGTCGCTAAGATCGATGCGTTGATACTCGAGAGAGTTGCTGAAATTTACGCCGCCTTTGCGATATGCGAAAGAATAGACTTTGACCTATACTCGGACGACGTCGAGGATAAGATCAAGGATAATATCCGCATCAGCGTTGAAGGCGGAAGCTACGGCAGCGCGGTTATCGAGGGTTTTGAGAGCTACGAGGACTATCTCGCGTCCTTGAAGGCTATCAACCTCAACTACTCGGTGCAGACGCTCCTTTTCAGATACGCTATCGCGGTTGATGCAATCGACACCTACTACATAGGCACGGCAAGCTCTGATGACGTGGATATAAATCTCACGGTCGGCAAGATAGAATACACCAAGGAGGACGTGAAGGAATTCTACGACTCTGACGAGTGCGTAAGAGTCCTCAGAGCGAGCTTCCAGAAGAAAATATCTTACACGCCCCTCGAGAAAGCGGAAAATCTGAAGGCAGCGCTTGAGACTGCGGCGCAGTCAAAGGACACGCTCGAGGAGATGGAAGCGGCGGTTGTAACCGCAATAATGGGCAACGGTCTCTACTCCAACGCGGCAGAGATTCGCGACGGATACGTTATCGGAAGATACAATCTCGAGAGGTCTTATTACGGTGATATGACCGACGCGGCATTTGCTCTGAATATAGGAGAGGTGAGCGCTCCTATCGAGGTTGTCACGGACGTTGAGGACTCCTACTACGTGCTTTACAGAAGCTATAAAAGCGACGAGCATTTTGAAGAAAACTACGACAGTATAAGATACGTATACCTGATGAATTACGTGGGAGAAATCTCACACGGGGTAGCTGAAGAGCTCAAAGGTAGCGTTTCCTACACCGATTATCTCAAGGGTATCGATCACTCCGGAATAAGGATGTAAGCCGAGTGAAGAAAAGAAAAATTAACACCGAATATTTAAGGCATATCACATCCTCGGACGTAAAAAACGAGACGATAGACTCGCTCGATTTTGCCCTTTCCGTCAGACGCTTTGCGGAAGAATATCTTGACGGTATTGTCTACGTCAGAGTGACAGGACAAGGCGAGGGAACCCTCAGCCTCAAGCTCCCCGTAGTATCCTATCTTATCAGGCTGATTGCAGAATGTCCTCCTGAGGGCACGGTAGCTATCGATATAGCCCTCGGCGAAAAATATCGTCTTGACGTAAGCTTTGACTGTATGCCGAGTCTTGACGATACGGTACATATAATAAACGTGGCAAAGCTTGCGGGATTTGAGGTCGCAAGAGACGGTGATACTCTCTCATTTACCGCAGAGGCTAAGATCAGCCACGCGCTCAAGATCTATGCTGTATCCGGAAACGATTTTGCGGATTTGCTTGTTTTAACCTACAAAATGTAAATTAATTTTGTCATTTTATATGATTTACGCACCCGATAAATTTCGGGTGCGTTTTATTTTTTAAAAACTATTAGAGCAAAAAAACAACTACCCTTCCTTAAATTTCAACTCATATGAAAGCGAGCCTCGGAGCAAATTATTATCGTAGGATTTTTCGCAAGAAAAAGCGGAGTGCTACGAACGAAGGAAAGGTAAATTAATCAAATGAAGTTGATAGCAAAAAAATATATAGTTTGGCTCCTGGTGGCATCTCTTTCGTTTTTCGTTTTTCTCCCACCCGGGCAAAACGAAAAGCTCATCGGCTCGGGGGACGTTGGAAAGGACAGGGCTGTCCTCTGCTCGCAGGAGTCCGATGAAAGTGAAATAAAGATAAGCTCGAGGCTCTACGAACTCTTATTTGGTAAAGAGGAAGAAAACAAGCGCCTCTTGCTTATTCCTGGCGGCGGAATCTTCGGCGCGAAGATCAAACAAAGCTTTGTCAGTGTGCAAAATCCCGGTGACGTAAAAGAGCTTAAGGTCGGGGATAAGATCAAGTCGATAAACGGCTGTAAGATATGCTCGGTCAAGGAGATAAAGGAGCTCACAAAGGGGCTCGGCGGTGAGAATATAACTATTGTGTGCGAGCGTGGAGGCAAGGAAATTTCGGTCAAGGTAACACCGAAGGAGGTCGACGGCGAGTACAGGCTCGGCATCGTCTTAAAGGACGGTGCGGCAGGTATCGGAACAATAACCTATATCGACCCCGAGACGGGTGCTTTCGGCGGTCTTGGGCACGGAATATGTGACACGGATACGGGGGAAGTGATAAATTTCACCGAGGGCGCGGTCACTGGAGTGATACTCTCCGGAGTAAAAAAGGGTGAGGAAGGAAAGCCCGGCGAGCTCTCGGGGCTGCTCACAGATAAGGTAAAAGGCGAGCTGTACGCAAACACCGAGTGCGGTGTATTTGGCAGGCTGGATACTGTTCCCGAAAGCCTTGCGGCATCAGCCGTCGAGGTAGCGCACAGAGACGAAGTGCACGCAGGCGAAGCGACCATACTCTCCACTGTCAAAGTCGGCTCAGTGAAGGAATATAAGATAGAAATTTCGGATATAAACAAGAACTCTACGGGAACAAAGTCGTTCAAAATCAAGGTCACCGACCCTGCCCTTATCGCCATAACCGGCGGCGTCGTAAGAGGTATGTCCGGCAGCCCGATCCTGCAGGACGGAAAGCTCGTCGGCGCTGTTACCCATGTCATGGTAGCCAACCCGACGGAAGGCTATGGAATATTTATTGAGAATATGTTATCCGCGGCTGAAAGCCAAATGCAAAAAGCGGCGTAAGGAAAAGGCA
>CAZUQN010000063.1:0-10150 GCA_964622425.1 uncultured Ruminococcus sp.
AGTGCAGAGTTAGGGTGAAGGACAAACCGTAGGGGACGGCAGTGCGGCAGAGCCGCAAGTGCAAAATGCAAAATGCAGAATGCAAAATTGAGGACGAAGAACAAACCGTAGGGGACGGCGCCCACGACGTCCCGTGAATGCAAAATTAAAGGCGAAGATGTTACCCGTAGGGCGGGGGCTTGTTCCCGCTGAAAATGCGGAGCAGGACAGAGTGTCATCGTGGTTAGCGAAGCAAAACCGAGGGGGTGTTAAAAAAAGCTCCCTTTTTGCAAGGGAGCCTTTTTATGCTATGAATGCACCGTGGGAAGCCTGAGCGTATTACTGCTGCTCGGTAGTCTCGAGGTGTTTTTTATTCTTTGCGTGATGTGTTCTGCGGCTGACTCTGCCCTCGGGCTTGATGTCGCCTGCCTTGGTGAGAGCCATCTTGGTGAGGAAGGGACCGACGATCTCGTATACGAGCACGGCAAAGAGGGTTATCGACTGCACCATCTTGCCGGTGTCCGAGCCGAAGGTGAGCGCCTGACTTGCCATACCGAGAGCAACTCCCGCCTGAGGAAGGAGGGTTATGCCGAGGTACTTGCAGGTATTCTCATCGCACTTGGTAAGGCGAGCGCTGATGCCCGCGCCGAAATACTTACCGAGCGAGCGGAAGATGATATATACCACGCCTACGACAACGAACATAACGTTAGCGAATACGCTGAGATCGAGCTCCGCGCCGCTGATAACGAAGAAGAGAACGAGCAAGGGAGCAGTCCACTTATCTGCTCTGTCCATAAGGTCCTCGGAGAAGTCACAGATATTGCAGAATACCGTGCCGAGCATCATACAGGAGAGGAGCGAGGAGAATGCGATATGTACGGGACCGAGGCTGAGCTTGATACCCGAGATAGCGACGGTTGCCATAACGAATGCGACCGACACAGCCATACGCTTGGAGTTGGAGTGGAAGTACTTCTCGCAGATGGTGAAAAGACCGCCCATTACCGAGCCGAGAATTATGGAAAGGACAACCTCAAGAAGCGGATTTACCACCATGGAGATAACGTCGACAACGCCGGTCTCAATGGACTTGGCAACGCCGAAGGATATCGCAAATACGACAAGGCCTACCGCATCGTCAAGAGCAACGATGGGAAGGAGGAGGTCGGTGAGCGGGCCTTTAGCCTTATACTGTCTTACGACCATAAGGGTTGCGGCGGGAGCGGTAGCGGTTGCGATTGCCGCAAGAATGATTGCCGCGGACATCGGGAGCACGTCCTCGCCGAAAATAAGCGAGAAGGAGATGAGCGCGATATCAACGACGATGCAGGCAAAGAGAGCCTGGAATATGCCGATGACGGTTGCCTGACGGCCTATCTTCTTAAGCTGAGAGAGTCTGAACTCATTGCCTATGGAGAAGGCAATAAAGCCAAGAGCAAGGTCCGAGAGGATCTTGTAATGCTCGGGAGAGTTGTCCGTGGAGTTAAAGCCTATGCCAAACTGACCGAGTAAAAACGGGCCGATAAGCACACCCGCAATAAGGTAAGCGGTAACGGCGGGGAGTCCGACAAGCTTAGCAAGTCTTGAGAGCAGAAGTCCTGCGAGCAGGGCTATGGATAGAGTCAAAAGTACTGTTGTAGTCAATTTAATGTGCCTTCTTTCAAATTGAAAAAATCATTATTTACACGATTATTTGACAATCGTAGTTTACTAAATTCGATGTTTTATCACACCCTTAGGCCGAACAGCTCTGCAGCAACAAAGAAGTAGATAAGCAGAGATGCCGCGTCAACGAGAGTGGTGATAAAGGGGGATGCCATAACGGCGGGGTCGAGCTTCAGCTTCTTCGCGAGAATGGGAAGCGCCGCTCCGATAAGCTTCGCAAAGATTATGGTGAGTGCTAAAGACACCGCAACGGCAAGGGCCACGAGCACAGAGACGTCGGGGTTGCCGAGCAGGAAACGGTCGATGAGAACGACCTTCAAGAAGGTAGCGGCACCGACGGTAAGACCTGCCATAAGTCCGACAATCAGCTCCTTATACATAACCTTCAAAATATCCTTAAACTCGATCTCACCGAGCGAGAGGCTACGGATAACCGTAACCGAGGACTGTCCGCCCGAGTTACCGCCCGTACCCATTATCATAGGCACGAATAAGACGAGCGCGGCGGAGAGAGCGTCCTCAAAGATGGTGAGTATAGCGGAGGATATGGTCGCTGAGAACATCAGAAGAAGCAGCCACGGAAGTCTCGCCTTAAGGAAATCAAGGGGCGAGGTCTTAAGATAGGTCGTCTCGGTGGGAGACATACCTGCCATCTTTGCGAAGTCCTCCTCGGTCTCCTCTCTGATGACGTCCATAGCGTCGTCGAAGGTAACGATACCGACTAGTCTGGTCTCGCTGTCAACAACGGGGAGCGCCAAGAATCCGTATCTGTCGAAGAGGAGTGCAACCTCCTCCTTGTCGTCGGAGGTTTTGGCGAAGACAACGTTCTCCTCCATAATTTCCTCAAGCGTTACGTCACGCTCGTTTAGGAGCAGGTCCTTCGCGGTCACGATACCGAGAAGGTGTCTCTTTTTATCGGTGACGTAGCAGGTGTAGATGGTCTCCTTGTCGATAGCGACGTTTCTGATATGATGGAGCGCGTCTCTGACCGTCATCTCGGGAACGAGGCGGACGTACTCGGTAGTCATTATTGCGCCTGCGGTGTCCTTGTCAAAGAGGAGGAGGCGGTTGATCATCTCCCTTTCCTCCTTGCTCGAGAATTTGATAATTCTCTTAACTACCGCGGCGGGCATTTCTTCAATTATATCGACGGTATCGTCGAGGTACATCTCCTCGAGAATACCCGCAAGCTCGTGGTCGGTGAAGCTCTCAATGAGTGCCATCTGCGTGTCGGTGTCGAGCTCGACAAATACGTCTGCGGCAGTCTCCTTGGAGAGCAAGCGCAGAAGCACCGCGTGGTATCTCGACTCGACCTCGGAAAAGATCTCCGCGATGTCAACGGAGGGAATGTCCCTAAGCAGCTCCTTGAGCTCAGCGTATCTCTTTGCCTTGATGAAGTCGGTGATGGTCTCGGGCTCCTCGACGTTTTCATCCGCGGAGACGAGGGGCTCTGCCTCCTCGGTATCCTCCTCTACCTCTATCGCGCCGTCAAGCTCAAGCTCGTCGATCTCGTCCTCGGCAAGCAATCCCTCGCCCACCTCGTCAAGGATCTCCTCGTCCTCGTCGGGAAGGATCACCTCGCCGTCGGTATCAACACCGTACTCGATCTCATCACTGTCCTCTGCTTCGGTCTCGGTCTCGTCGGTTGGCATTACGCCGTCCTCGGGGCCGTCCTTAAGCTCATTGTATTCTTCGATCTCACGGAGCATGACCTCCTCGTCAAGCTCCTCGATATCTCCCTCTTTTACCCTATCTGTTTCCTCTTGGGTGTCGAGGGTCTCATCAAACATTTCGTCCTTCATTTTTTCGCCGCCTTTCCGCCCTTTTGGGGCAATTTCGGTGGCGCCGCCTACGAAAGAAAAATACTCTGCGCGGCGAACGCCCTGTCTATACGATTATTCTTTTTACAACTTCGTGAGTCGTCCATCGCGCTTCACTTCCTTTCATAGTCTTTTGACGAAGGCTGTCTTTTCATTATAAATGAAAATAGCTCGGCTGTTTTCTTAGCCAAGCTATTATACTCTCTTTTCCAAGAAATTACAACCCCTTTTTGAAAAAATATTAAAATATTTTTCGGGCTGTATTGGTGCGCCCTTCAAAGAAGGATTAAAGAAGGTCGATCTCGCTCTCGCCGAGGACTCTTATACCCTCGGAAATAAGGAGCTCTGCAGTTACTCCGTCGCGATCGGTGAGTGCGCCGGTAAAGCGGCCGTCATAGATCTTCCCCTTGCCGCAGGAGGGAGAGCGCTCCTTGAGGATAGCGGTCTTGATATTATAGATGCGGCAAAGCTCGAGGGCCTCGTGGGCACCCCTTTCGTAATTCTCGGTGACGTCGCGTCCGTCCTTCATCATCACCTTGTCTCCCACTCTCTCGGAGGGCACTCTCGGGGTGGGAAGACCTCCGTATATCTCGGGGCAAACGGGTATGAGATTGTATTTTTCGCGGAGTGCCAAAACCTCGGGGTTTGCCTTATGCTTTCCGTCATAGCGGCAACCGATGCCAAGCAGGCACGCGCTGACGAGTATGTTTTCCATTTTTATCTCCTTTCACAAAGCCGACACAACCTATGGTTGCTCCTCTTACGGCTATCCGTGTTTTTTACATAAATTTATCAAGTCACTCTTGACTCTGTCTACCTCTCCTGCGCCAAGCAAAGCTACTGCGCCCGAGGAGTGAGAGATGGCGATTTTCGCCGCGTCCTCCATTTTTGCATAGACGGCGCGGGGTATGTGCTCCGCAAGATTTCGCGAGGTTATACCGTCAATAGGCTTTTCTCTTGCGGGGTAGATATCAAGCAAAATTGTAAAGTCCGCTTTGCTCAAAGTGGAAATAAAGTCCCGCCACAGACTCGCGGTGCGAGAATATGTGTGGGGTCGGAATATGACCGTCACAGAGCCGTAGCGCTCCTTCAAGGCGGTGATGACCGCTGAAAGCTCAGTCGGGTGATGAGCGTAATCGTAAAGGATGGGCACGCCGCGAAAATCTGCTATATGGGAGAGCCTGCGATCGATAGGGCAGAAGGTGGATACCGCGTGTGCTATATTCTCTTTCCCGATGCCGAGGGTGTGCGTCAGGGCTACCGCGGCGGTGATATTGTATAGGTTGTACTCACCGATAAGCGAGGTCTCAAGCTCAAAGGCTTCTGTGCCGTGGGTAACGGTAAATCGGGTAAGCTCCCCTGCTCTCTTTATGCCGCCAAGGCGGTAGTCTGCCATGGGGTCCTTGCCGTAAGTGGTTGGATTTTTACCCTGAGCTTTGAGCTCATCTATAATGCTCCTTGAGACCACGTCGTCGCGGTTAATGATAACCTCCTCCGCGCGCTCTGCCGCCTTAAGGAAGGAGGAGCGGATATCGTCAAGAGAGGTAAAGTAATCGGTGTGATCAAGCTCCACCGAGGTAATGATCTGGTGCGTGGGATACAGCCTCAAAAATGAGTCCTTATATTCACAAGCCTCAGCGAGAAATATCTCGCCTCCACCGTCGACGTAAGACTCACCCGATTGAAGCGTTGCGCCCGAGACAGCGGTATGCATCTTCCCTGCCACCGTGAGGATATGCTCGATGATAGCGGTGGTCGTACTCTTACCGTGTGAGCCGCTGACAGAGATGCGCGTTTTTGCCTCGGACATTAGCGCGCCTAAGAGCTGAGCGCGGGAAATGAGCGGCACTCCGCGCGAGAGTGCGGCGGTGATCTCCGTATCGCACTCATCGATCGCGAGCGAGTATACGGCAAGCCTCACACACGACCAATCCACCTCTGTGTGAGGAGAGAGCGCTATGCCATCCGGAGCGGCCAAAGAGCCCTCCGCGCTACGGTCATAGCCGCTGACCGAGTAGCCACGCCGTGATAAAAGTCGGGCAAGGGGATACATTCCCGAGCCGAGTATTCCGATAAAACGTATCGAGCCTTTAACGTCCTTTAAAATCCGGGTGATTTCCCCGAGCATTAAATCTGAATTAAAAATCGACAAAGCCTCCTACATTTCTGCGCTCGTTCAAAGTTTATTAACCAAATATTTACAACTACTGTCCTCTTTGTTCAAAAAGTCTCTGCATTTTTTCCACAAACTTGTTGTATACTATATGCAGTACAAAAAACGAATGTTAACAGTCAGATCACCCGCACAGACGATACAGATTCTTTATGACCTTTACAGCGCAGGACCTTGCTTAGCATTTAGACGAAAGGAAAAACAAATGCAAATCACAGACATTAAAATCAGAAAATTCTTTGACGAAGGCCCAATGAAGGCAGTAGTATCGGTCACCTTTAACGACTGTCTCGCCGTTCACGACATCAAGGTCATTTACGCAAGAGACCGTTACTTTATCGTTATGCCCTCGAGAAAGAATCCCGACGGCACCTACCGTGACATCGTGCACCCCATCAACTCGGACTTCAGAGCAGCTCTCGAGGAGGCTGTAATCGACGCCTACCACGTACAGCTCGTTGCCGCTGAGCACGATGAAAGAGAAGCCGACGATACCTACGTTATCTGATAAAGACGGATAACCGAAAGCCCAAAACGGCCAAAAAACTTTACACGCATACCGACTAACCGGTCGGTGCGTCTATTACAATTATACACATATCGCGTCCTGTTGTCAACTGCGGGGCGCGGTTTTTTTGTGCGTGTTTTCCTATCGCGTCACGAAGTGACATATCGAGTTATTGACGTGCGAAGCTGCGGCAATAACATATCGAATTTGCCACCGGCAAATATATCGAGCCGAGCACCGCGAGGCATATCGAGCCGAGCAGGGCGAGGCATATCGAGCCGAGCAGGGCGAGGCATATCGAGCCGAGCAGGGCGAGGCATATCGAGCCGAGCTCTGCGAGGCCATATACATACCAATAAAAAAATGCGGCTCAGTACGAGCCGCATTTTATATGTAAGTTTAATTCTTATCGAATTACTCAGATACTTCCTCAGCGGGAGCTTCCTCTACAGGTGCTTCCTCAACGGGAGCTTCCTCTACAGGTGCTTCCTCAACGGGAGCTTCCTCTACAGGTGCTTCCTCAACGGGAGCTTCCTCAGCGGGTGCTTCCTCAACGGGAGCTTCCTCAACGGGAGTCTCCTCTACGGGAGTTTCCTCTACGGGAGTCTCCTCAACGGGAGCTTCCTCAACAACAGGAGCTTCCTCAACAACAGGAGCTTCCTCAACAACGGGAGCTTCCTCAACTACGGGTGCTTCCTCTACAACAGGAGCTTCCTCTACAACGGGAGCTTCCTCAGCCTTCTTGGACTTTCTCTGACGAGCGGGCTTCTCCTCAGCGGTAGCCTCCTTGAAGTCCTTAACTGCCTGTCTCTGGTTTGCGATAGCCGCCTTCTGGAGCTCGGTGAACTCTGCCTGCTTCTCAAGAAGAACCTTACCAGCCTCCTGAGCCTTAGCATTGCTCTGAGCAATTCTGTTCTGAGTATGAAGGATTTCCTTCTGTGCCTGCATAACTGCCTTCATAGCGTCGTTAAGACCGCTCTGAGAAGCGATTACTGCGGACTGAGTCTCGATCATGCCGTTCTGAGCATCGGCAAGTGCCTGCTGCTGCTCAACAACGAGCTTCTGGCTCTCAACAACTGCTGCCTGCTGAGCATTAACCTCAGCCTGATCCTGGTTAACGACTCTAAGGCTAACCTGAATACCCTGCTGGTCACGCATGATACGGCGGAGAGTATCGTTGGTCTGCTTCTGCATTGCGTTGAGATCCTTCTGCTTGCCGGAGGTAGCGGTCTGAGCCTCGGTAAGAGTCTCAAGAGCCTCGAGCATAGTAGCGATCTCCTCGCCCATAGCCTTAAGCTTATTGTAGATCTCCTGCTCCTTAGCGAGAAGCTCACCCTGGAGCTCAACGTTAGCGACGGAGGTCTCGGAATTAACAACAACTGCGGGAGCAGCTTCCTTAACAACTTCTCTTACTATGGTAGTTGCAGGTGCTGCAGCTACAGGAGCCTCGGGAAGCTTAAGGGTATCGAAGTAGTCACGAAGTGCCTTATCCATGTAAAGAGTAAGCTTTGCCATGGTGTTATCAACCGCGTTGGAAACGATGGAAGATACGTCAAGGATAACGGGGTTGATGCTTACGGGAGAAACGGTAATGGGAGCGGGAGCGGGAGCGGGTGCGGGTGCGGGCTCTGCTGCGGGAGCGGGAGCTTCCTCTACAACCTCTTCCTCAACCTCTTCTTCCTCATCCTCTACGAGATCCGGAACGTCCTCGGACATGATAGCGAGCTTCTTCTCAAGCCAATCCTTATACTTCTCAAACTCGTTGGCAACCTTCTCAGCCTTACGATGAGAGCCGCGCATATCGAGAAGATCACAGATCTCGTTGTAATCCTGCTCGATGGAGTTGAAGTAAGCGTCGATAAGCTTGTAAACCTCTTTGTAGTCGTCATTTGCCTTATAGAAAACGTCAAGAGAGTGGTCAAGCTTTCTCTCCTGCTTAGCCTTAGGCTTCTTGTCATAAGCAGCCTTAGCCTTCTTGTACTCCGCGGTAGCCTTAGCAAACGCCTTGGAAACCTTGCGGAATGCACGGAACTCAGCCTTGATAGCGGACTTGGAATTGCCGATCTTAGTGCGAAGCTCCTTAACCTGTCTTGCGATTTCACTCTTAGAAAGTGCAGGGCTCATAATTTTTACTCCTCACAATGTAAATTTAAGCTGATAGACGCGCAAAAATATTACGCCCCTATCTTTTTATACGCCTATATTATACTAAATAAAAACGCGTATGTCAATAGAAAATACGAAAAATTTTCGAAAAATGTAAAATTTTTTTCAGACGATTTTGCATTTTTGCAAACTAAACTTTCTCTTTCTGTGCATTTGCCCTTCTGCATTAGAGAAGGAAAAATCAGGAAGCTTGTCAGTCCTCACGAAAATTCGGACAAAATGCAGCGGTAAAACAGCGAGAAAAAAGACATCGGAACCTAAAATGAATAATAAATTCTTAATAATATTTCATTTTTGCCATTGGCAGAAATACGCCGAAACAATGCATGCGCAAAAATTATGCGCAGCCGAGCAGCGTCGGCCTCCGCCCATACTCCTTGCCGCGCCGCCGCAAAACTCTGCTCCGTCTCCCTCCCCCGAGAGTGCCGTCAGACGGCGCAAAAAGAGCTATAAAAAGTAACGCGATGAGTGACAAACGGCAAAACGGGCATTTTATTCTCAATAACTCGCCAAAATGTAAAGCATAGTTAGGATTTTACGCACTAACAAGGTTTTTATCATCGGTTTACATTTTATGCACAGTTTTTTGAGTCCCTCTATGATCGCGTATAGTTCCCCGCTCCGCGCCGTGAAAGATGCAAAAATCAAGCTCCGCCTCTTTCATAAAAAACTCATTTCATTTTTCGGTTAAACCAAAATCACTGAGCATCTTCGGTCCATATATTTTGAGGAGAAATTTTCGTTCTTCGCACCCAGATAATCAAGCGAAAGCGTACCGGGGAGCTCGCTCACCAGGACGCTCGCGCAGATTGCTCCGCGGCCGCTCACACGGTGGTGTGAGCAAGTACAAAGTACAAGAGCGGTAACGCTCGGGGCCGCATAGGAGCAAGGCGTATATACATACGTCGAGAGGGGGAAAACGGAAATAGAAAAAGCAAAGAGGCAATTTCTTGCCTCTTTGCTTTTTTGGTTATACCAAAATATATTACCGAAGAATTAGTGGCAGATGCACTTCTCGGAATCCTTATCAAAGATATGGATTCTCGAAGCATCAATAGCAACCTTAATCTTATCGCCGGAGCGAGCGGTAGAACGAGAGGAAACTCTCGCGATAATGTTCTTACCGTTGGTAGCGTCCTCCATACCCTCGAAGCCAAGGTAGAGATAAATCTCAGCACCCATAAGCTCGGTAACGTCAACGTCAACGTCGAGAGTGGTGTCAGCCATAGAGCTGAGGTACATAGGCTCGTCGTGAATAGCCTCAGGACGAAGGCCGAAGATAACCTCCTGACCGATGTACTCCTTGAGGTCGGGGTTGTTAGCCTTATCAGCGGGAAGGATAATCTCAGTGGTACCGAAGGTAGCGTAGAGATCGTTACCCTTCTTAAGAAGCTTACCGGTGATGAAGTTCATCTGAGGAGTGCCTATGAAGCCTGCAACGAAGAGATTACAGGGAGTGTCGTAAAGGTTCTGAGGAGTGTCAACCTGCTGGATAACACCGTCTCTCATAACAACGATACGGGAAGCCATGGTCATAGCCTCTACCTGGTCGTGTGTTACGTAGATGAAGGTGGTCTCAACCTTCTTATGAAGCTTGGTAAGCTCGGTTCTCATGCTCGCACGAAGCTTAGCGTCGAGGTTGGAAAGCGGCTCGTCAAGAAGGAATACCTTGGGGTTACGAACGATCGCACGACCGAGCGCAACTCTCTGCTTCTGACCACCGGAAAGAGCCTTAGGACGTCTCTCAAGAAGGTGCTGAATGTCAAGAATTCTTGCAGCCTCCTCAACACGTCTCTTGATCTCCTCCTTGGGAACCTTACGGAGCTTAAGACCGAA
>CAZUQN010000064.1:0-9415 GCA_964622425.1 uncultured Ruminococcus sp.
CTCAACACGGAACGTTTGACACACACGAGTATTTGGATCGTATCAAGCATCATGGAAACGAAGACTTTGAGAAGAAATATATAGAATACGCCCGGCAATTTTCCTTAAAAGCAGATTAACGAAAATCTCCGACAAAAGACGGAAAAGATTTCTGATTTTTAGAATATACACCGTTGACAAAAACGGATTATAAACGCAAAAAAATCCAATTCAAGTCAAGCGGAAACGTAAAATGAAAAAACTAAAAAGGGCTGACGAAACCATCGTCAGCCCTCAAAATTTACATAGAAGTAAGCAAAGGTAACCACAACTGAACCTGCCCAAAATATATTGGATTTTTCGTAGCGCTGCCTCCGAGAGATTTGTGAATCCGTCGCCTTCCTTGAGCATCAGTCTGTCAAACCAAGCAACCAATCTCTTACATTGATGCGTCAGATACCGTCGTTCTGAGCTTCGGGATCTTCTTCAAGTGTCGGCAAAAGTTTAGGATAGTGATCCTTATGCAAGCGATGGTTTATGTTACGCTCTATTACGGTTTGCGGCGTAGTGAGGTTCTTGGCTTGAGGTGGAGCGCGGTTGACTTTGACCGTAACACTCTTACTCTGAATCATACGGTTGTAACGACGAAGAATGGAACGTTCGAAAAGTCTGAGAGGGGAATGTTAAGTGCGTTGCAAATGTTTGCAAGTGTATAGATGTTTGGAATTTTTGTTGCTTGTATTATATTAGATAGTGTTGAATGAGATATACCTGACTTTTTCGCTAGTTCTCTCAATGAGAGACTTTGTTCTATTCGCAGTTTATCTATTCGTTGAGCTACTAGGTTAACTATTGGAAGTGAGCAATTTGTATTCATATTATCTCCTTTAATTTATTATGCGGTCTCTAAAGCGACCAAAGGCATTAAATTTGTACTCCTAAAAAGACCACATTGTTTCTTGAAATATGAAAAAAAGAGAGTTTGACGTTAAAAAACATCAAGCTCTCTTTGCAATTTTTGTGTCCCGATTTTCATTTTTATCACACGAATATGGACAAAATAGTGCATATTGTATAGTTTTTAAATGAAAATAGCGACTCACTTGAACAAATTGCTTGTTCGTATGAGTCGCTATTGGTCTGAGTGACACGATTTGAACGTGCGACCTCTACCACCCCAAGGTAGCGCTCTACCATCTGAGCCACACCCAGAAATTGTGTTTGTTTTCCGCTGCGCGAAGCGGGCGGGACGTTTTTGCGAGGGGATTGCGCAAAGGCATCCTCTTAAAACGCTAATACATTATATCACTATGTTCAGGAAAAGTCAAGAGCTTTTTATTAAAAAAATGCAAAAATTATAAAAATGAGATTAATACGCTTTTTATTACGCGCAAAGTATAGTTAATTTTCGAAAAAAGGGTGTTTGCTATTGACTTAATTCGACAATTAATTTATAATTATTGTTGATATTCAAATAAAAGAAAACATTTTGGAGGCAAACAAATGGTGAAAATATCTAAAAGAGTTCTGATTGGTTTAGTTGTAACGTTCCTATTGCTGGCGCTTATGCTATCATCCTGCGCTACTCCGGGACCGCAGGGCGATCGCGGTGAGGCCGGCGCTGACGGACTGACTCCTTTCATTGGAGAAAACGGAAACTGGTGGATTGGTGACATTGACACCGGAGTGGCTGCCGCAGGTCAAAACGGTAAGGATGGAGTTGACGGTAAAGACGGTGCTGACGGATTGAACGGAATCGACGGTTCAGATGGTAAGGACGGCGCTGACGGAAAGATTGGACCTCAAGGTGAACAAGGCGTACAGGGGGATAAGGGCGATCAAGGAGAGCCTGGTATTACGCCTGTATTTTCATTTAATGAGGAAAAAGGATATCTTTACGTTTCTTATGATAATGAGCTCACTTGGTCAACTTTACTTAACATATATGACCTTGTTGAAGATGGAAAGGACGGTGTATCCGTATCTTCCTGCGAGTTGAATGATGCCGGTGAGCTGGTTATTACATATTCTAACGGTGACACTCAGAATCTCGGAGTGATAACCGGTGCCGCAGGCAAAGACGGCAAGGATGGCGAAAACGGAAAAGACGGCGTTGGTATAAGCAACGTTGAAATTAGCGATGATGGCAATCTTGTAATCACTCTTACCGATGATACTGTAATTGATCTTGGTAACGTAAAGGGAAAGGACGGAAAAGACGGACTAGACGGTCTTAACGGCGAGGACGGTAAGGACGGTAAAAATGGCGAGGAGGGAATCACTCCCAGACTCAGAATAGACGCGACAAGCGAAATGTGGCAGGTCTCATACGACAACGGAAAGACTTGGGAGGAGTTTGGCGTAGTTGCCAGAGGCGAAGACGGTAAGATGCCTCGACTGAGAATAAATGCGACCACTAAAGAATGGGAGGCATCCTACGATAACGGAAGCACTTGGCATGGCCTCGGTGTGTCCGCTTCCGGTACAGAGGGAGAAGACGGTGTCGGCATCAGCGACATTCTCATTGATGATAACGGATGTCTCGTCGTTACTCTGACTGATGGCACCGAGCTTGATCTTGGCTCTGTGAGAGGTGAAAACGGCAATGACGGTGTAGGAATAAGCAGTGCCGAGGTGAATGAAAGCGGTAATCTGATAATCACTCTCACTGACGGAAGCGAGCTTGATCTCGGCCAAATAAAAGGCGAAGACGGACAGAAGGGTGAGGACGGCAAGAATGGTGTCACACCTCAAATAAGAATAAATCCCACCGACGAGACGTGGGAGGTGTCATATGATAACGGTGCTACGTGGGAAAGCCTAGACTTTACGGCTACTGCGGGCGGCTCAGGCGAGAGTGAATGCACTCACATCTGCGTGATCCCTCAGCTCAGGATCAATTCCGAGACAACCGAGTGGGAGGTCTCCTACGACGAGGGCGAGACTTGGGTTGGCCTTGGCGTGAATGCTACGGGCGACAAAGGCGACAAGGGTGATGACGGTAAGGAGGGAACAACTCCAAAGCTCAGAATAAACTCGGACAATATCTGGGAGGTGTCTTATGATAATGGCGAGAGCTGGGAGAGCCTTGGTATAACCGCTGTCGGCGCAAGCGGACAGGACGGAGCTAAGGGCGATACCGGAGACAAAGGCGATAAGGGTGACACGGGCAGAGGCATTGCGAGTCTTGAGATACGCGATGACGGATACCTTTGGGTAACGTATACAGACAGCGCCGAAGCAGTTTGCGTAGGAAAGGTTACCTCGGATACAACCGGCGGTGAGGATGTAATTCCCGAGAGCTACACAGACGGGCTTGCATTCTATCCTATCGAGAACGGTCAGGAGTATGCGGTTGCGATCGGCAACGCTATGTATATGGAAACCATAGTAATTCCCGCAACCTATAACGGCAAGCCGGTGACAAAGATACTTCCGTATGCGTTTGTCACTGACATGGGTGACGTGGGACGTACTAACACGATCCTCAAGGAAATTACGATCCCCTCGAGCGTTAAGGAAATCTGTGCCGGTGCATTCTCTAACTGTACGGTACTTGAGACTGTGATCATTTCCAGCGGAGTAGAAATAATCGGTGACGGCGCATTTGAAATGTGCGCAAACCTTGACGTGACTGTTCCTGCAAGCGTTGTTTCTATAGGAGAGGGTGCGTTTAACGGCGTAAAATCAGTAACCTACGAAGAATAATATCCACAAAATAAAAGGTGAGCAGCGGATTATCTCCGTTGCTCACTTCTTATTTTATCACTCGAAAATCTTCTCAAGAATTCTGTCGGCAATACACTGCATACCGTAGTCGCCGGGGTGACCTGCGACGCCTGCGTGCTCGAACAAGCCCTTTGCCATAGTGCTCTCGTCTTCTTCGAGGTCGGTCAGATGACAGAAGGTGTAGCCCTTATCCTCGCACACCTCGCGGAAGTAATCGTTGTAAACAGAGTACCAGAACATATCCGTGATGATCACCTTTTTAGCGTTATCTCCAACCAGCAGATCTACCATCTTTGCAAAGTAGGGCTTCGAGTCGATCTCGAGGTGCTTTTTAGCGGTGATGTTCTCGCCGATACGGATGATAATGATATCCGCATCAAACTCGCGAACCTTGGCGTAATACTCCTCAAACACCTCCTCTGTGCGTGGGTATTCCCACTCCCATGCCGCGCCCTGAGCGATGCAGTAGTCGACCTTTCCGTATCTCTCATCCAAAGCCTTGACTACAAGATGCACGTAGTCCTTGTCTATCGAGGATGCTGCCATGCCCCAGTCACCGTGCCAGCCTATGGACGCGTTGGGCTCGTGGCGTGTTATAGAGTTGCCGAAGAACATTATCTTTTTTGTGCCGCCTCTGTTAAATATGCTGACGTAATTGTTTACGTCTACCTGACCGTAAGCTTTTACGGTATTTGCGGCTGCGTTTTTTGATTCGATCATATTGGCCTCACTTTATTTTAATGGGATTTTTGTAAACTTATTATTACATAATATGACGGTTTCTCTGAATCCAATGTCGTAAAGAATATGCTTTGTTTCATCGAAATGGCAGTCGAGAAAATCTGCATTGTGGCAGTCGGACGTCAGGGTAACGTCTGCTCCCTCTGTCTTTAAGACGTGTAAAAGATCTGCTGAGGGGTAGGGCAGAGTCCTATATCCGCGGGCGATGGCGCCGGTGTTAACCTCGAACAAAAGCCCTTTGCTTGCTACCGATCCAAGAAAGCGTTTAGCTATCTCGTCATGCTTCTTGTTGCCAAGGAAGATGGGCTCGGATACCTCATCATACTTCTTGATCAAGTCGAAATGTCCGACTACGTCAGGACGCCTTTTTACAAGGTAGTCCGTGAAGGTGGAGTAGTAGCTCTCGGCCATTCTCTCGACGTTTTTATCAAATGCCTCAAAGCACCTTTGCATATACTCGTTACCTATGTCAAGGGGGAGTATCTGTCCATTTACCTTAAGGAAGTGCAAGGAGCCTATTATGTATTCGTACTTCGATCTGTCGATAAGCGCGAAGGCATCTTCTTCCGTGCCGAGGTATATTTCCATCTGTCCCGCGTAGGCCTTCTTCAGCCTATTTATTTCATCAATATAGCCTTGCTCATCCTTCATGCAGCTTGTCAGCTCAAACGGAGTATAAGCGTGTCCGGAAAAGCCGAGTGATACAAAGCCCTTTGCTATTGCCTTTTGCACCATCTCCTCGGGGGTATTACTACCGTCGCAGAAGGTGGTATGCGTGTGTAGATTTGAAAGCATAATCCGCGTCCGTTTCATTTTGATAGATATATTATATCACAAGCTTTTCGGATTGTAAAGAGTAAAGAAGCGAATAAGAAAACATAGTTTAAATGCTGTCTTGAAATATTGCTTAAACTGTGGTAAAATATCATTTGAAATCGAAAAAGAGGTTAATATGGAAAAAATAAAACATAATCGTGCGGCGAGCTTTACGGTTATTGCCGCGGTGTATATTAATACATCGGCTGTGGGTATTTTTACCTACCGTTCGTTGGAGCTTGAGTGGTGGCTCTCACTCTTTATTGCGGATGTTGTCGCTACCGTCGTGACTTTTGCCTTCAGCCTGATATTCGGTAACGCATCGGTCTACGATCCCTATTGGAGCGTTCAGCCTCCCGTGATACTTATAGCCTTTGCTTTAGGGCGCGAGCTTACCGCGCTCGGTGTTATGCTTATTATTGCCGTGAGCTTTTGGGCTGTTCGCTTAACTGCAAACTGGGCATACGCCTTTGGTGATCTCACACATCAGGATTGGCGGTATTCAATGCTTGAGGAAAAGACCGGAGCGTTTTACCCGCTTATTAATTTTGTGGGAATACATATGGTGCCGACGCTGGTGGTTTACGGCTGCATCCTTCCTGCTGTGTATGCGGTGAGAGAAGGTCTTGCAATAACTGTTGGAGGCGTTGTTTGCCTATGTGTTTCGCTCGCTGCCGCTTCAATGCAGGGCATTGCCGACGTGCAGATGCATAGGTACAGAAAGAACAAAAACGGCCCGTTTATCAGAGACGGACTCTGGAGATATTCGCGCCATCCGAATTACCTCGGAGAGATACTTATGTGGTGGGGCGTGTCAATTTCCGTGGTATTTTCCGCCCCTTGGGCGTGGTATCTTATCGCGGGCGCGGTGGCGAATACCGCACTTTTCTTCTTCGTCAGTATCCCTATGGCAGATAAGAGACAGTCGCGAAAGGAAGGCTTTTTGGAATATAAGAACGAAACCAGAATGCTTTTGCCGATAAAGAAATAATAAAGTAAAAATCCCACCTTGCCGGTGGGATTTTTTAACGTAATAAGACGTCCTTTAAATTGGATAAATATTTCTCAGCACTCCGTAAAGAATTGCGAGAATGAGCACCGCCCAGATGAATATCACCCATTTGCCCATTCTTGCGTTGCTGTATAGCACGTATCTCGCTTCGCTGAAGGCAAGGTAGAAAAGAATCAACGGCCCTGAGATAAACAAGAAGGGGTTATATCCAAACGCGGCGTCGAAGTCAAGCCTTGCAACCGATACGATCAGTCTCGTTATTCCGCAACCCGGACACTTGAATCCGGTAATCTCGTAGAAGATGCAGGGAATTCTCACTCCGGAAAGCAGAACGAAAAACAAATATCCAAGACCTATCGCGAGGATAACGCCGTACTTTATCGCAACCTTGCGAAAGCGCTCGTTTACCTCACGATTACTGTCTTTCAACTGCCTTGTTGATAGCATCCTGAGCTAATGCGTAAACGATTATACCGAAGCCGAAGAGCGAAATAACAAGATAAACAATGTTGGAAGAAGCGCTCTCTCCCATAACGATATCTCTCTTCTCACCCATCTTGTAAGCCCAGAAAATAGTGTATATTCCGCCGGTAACCAAGGAGAGCAGAAGCGACATTCCTCCGCTCATATTCTGCTCCCTGCCCGAGAGCTTATTCATCTCATTGGTAAGAACGACAAACCAGTAGAGGCCGTATATTCCGCAGGTTACTATTGTGAGCAGTATTGCTGTTACGATAGAGCGGGAGGTGATCCCGAGCTCGCGTGCATTTACGGTAGGGGCGGTAGGTTGGGGTGCGGGCTCGCCGAGAGGCTTTCCGCACTCAGTGCAGAAGGCGGCATTGTCCGGAACTTCTTTGCCACAGTGTTTGCAAAACATAATAGAGTCCTCCAATATTCGTTAGGTGATTTAATTATAACGACGATCGAAAGTCGAAACGTGTATAATTATTATAGTATAGATCGTATATAAAGTCAAGGGGCGAAAAGGTAAAAAATACTAAGTGAGTGACTTAGTCCTTTTTAACTCAATCCAACCCGCATAGCCTACGTATTCCCATAACTATAATGGCGATTGCAAATAGCAAAAGGATTATCAAGCATACTACCGTTGCTTCTCGCGATTCTGCTAAATCCTTTTTTCTCTGGTCCTCGGACATGTATGGCTCCACGCCCTCGATATAATCGTAGGGACAGGTGTAATATATGTTCCATTTCTTTATTTCTGCAAAAATAACAAATGCACCGTTGATCAGACCAATGACGCCTATGGATATAAAGCCCCATCCGACGAGGGTATCGTTATCGTTGTTACAGACAACAAATATCAGTAAGACAGTAAGGATAGCAATACCGAAGCACACGGATATAAAATATCCCCGTCGGTAATTGCGCTTTGCAGTCTCTCTCGCTTTTTTGTGCTTTGGATCCTCGTGGACAAAGTCCGGGACGTTTACCTTACGTCGCGCCACTATATCACCGCCTTTCCTTGAGTGTAAAAAAGTTTATGGATGTAAGATACAGATGTAATCCGCGGTAACAAAAGCTGTCTTCTTACTTGAACATATAAATGAAGAAAAGATTTCTCGTGTATTGATTATAAGCATTTTTCATAGGAGTGTCTCCTTTTTGACTATTATAGCATGTTTTTACTCGGATGTAAAGGGGAAGAAAACGTCCGGTTTTGTTAAAGTGGATGAACTGTATTAAGTAAAACAAAATATATTTATCATTTGCGCAGTTTACGGCATTGTATATCTGCCCGCAAACGGGAAATCATATATGTAAATATCAGGATACGGAGGCAAAGGTGGGTAAAAAAGGATATTTTCAAGGGTGGTACTTCAAATGCTCCGACGGTGATAAAACGCTTGCTTTTATTCCCGCATACCATCGCAGTCAAAATGAAACGAGCGCATCATTGCAGGTTATAACGGATGATGCCGCATATAATATACCTTTCAAGAAGCTGGAATACACTGAAAAGCCGTTAACCGTAAAGATTGGAAACTGCGTTTTCTCCGAAAAAGGAATAATTTTAAATTATCAAAGCGACAGGTACAAGCTGGGGGGCGTGCTAAGTTTTGGGGCACTTTCGCCCATAGCTTACGACATTATGGGTCCGTTTTTTCTCGTTCCGTTTATGCAATGCCGACACGGTGTTTGCAGTATGTCGCATAGGATCGACGGAAAGATTACACTTAACGGACGGAAATTTAACTTCCGCGACGGGGTTGGATATATCGAATGCGACAGAGGTTATTCTTTTCCAAAGCGGTATATTTGGACGCAATGTTGCTTTGAAAACGGCTCTTTGATGTTATCCGTGGCAGATATTCCAATGCTTGGCTTTCATTTTACGGGAATAATAGGTGTAGTGATGTTTGATTGCAGGGAATATCGAATTGCCACTTATCTAGGTGCAAGCATCAAACGGCTCGGGGAAAATGCGGTTACTGTGAAGCAAGGCGGGTATGAGTTTACCGCCGAACTATTGCAAAAGAACTCGCACCCGCTTTTCGCACCGACAAACGGACAAATGAAGAGAACAATTCACGAAAGCGCATCCTGTAAAGCACATTACCGTTTTTCACATAAGAATGATGTGCTGTGTGATTTTATCAGCGAAAAGGCTAGCTTTGAATTTGAATACAATTTTCCAACGCAGAAAAAATGAAAGCAGACCATCGAATGATGGTCTTACAAGAAATAGGAATATTCGCCTACGGCGAAGATTTTTCGCTTCGCCACCGGTGAACAAGCTCCCCGATGGCTTCGCTCAAATGCAGCATACCGCCACAGGCGGTATCTTGCCATGCGAGCAGATGAAAGTGCAGGACAATAAAAGGTGGAACGTCCATCGCGTAGTTGAGGCGAGCGGCAATACCCCGCGCACAGAGGAGGAAGTGATGACGGGATATTCGCGCGGTGCGCGAAGATACCCACGCCCTGCGTCTGGTGAGCGAGCTCCCCGACCTTCGGGCGGGGTATGCGAACCCCGCGCCTTACGGCGCTGTGGTTCGCAATCCTCTATTCCACTGTCAAAGGAAAGAAAAAGAGACCACGAGATGTGGTCTCTTTTTCTTTGGCAGGGGAATAGGGATTCGAACCCCAACATACAGAGTCAGAGTCTGCTGTGCT
>CAZUQN010000065.1:0-6335 GCA_964622425.1 uncultured Ruminococcus sp.
TGCTCTTCAGGCGCAGGGCGCGGGTATCTTCACCTTTGGCGAATACCCAGCTTCCCTTCGACCCTTGTGGTCTGTTTTTTATTGCATAAATCAACAAATATATCGCGGACAAACCTGACTCCGCAAAGAAAGTGTTAGCGCAAGTCAACCTCATCCACCACTTCGTGGTCCCCCTTCCCCAGAAGGGGAAGGTTATGATTTGTTCACGCTCTCTCGCTAAAAAGGTGTGAATAAAAACAACCCCGAATAAAAAGCTCTTACAATTATCACCTTCTGTTTTATACACCAAAATTCTCACCACATACGTGTAATCCGAATATACTATCTAGTGTACTCTCCGATTAATTCGGTACAATCAAATGCAAAATCTTTGTTTTGTCATATTTTTCGACTTTCCCCGATAGATTTCGAGCAAAATTATTCCATGGCAAAACATATTTTCTTACATACCGCGTTAATATCTACAATTAAATCCAAGCGCGGCGGAACGGTCTAACATATGAACAAATATTTTGGCACGGACGGCTTCAGAGGTGAGGCGGGAGTTGAGCTTACAGCAGAGCACGCCTTTAAGATCGGACGTTTTTTAGGACGTTTTTTACTTAGGGAGGGTGAGGACGGCGAAAGCGTCAAACCTCGCGTTATTATAGGCAAGGATACCCGTCTCTCGGGCTATATGCTCGAGTATGCAATAGCCTCGGGTCTTGCCGCATCGGGAGCTGACGTGTATCTTGCGCACGTGATAACAACCCCGGGACTCACGTATCTTACCGTAAAGAATGGTTTTAACCTCGGTGTGATGATAACAGCATCGCACAACCCCTTCTATGACAATGGAATAAAGATCATCGACTCACACGGAGAAAAGATAGATGACGGGGCGGCCGCTCTAATTGAGGAGTATATAGACTCCGCTCTAGATACACTTCCCTTTGCTAAGGGTGAGAAGGTCGGCAAAATTCACGACTACCCCGAAGGACGCGAGAATTACACGAAGAATCTTATCTCACTCGCCCCCTGCTCTCTATCGGGTATGCGGATAGGTCTTGACTCGGCAAACGGCGCGGCATACGGTATTTCGCGCTCGATATTTGAGTCGCTTGGCGCAGAGGTCCACACTATCGGAAACGAACCTGACGGTATGAACATCAATAAGGACTGCGGCTCGACTCACATCGCGAATTTAGTGAAGCTCGTAAAGGAAAAAGAGCTTGACGTCGGCTTCGCCTTTGACGGTGACTCGGACAGATGTATAGCTGTTAATAACGACGGAATTATCGTCGACGGAGACGGAATAATCTACGTTCTGGCAAGGAGATTTTTAAGACTAAATGAAATGAAAAATCCGACGGTTGTGGTGACCGTAATGTCTAACGGAGGCCTTGTAAAATCGCTGGAAGATCTCGGCTTTAAAACCGAGATAACAAAGGTCGGTGACAGGTTCGTTTTTGAGAGAATGAGAGAAACTTGCTCCTCACTCGGAGGAGAGCAATCAGGACATATAATTATGCAAAATTACGCCACGACGGGTGACGGACTTCTTACGGCAATTATGCTTGCGTGCGAGATTAAAGAAAGCGGTAAATGCCTCGATAAATTAGCTGAGGAGCTTGTGGTTTATCCGCAAGAGAGCGAGAGCTTCTACGTAAAAAATAAAAGCCTTGTAATGGCTGATGAGGAGCTTACAAGCCTTGTCAAAGGACTCGAGGCAGAGCTCAAATTATGCCGCGGCCGTCTTATTGTCAGAGAGAGCGGTACCGAGCCGAAGATAAGGATTATGGCAGAGGCAGAGGATGCCGAGTTATGCAAAAAGTGTATTTACTCTTTTTCAAAATTCCTCATAGAAAAGGGGTATTTTGATGGAAAATAGCCTAAAATGCCAATCACTATTTACTTTAGGCAGTGTTTTACTTAAAGAGCTTTTCGATGAGTTTAATTACCCTTGGGAGGTACTCCCTGCATTAAAGCAGTATATCCTCTCATTGACCGAGAAAGGTATTGACGGCTACACGCGTCTTTGCGAGAATGTGTTAGTCGGAAAAGGAGTGAAGATAGCAGACACCGCGCGCATAGAAGGTCCCGCCGTTATAGGAGATGAGTGCGAGATAAGACACGGCGCATATATCCGCGGCTCGGTTATCTTGGGCCGTGGATGCGTGGTCGGTAACTCAAGCGAGATAAAGAACAGTATTCTTATGGACGGAGCGCAGATCCCGCACTTCAATTACGTCGGTGATTCGGTGCTTGGCAAGGGCGCTCACCTCGGAGCAGGTGCGATATGCTCCAACCTCCGCTCGGACAAGAAAAACGTCGTTATAAAAGACGATGGTCTGCGCATTGAAACCGGCCTCAGAAAGCTCGGAGCTATCCTCGGTGACGGTGTCGAAATCGGTTGTGGAGCGGTCCTCTGCCCGGGTACTGTGATCGGCAAAAATACGAGCGTGTACCCCCTCACCTTGGCGCGCGGAATTTACCCTGGAAACTCTATTGTAAAGAATACAAATATTGTTGTGAGCAAAAAAGATTTTTTCGATTAAAAGAAAAAATATAGAGGCTATCTCATGCTAAAAAGTTGAGATAGCCTCGTTACTTATGATAGGTAAAAACATAGCTTTGCCCTTGCTATGGATATGTACAAACAGCTTTATTTCAGCAGCTTATTTTTCTCTCGCTCGACCTCTATGACCGCCGCATCGTCATCGGTATATCCCCACTCGTCCTTGATGCAAGAGATCATTCTGTTATAGGTCTCTATCGCCTTTTCATTATCGCCGAGGATCTTGTAGATCGTTGCAATTCCGTGGAGCGCATCGGTGAATCTCGGCTTTTTACTTTCCTCGATTTCCCACGATTTCTCGTAATACTCGATAGCCTTCATATAATCGCACTTTCTCGCGTGATACTGTGCCATCTCGAATAAAAATCCGTCGTTATCCCCGAATTCCAAGAGCGCTGACTCCATTATTCTATCCGCCCTTGCCACGTCGTATTCCGCAAGTGCCATCTGCGCCTCATACACAGGAACCAAAAACGGCTTGTGCGCAGGGAGCGTCTTGTAGACCTCGAAATATTCTTTGGCCTCACTTGTACGGTGATCTGCAATCAGATTATCCATCACCTCGTAATACGGCATCGGGCTTGCAGGCTGAATTCTATCGCTCTCTATAACGCTTTTATAAAAGTCTATAACATCCGAATGGTTGGCAATATTCCAATCCCAAACGCTCGCGCCCTCAGCCTTTTGCAAGAGCCATTGGCACTCCTTTTTCTCGGGGTGCGCGAGGATAGCCTCCCTCGCATATTTGCTCACCTTTCTCGAGTCGGACTCCATACGGTGATGATATAACTGAGCAAGCAGGCTTTGAATTCTTGGCTTGTCACTATTGTCTGTGAGCTGATTTTTTAAGTAGGTCTCATAGTCAGAAAAGGTGTCTGGTGAGAACTCCTCCTCAATGTCGAGTCTGTTCTCAATCCGCCTTAACTTTTGATCGGTTGTCAGGTCGAAAAGATCGTCAATCGTAATTCCAAATTCTTCAGCCAAATCGGGCAGTAATGTAATGTCAGGCATAGTAACCCCATTCTCCCACTTATAGCCAATGCCAAACTAAATGGAATACGTTTTAAGTGACGAATTTTCCGTAATAATGCATCAGAAATCCTCGTAATATGGTATATGACGTCGAATTTTTCGATTTTTCTTCCGAAAAAATTCGTCTACTTAAAATCTAGCGACCTAAAGCCGACAGAAATTCAATGCATTTTTTGAAATGCGAACGAAGTCAAGTAGCACTTTACGAGCGAGAATTTTGAAAAAGGCGTGGATTTATGCGGCTTTAGGCGTGATCAATTTAGTTTGGCATTGGCTATCGACTGCGCGCTGATACCTAGCGAGGACGCAAGCTGCTCCTGCGTTAATCCCGCCTTAAATCTGAGTTGTTTTATCTTGTTTCCTATTTCCATTTGAATCTCCTTTCGGTACGTCTAGAAGGCCTTCTGTATGTATTGTACCACACCTTGATGGCAAAAGCAACAACCTGGATTTACTACGAGGTTAACCGTTGGGTGAGTTACGGCACAAAAAATTGTAGGCAAACTTGACCTTCCCCTTTGGGGAAGGTGGCACGAGCTTGTGCGAGTGACGGATGAGGTTGCGTTGTGCTAACAACCCCTCCGCTTCGCTTTGTTCAACACCTGTCTCGTTTCGACTCGGACACACATAGCCTTCCCTTGTGAGGGAAGGTGTCGTTCGAAAACTTGTTTGAGAATGACGGATGAGTAGTTATGAGAAAATGATGGAAGACGAGAGATACACCTCATCCACCGCAAGCGGTCCCCCTTCTCCCACTGGAGAAGGCTTATCTAAGCCTCAGTTACGCTTCGTTACCCGCCGGAGAAGATTGAAAAACCTCGTTTATAAATCTTTTAGTATATGCAAAAAAGAGGCGCAAAGCGCCTCTTTTGAAATCTTTAGTTAGCATTTATGCAGGTTTACCGCGTATACATCAACCGCAGCCACTCGTGCGGCTTTGAATTATTCCGGCAGCAAATTCTCGAGCACAGGCTTCACCTCAGCGGTTATAACCTCATATCCGAGGGGTGTGAAGTGGATTCCGTCAGTGGTATATTCCGCGCGGAGCTCGTCACGTTCAAAGTCAAAAAGCGGTGTGAAAACGTCGACGTAAGCATAACCGTATTTCTCGGCAAGGCCCTTAATCTTCACGTTATTTATCGCGATCTGGCAGTTGCGCTCTTTGTAGTCACCGCTCGCGGGAGGAATGGAAAGGAGCACCACGTGAGTGTCGGGCAACTCGCTCTTAAGCTCTGCAAGTATATCCTCATAATCGGTGAACATATCGCCGAGATTATTTGTTCCTATCATCATGACTACAACACGAGGCGCGGGCTCAATAACCGAGGTGTCAAGCCTTGCAAGGACGCCATGCGTAGTGTCACCGCCTATACCGCGGTTTATCACCGTCATATCGGGATAATACTTTTTCAGGTCATATCCGTCGGTCAGACTGTCGCCGATAAACGCTACATCAACCTCTCCGAGCGTCTTATTCTCCTCGGCAAAGCTCGCGCTCTTGTCCTTGTAATACTGCTGCAGGAATTCAAAGAATTCCCTCTCCTCGCGCGCCCTCTCCCTCTCGGGAAGAACGTGCAAAAACAACACCAAAAGAGCCGCAATTATCAGCGCTAAACTCACGCATATAGCGGTTATAATTATAATCTTTTTCTTCATTTACTCTTTTTCAAACAAGATCATTGTAATACGTGTCTTACTTCCCCATCCAAACACCATGATTGCTCCATCTTTGTTTACAGTAGTTCCCGAACTTGCCATCAATGTTCCATCATCAAGGAATGAAAGAGCGAAATAGGGATTCCACGCATTAGGAAAATTACTGCTATACTCATACCCTTCCTCCACCATACAGATCAACTCGGTTTTTCCAAACGCCGAGCTAGACTTCCAGCTTCCCGAATATGCAAATTTCTCTTCGTCTGCAACAAAACGCTTTAAAACAAAGGTTTTGTCGTTGTATATTGACAGAGTAAAAGATATGCTTTCATCCTTATTCTGCGAATCTACGAATACGGAAGTGTACTCGCCAACAAAGCGGATACCTCTCAAGCCACAGCTTGAAAGCAGGCAGGATAATGTGAGCAACAGAATCAATGCAATAGCAATTCTTTTGATGTTTTTTGTTTTCATAATAATCTCCTCCCTTTTGGGTAAACAACTACATTTATTATACAATGTTGCAAATAGATAATCAAGCAAATATTACTTGCCCCCGGCAATCAACACTTGCAAAGTCAAACAACTGTAATAGCATTGAATTAATATTTTTTGCCTGTCGCTTTTTCTTACGAAAGTGTGTAGAATCTTGCCGCCGAAATCTAAATTTTGGGCTTAGCAATGACTTTTATCCGAGAAACTAACATTTCATATGTATTTATCACTTATATTGTAACACAAATCTGCGAACATTTCAACTGTTTCTCGGATTCAAACCATCTTACCTCGGATAAAGCAAAGGACCACCCGTAAAGAGTGGTTCTTTTGGTTGGCAGGGGTAGCAAAGTATTCGCCTATGGCGAAGATATCTCGCCTTTCACGATGCCTCGCGAGCGGGCATCGGTTAGAAAAGCGGATATGTGAACTTACAGCACTTGGTACGAGACCGAGTGCTAAATTCAAATCAGCTTACCCACAGACAACAAAAAAGGCCTGTCGCACGGACAGGTCTCTTTTGTTGGCAGGGGTAGCAAGGTATTCGCCTATGGCGAAGATATCTCGCCTTTCACGATGCCTCGCGAGCGGGCAT
>CAZUQN010000065.1:6435-9284 GCA_964622425.1 uncultured Ruminococcus sp.
CGGTTAGAAAAGCGGATATGTGAACTTACAGCACTCGGTACGAGACCGAGTGCTAAATTCAAATCAGCTTACCCACAGACAACAAAAAAAGACCTGTCGCACGGGCAGGTCTCTTTTGTTGGCAGGGGTAGCAAGATTTGAACTTACGAATGAGGGAGTCAAAGTCCCTTGCCTTACCGCTTGGCGATACCCCTATGGCACTGGGTTATTATATCACAAAAAATATGCGTTGTCAAGGAGAAACGCGCGATTTGTGGCAAGGCGCGGAAATAAAATATTCAGCGGTATCTCCTTGTTGACGCCCATTGCAACTTTGTAATGCAACCTATCGCAATTCACAGGATGATGCACGTTTGTCATCACACATTTGTAAACAATCTATTAAGCTGCTTGACATTCTTGCTCTAATGTGTTAGAGTGTAAGTGTACTCTAACGCGTTAGAGAAAGGAGAAACACTATGGAAACACCAAAGGTATTTGAGAGCGAGTATCGCTTCTGCCTGATACTGTGGGCACACGAGCCGGTAAAGAGCTCGGAGCTCGTGGAACTCTGCCGCGAGCAGCTTGGCTGGAAGCCTACGACGACCTATACGGTCATCAAGCGCCTATCCGAGCGCGGTGTACTGAAGAATGAGAACACCGTCGTCACCTCACTTGTCACGAAGGACGAGGTGCAAGCTTCGGAGATCGACGAGATGGTGGAAAAGACCTTTGAGGGCTCGCTCCCTGCGTTTATCGCCGCGTTTGCCAAGCACAGGAGAATCTCCGACAAGGAGCTTGACGAGGTGCAGGCTATGATCGACCGATATAGGAGAGGAGAGTGACTATGTCTGAGCTTTTCCTCCATGTTATTAATATGAGTATTTCTGCAAGCTACGTTGCTTTGGCGGTGTTGCTTTTGCGCTTCCCCCTAAAAAAAGCCCCAAGGTGGATCAGCGTTCTTCTTTGGGGATTTGTCGGAATTCGCCTTATACTGCCCTTCTCGCTAAAGAGCGCGCTAAGCCTTATCCCGAGTGCTGAGGCGGTAAATCCCGACATAATGATGGATAGCACTCCGTCGGTTAACACGGGTATACCCGTGATAAATAATACGCTGAATCCTATCATCACCGACTCCTTCGCACCTGCGCCCGGTGACAGCGCAAATCCCTTGCAAATACTAATCCCCATACTTGCCGTAATTTGGGTCATCGGTATGATCACGCTCTTTGCCTACACAGCGATTAGCTACGTAAAACTCAAGCGCAGAGTAGGCACTGCCGTCATCTGCCGCGACAACGTATATATGAGCGAGAACATTGCCTCCCCCTTTGTCCTCGGAATTGTTAAGCCGAGAATATACCTGCCATTCGGGATGGACGAAGGGCATATGACTCACGTTATAGCGCACGAGGAAGCGCACATACGCCGCCGCGACCATCTGTGGAAGCCGATTGGCTTTCTCCTGCTCACTGTACACTGGTTCAATCCTCTGATGTGGCTCGGCTATATTATGCTCTGCCGCGACATTGAGCTTGCGTGCGACGAGAAGGTCATAAAAGATCTTGGACACGACGCCAGAGCAGACTACTCTGAAGCACTCCTCGCCTGCAGTGTGAGTCGCCGCGCGATATCCGCCTGCCCTCTTGCCTTCGGTGAGGTGGGTGTCAAGAACCGCGTGAAATCCGTGCTTAACTACAAAAAGCCCGCGTTCTGGGTAATTGTTATCGCGCTGGTGTGCTGTATAGTGGTGGCAATCCTTTTCCTGACCGATCCAAAGGACAAGAATTTCGGTGAGGTCGACCCAGATAGGCTCTCAGTAGAGCAGCGCGAGATGTGGGAGGAATACCCCGAGTACTTCGGTCTTGACTGCTCCGACGGACTCGATGTCTACGTATGTCAGGGGGCTATCGGCGGATACTCCTTCAGCCTGGCGTCTCATTCGATCATTGATAAAAATACGACGGAGCTTATGGTGATGAAGAGCACAAGCGCCACGCAAATGCGCGCAATACTCTCGAGCTATGATGTAGACGGTGGTGAAATATATATCAAGCCATGGCAAAACCCATTCTCAAGCTATATAGGCAGTTATTGGCTGCATCAGATCGGCGAGGACCTAGGAATAAGAAGAAGGATATACACCGAAAACGTAAAAAGTATGATCCTTGACACAAGCTGGGGACACACTCCCGGAGAAGGTAACGATAATCTCAATCTGCTCTATATGACACCTACGATGTCATGGGTCGACTCATATGTATCAAGGGTCAGAATTTCCGCAAATAAGCTCTACGATGCCGACACAGGTGAGATTATCGGCACTCTAAAGGAGTTTACGCTGACCCCCTCGAACCTCGATAATCTGATGGAGATGTCGGAAAATTACACCGAGCTTACCGCGGATATCAGGGAGAATAACGTCCTCGCCTTTGAGATCACGCCAACCGAGTCAAAGGCTGTCAACCTCTACTACGTGCTCGCACAGAACGACGGCACAATAATTATCGTGTACGGACACTACACAGATGGGGTGAAGGATAATTTCATAAGGTGGATATTTGATACCGGAGCTATCTATAATTAACGATGTCGGATACACTCTATTATATTAAATAATAAATTTCAAAAAAAATTTCAAAACCTCTTGCATTTTTAGTTTTGGTATGCTATAATACTACTTGTCAATTTATGAATACAAAAAAATTTATATAAAATTCAGCTTGAAAAAGCTAGATTTTAGGGAGGTATCAAAATGGCTAAGTGTAGCGTTTGCGGTAAGGGTGTTACTTTCGGACACAACGTATCCCACTCCAACCGTAAGACAAACAGAACCTGGAAGCCTAACATTCGTAAGGTTAAGGCAGTAG
>CAZUQN010000066.1:0-8905 GCA_964622425.1 uncultured Ruminococcus sp.
GAAAGCGCTGAAAATTCACGCTTTAGAGCTGGTTCGTATTATTCTCTCTTGCCTAGCCGTAAGGGAGTCGAACTAACATGTCTTACGGCTATCGATATAAAACGCGTAATTTCACAATAGGAAAGAGAAAATATGGACTTTATGAATTCGTTTGAGGAGAGATCCTCATATCCCGAGGTTATCCTCTGTAAATTCGGAGAGGTTATCTTAAAGGGAAATAACAGACAGAACTTTGAATCGGGGCTTGTCAAGGAGCTGAGGCGCCGCGCCTCGCCTTTTGGCAACTTCAAGATATACTTCAAGCAGAGCACCATCTACGTTGAGCCTCTCAACGACGAGTGCGATATGGAGGGTATGTACTCCGCGGCAAAGAAGGTCTTCGGCATCGTTGCCGTAAATCGCGCCGCGGTCTGTGAGAAGGATATGGACTCCATCAAGGAGTGCGCAAGAAATTATCTTCCCCTGAAGCTCGAGGGCAAGAGGACCTTCAAGGTTGACGCTAAGCGCTCGGACAAGAAGTTCCCCCTCACCTCGCCCGAGATCTCCCGCGATATCGGCGGTGTTATCCTCTCGACTGTCAGAGGCATCAAGGTTGACGTAAAGAATCCCGACGTCATCGTTACCGTTGAGGTGCGCGATGACCACGCATACATCAGAGCAGGGCAGGAGCCCGGCGCGGGAGGACTTCCTCTTCGCTCCGCAGGCCGCGGTCTTCTCCTTCTGTCGGGCGGTATAGATTCTCCCGTCGCAGGCTGTATGATGGCAAAGCGCGGTATGGAGATAGAGGCGTTGCACTTCGAGTCCTTCCCCTATACCTCAGAAAGAGCGAGAGAAAAGGTGCTCGAGCTCGCGCAGGAAATGTGCGAGTATTGCGCCAAGATTCACGTCCACGTTATCTCCTTAACTCACATTCAGGAGGAGCTCAGAGATAAGTGTGAGGAAGACTACTTCACCATACTTCTTCGTATCTTTATGATGCGCCTTGCCGAAAGATGCGCGAATGATTATAAGTGCGGCGCGCTCATCACGGGCGAGAGCCTCGGTCAGGTTGCCTCGCAGACTCTTGCGGCCATCGGCGTTACCGACAGCGTTGTGAATATTCCCGTGTTCCGTCCCTGCATCGGCCTTGATAAGAATGAGATCATCAACTACGCAAGACACTACGGCACCTTTGATACGTCGATCTTACCCTACGAGGATTGTTGCACCGTCTTTACTCCCAAGCATCCCAAGACTCAGCCCAAGATAGAGCTTGTAATGAAGGAGCTTGAGAAGATAGACTTTGACGGCCTCTTTGAGGAGGCATACGCTTCTATGTACACCGACACCAAGAAGGTGTTTGAGAATTACAGATAACCGAAAACGACATTCTTGCAAACCAAAACTGACATAAATATAGAAAAGAGGATATAAAATGCTTTTATTCTATGTAAGACACGGTGATCCTATATACAATCCCGACTCGCTTACTCCCTTTGGTCACAGACAGGCTGAGGCTGTCGGCAAGATGCTCTCGCAGTATAGGATAAACGAGATATACGCTTCCACCTCCGAACGTGCAAAGCTCACCGCAAAGCCACTCTCCGAGATAATCAAGAAGGACGTCACCCTCCTCGACTTTGCCAACGAGGGCTATGCTTGGCGCGACCTTACCTGCTACTCCAAGGCAAGAGGCTGCAACACCTGGCTCTTCTTCGCTCCCGAGATGAAGGAGCTTTTCCACACTCCCGAGCTTATCGCCCTCGGCCACGAGTGGTATAAGCATCCCGCCTTTTCGGCAGAGGAGTTTAAGGACAAGGACTACGGCGCGGGCGTTGAGCGCATACAGAAGGGAAGTGACGAATTCTTAGAATCCCTCGGCTACAAGCGTGTCAGCGACGGAAAGTACGAGGTTATCTCGCACTCGGACAAGCGCGTGGCATTCTTCGCCCATCAGGGCTTCGGCCTCAGCTTCCTCTCCTGCGTGCTCGGTATCCCTTACCCCTACTTCACCACGCACTTTGACATCTGCACCACCGGTGTTACCGTCATAGAATTCGGCAACGATAACGGATACTCCTATCCGAGGATACTCACTCTTTCCTCCTCGGCGCACCTCTATCGCGAGGGACTTCCCACAAGATATACCTGAAAGAGTATTTAATAACTATTTTGTATTGACATTCTTAAACTTTTGTGCTAGAATAATGCTATCCTCGCGGAGGAGTAGTCGATTTTGATGCGCTTTAGAGAGTGGGCGGTTGGTGCAAGCCCTGCGGTCGGTCGGTGAAGGTAGCCGCGTTGTAACTGCGAAGAACGGATTATTCCTATTAGACCGCGGCGTCACTCGCGTTAAGAGTTAATGAGGAGGCGTGTTTCACGCCTTGAACTTGGGTGGTACCGCGATTAATTCGCCCCGAGATGCACAGCGCATCTCGGGGCTTTTTGTTTTTTTAACCCACACCCGTGTGAGGTTTTTGCGCTAAAATGCATTAAATTCGCTTAATAAACCGAAAGGACTAAATAAAATGAGAAAAGAACTCGCAAAGAATTACAACCCCTCCGAGTTTGAGGACAGACTCTACTGTGAGTGGTGTGACAAGGGCTACTTCAAGCCCGACCCCGATGAAAAGAAGAAACCCTTCTCCATAGTTATCCCTCCGCCAAACGTTACCGGTCAGCTCCATATGGGACACGCCCTTGACGAGACGCTTCAGGACATTCTTGTAAGAACCAAGCGTATGCAGGGCTACTCCACTCTTTGGGTACCCGGCACCGACCACGCGGGTATCGCGACTCAGATCAAGGTTGAGGAGAGACTCCGCCTTGACGAGGGACTTTCCCGTTACGACCTCGGCCGTGAGAAGTTCCTCGAGAGAGTTTGGGACTGGAAGGACTCCTATGAGGCGAGGATCACCGGTCAGCTCAAGAAGCTCGGCGCGTCCTGCGACTGGTCCCGTCAGAGATTCACTATGGACGAGGGATGCTCAAGAGCAGTAAGAGAGGTGTTTGTTAACCTCTACGACAAGGGCCTTATCTACCGCGGTCACAGAATTATAAACTGGTGTCCCCGTTGCCTCACCGCGCTCTCCGACGCAGAGGTTGAGTACAAGGATCAGCCCGGCAACTTCTGGCACATCAAGTATCCCGTAAAGGGTGAGGACGCATACGTTGAGATCGCTACCACCCGTCCCGAGACTATGTTTGGTGACACCGCCGTTGCGGTTAACCCCGAGGACGAGAACACCAAGCACCTCATCGGCAAGACTCTTATCCTCCCCATAGTTGGCAGAGAGATTCCCGTTATCGCGGACGATTACGTTGAGATCGGCTTCGGTACCGGCTGTGTAAAGATCACTCCTGCTCACGACCCCAACGACTTCCTCGTTGGACAGAGACACAACCTCGAGCAGATCAAGGTTATGAATGATGACGCTACCATGAACTCCTACGCAGGCAAGTACGAGGGCATGGACAGATATACCTGCCGTAAGGCACTTGTTGCCGATCTTGAGGCAGAGGGCTATCTCGTTAAGACCGAGCCCCACGCCCACAACGTTGGTACCTGCTACCGTTGCGGCACTACCGTTGAGCCTCTCACCTCAGACCAGTGGTTCGTTAAAATGAAGCCTCTTGCCGCTCCGGCTATCGAGGCGGTAGAGAACGGTTCTGTAAGATTCGTTCCCGAGAGATTCTCCAAGAACTACTTCAACTGGATGAACAACATCCTTGACTGGTGCATCTCCCGTCAGCTCTGGTGGGGACACAGAATTCCCGCCTTCTATTGCGACGAGTGCGGACATATGGAGGTTTCCAAGGTTGATATCGACACCTGTCCTAAGTGCGGCGGCAAGGTAAGACAGGAGGAGGACGTGCTTGACACCTGGTTCTCCTCGGCGCTCTGGCCCTTCTCGACACTCGGCTGGCCCGATAAGACTGCCGACCTCGCTCGCTACTATCCCACCTCCGCTCTCGTTACCGGCTACGACATCATCACCTTCTGGGTTTCGAGAATGATCTTCTCCGGCCTTGAGCATATGGGTGAGAAGCCCTTCAGCACCGTATTCATTCACGGTCTTGTAAGAGACGCGCAGGGCAGAAAAATGTCTAAGTCGCTCGGCAACGGTATCGATCCTCTTGAGATTATCGAGAAGTACGGCGCAGATGCTCTCAGATTCGCTCTTGCTACGGGTAACGCTCCCGGCAACGATATGAGATTCTCCGACGAGAAGATCGAGGCGGCAAGAAACTTTGCAAACAAGCTCTGGAACGCATCGAGATTCGTTCTTATGAACCTTAAGAATGACGATGAAACGCTCCTCACCGAGCCGAAGGCAGAGGACCTCAAGATCGAGGATAAGTGGATTCTCTCCCGCCTTAACGAGCTCATCAAGAGCGTAACTAATAATATGGAAAATTACGAGCTCGGTATCGCTCTTGCGGAGATCTACTCCTTCACCTGGGATCTCTTCTGCGACTGGTATATCGAGATGGTTAAGAGCCGCTTCTTCGAGGGTGGCGAGACAGCGCTCACCGCAGAGAGAGTACTCGTAAAGGTCCTTACCGCAATCCTCAAGCTCCTTCACCCCTATATGCCCTTCATCACCGAGGAGATCTATCAGGCTATTCCTCACGAGAAGGAAAGCATCGTGATCGAGAGCTATCCCGAGTATGATCCCGCCCTTAACTTTAAGGAGGACGAGGGACATATCGACAGAATTATTACCGCTATCACTGCTATCAGAGCACGCCGTCAGGAGATGAACGTTCCTCCGTCAAAGAAGGCTAAGCTCTACGTTGTTACCAAGTATGAGAGCACCTTCAAGTCTGCTGAAAAGATCATCGAGAAGCTCGCGTCCGCATCCGAGGTTATCCTCACCGATTCATACGATTCCGATGACGCGGTTATGATCGCTACCGACTCCGGCTCGCTTTACATTCCTCTTTCCGAGGTTATCGACTTTGAGAAGGAGAAGGCTCGCCTTACCGCCGAGATGAAAAAGAATGATTCCGAGATCGAGAGACTTGAGAAGAAGCTTTCCAACGAGGGCTTCGTAGCTAAGGCTCCCGCCGCTGTTATCGAGGGCGAGAGAGCAAAACTCCAGAAGTATCTTGAAACAAGAGCATCTCTTACCGCAGCTCTTGAAAAGCTTGGTTAATCAACAATCTGTAAAACTAGGTTTACAATAATGACTGATTTTATCAAAAATCCTCTCGATGAGGAAAACAAAGTTTTATACAGAGGCTTCTATGAGGGTGGCGCAGATATGAGCGTCGTCCGCGTAGAGGAGGGGATCGAGGAGATAGGCGAGAATGCCTTCCGCGACTCGGCCGAGCTCCGCGAGGTCTACCTTCCAAAGAGCCTTAAGAGGATATCCGCCTGCGCCTTTGCGGGCTGCTCAAATCTTAAGAGAGTGTACATGGAGTACGGTCTTGAGACCATCGGTGACGAGGCGTTTTCGGGCTGCTCATCCATCTACGACGTCAATATCCCGGACACCGTAAAGAGAATAGGTGAGGGAGCATTTGAGGGTTGCGCAAGCCTTTCGAAGGTCAAGCTCTCCGAGTCGGTCTATATGATCGGTGCGGGCGCGTTTGCCTACTGCTTCAACCTCCCTGAGATTACTATCCCCGACTCTTGCGTGCTCGTTGAGTTTAACTGCTTCTACTCCTGCTTCTCGCTCGAGGCGGTAAAGCTCTCCGATAATATGGGTATGATTGACGACTCCACCTTCGAGGGCTGCCGCTCTCTTATGACGGTTGAAATGCCGGTAAGACTTCAGAAGATAGGCCGTCGTGCCTTTGCGGGCTGCACCTCTCTTCGTTCTCTTATCCTTCCCGTAGGCACCGCATCAATAGGTCTTGACGCCTTCTTCGGTTGCTCCTCGCTTTCTCGTATTGCTATACCGAAAAGGCTTATGGAGCTCGAGGATATCGAGCTCTTCAACGGGTGCGATTCTCTTACCGATATTTCCTTCGGCGGAGATGAGAGACTCTTCGAAAATCTCACACGGGGCAGGGCTATTACCGTGCAGAGGAGCGATCTTACCGTCCACACACCTAAAATAACCTTTATGGATTTGAAAGATGAAATATAAATGTCTTGTACTTGACCACGATGATACCGTGGTCGCCAGCTCCGAGGCTATCCATTATCCGTCCTTCATAGCATACCTTGAGGACTACCGTCCCGAGCTTGTGAAGAATTATACCTTCGAGAGCTTTATAATCAAAAACTTTGATCCCGGAATAATCTCTCTTCTTGCCGACGAGGTAGGACTTAGTGAGGAGGAGATGAAGCATGAGGAGGAGTATTGGCTCGAGTTTATCCGCACAAGATTCCCGAGAGCTTACCTCGGTATGCACGAGATAATTGCCGACTTCAAGGCGAAGGGCGGCATCGTTGCCGTAGCCTCTCACTCCATGACTCACTATATCGTCAGGGACTATGAGCACAACGCTCTGCCGAGCCCCGACGTTATCTACGGCTGGGATATACCCAAGGAAAATCGTAAGCCGAGTCCGTGGTGTATCCTCGACCTTTGCGAGAAGTATAATCTCCGCCCCGAGGAGATACTCGTCGTTGACGACCTCAAGCCGGGTTACGATATGGCAAGGGGCGCGGGCGCTCACTTTGCCGCGGCAGGCTGGGCGTATGACGTGCCCGAGATTGCCGAATTTATGAAGAAAAACTGCGACTACTACTTCTCAAGTGTAGAGGAGCTTAAGGCTCTGCTTGAAGAGTGACAGGGCGCATCCGTGTGAAATAAAATTCATACTGAGGAGGTGAAAGCATATGAAAATACGTTGTGACGCGATAAAGAGGCTGTGCGCTGTTTTATGCGTGGTATTGATTGTTGCTTGCGCCTCCGTCGTTTTTTTACCTCACTCTCACGATAATGTGAATACCGATTGTGCCGCGTGTCTGATAATCAAAAGCACACTTGAGCTTCTCTCCTTTGCGGCGCTTATTATGACTGTCGGTTGGATGATCCAATTCTTCATATTCAACCATAAGCTGTATATTCATATTTTTTCGGGCCGCGAGTCTACTCCGGTCGGCCTTAAGGTGAAGCTTTCGGATTAAGCTTGTCTTGCCGGTGTTAATCTGAACAGAATATGTTTTGAGTTAACATTGACTAACCTGGAAAAAGCTTAATACGAAAGGAAATTGAAATGATTGAAATAAAAAATCTCGGTAAGCAGTTCCGCAATGAAACGGAAATTTCTTACCGCGATATGATCTTTGAAAACGGAAAATCCTACATGCTCCTCGGAGCATCCGGCTGTGGAAAATCCACCCTGCTTAATATGATAGCGGGAATACTGTCCCCGACTAACGGCTCCATAACCGTTGACGGCGTTGATATGACTGATCTTACGCAAAAGGCAAAGGATAAGTTCAGAATCGAGAGGATAGGATATATCTTCCAGGACTTCAAGCTGATAAACGATATGACTGTCGCAGACAATATCGGTATTCTTCGCCTTGAAAGAGTGGATGTCTCGGGTATGGACGATATGCTGAAGTCACTTGGTATTTTTGAAAAGAAAAACGCTAAGATAAAGCATCTTTCGGGCGGGCAGAAGCAGAGAGTTGCGATAGCCCGCGCTCTGGTAAAGCGCCCGGATATAATACTTGCCGACGAGCCGACGGGTAACCTTAACTTCGCCATCGGTGAGCAGGTTATCAAGGAGCTTATCGAGGCATCTAGCGGTAAAACTCTTATCGCTGTAACTCATGACGACAGACTCGCAAAGTATTTCGACGAGGTCGTCGATATGAACGAAATGACGAGCGGCATCCACGATACCGTTACGGAAAAGGAGGCGATCGTATGTTAAGATTTGCCTTCAAAAATATGGCGATCAAGAAGGTACAGGTTATTCTCATCGTCCTCTCAATTGTTATCTCTGCGGGCATTGGCGTTCTTGCCTTCAACGTTGCCACTCAGGTTGACGAGGGCATAACGAACAACGCGGGATATTATTCCGCCATCATCGGCCCATCGGGCAGTAACACTCAGCTTGCTATGAACACGATGTACTTCACGGACTCTCCCGTCGGTACCATTCCTTACTCGGTCGTATCCGACCTTCAGAGGGATCAGAGGGTGACCTCGGTCATCCCCTTCGCGATGGCTGACAGCTACAACGGCTACGACGTGGTCGGTACGACTCCAAATTATCTGTCGGGCAAGACCGTGGCTGAGGGAGAACTTTTTACCGCCTCTGGATCGCTCGAAGCGGTCGTGGGATATAACGTCGCGAAATACTGTGACCTCAAGGTCGGCGACGAAATACACACCAGTCACTCCGCGAGCGGAATCGACGTACACGCCGAGGGCCTCACCGTCGTCGGTATTCTCGATAGAAGCCATTCATCCTTTGATAACGTGGTTTTTACTCAGATAAATACGCTTTGGGAAATGCACGATCACGGTGAAGAGGAGGGGGAGCACGAAGGCGAGGAGCACCACTCACACGCTACCGTTTGCGCCATTCTCATTAATACGAAAAATCCTGGATACGCTATGCAGCTGGTGACCGAGTACGACGGAAGGATCATCACCACCGAGGGCGGAGATAACTACACTCTCCAGGCAATAGAGCCTATGAGTGTTATACGTGACGTATTGAACGATGCGGACGATACCAAATATATCGTTTTTGTTCTCTCGGCGGTAATTCTCATTATGAATATAATGATCATCTCCATCATCACTCTTCTCAATATGTACCACTCCGCCAAGGAGATCTCTTTAATGCGACTTATCGGTATCAGTATGAAGAGAATCAATCTCCTTTACATTATCCAGAACGGCATAATGGGACTTTTGTCGGTTATTCTTGCCTTTGGTGTATCGAGGCTTTGTATGTCCTTGATGAACGATTACGTCGAGTCGATGGGCGTGGGTCTCAATAT
>CAZUQN010000067.1:0-8615 GCA_964622425.1 uncultured Ruminococcus sp.
GCGGGCAAAACTTCATCGCGCACGTCAATGCGGCGCGGAGCAACTGCCACGGTGATCACCTTCAAGGGTGTACACTACGAGATAATCGTAGATATCAAGGGCTTCAAGTGGATGATCCAGTCCACCGACTACGTAGAGCCCGAGGCAACCATCGGCGTGTATATCGAGCCCGATGCGATACATATTATGAAGAAGTCCAAGTACTCCGGCAAGTTCGGTGACTACTCATCCTTCTCCGACGAGATCGACCAGCTCTCGGATGCCGATGCGGCAGAGGAATTCTGATTTTTAAAAAATAATTTTTGAAAATGGAAGTGGAGCCACACGGCTCTTATAGGATATATGTGAAATGAAAAAGAAAAGGTCTATAATGCACTCGATTGCGGCGGCGCCCCATATTTTCTGGGCGATACTGTTCATTATTCTGCCGTTAATTATCGTTGTATTTTATGCTTTTACAGATGAAAACGGGGCGTTCACCTTCGCAAATCTTGCATCGCTCAAGAACTATGCGAAGCTCTTCGGCCTCTCGCTTGAATTATCCGTTCTCGCGACCTTCGTCTGCTTCCTTGTGGGTTACCCTCTTGCTTACATAATTGCAAGAGCGCCTGCAAAAAGACAGAAGCTCTACATCATGCTTCTTATGCTCCCTATGTGGAAACCTTCTTATAAGGACCTACTCGATAATGGCAATACTTGATGACGGAGGCTTCCTTAATCAGCTTCTTAACACCGAGCTGCACATCATCGGTACAAAGGGCGCTGTCATCTTCGGTATGGTTTACGACTTCCTGCCCTATATGGTGCTCCCCATCTACACTTGTATCTCCAAGATAGACAAGCATATGTGGGAGGCTGCAAGTGACCTTGGCTGTAACGGCTTCCAGGTCATCACCAAGGTGATCTTCCCTCTCTCCCTCTCGGGAGTTATCTCCGGAATCACGATGGTATTCGTCCCCTCGATAAGCACCTTCTATATTTCGCAGAAGCTTGGTGGAGGCACGTTTGAGCTCATCGGTGATACCATCGAAAGACAGTTTGTCTCCGGCGCCTTGAATACCGGCGCGGCTATCTCGCTTGTTATGATGATACTTATCCTTATTTCTCTCGGAATAATGAATAAGTTCAGTGACGCTGACGAGGGAGGTATCATAGTATGAAGAAAAGACTTAGTACCGCGTACCTTGTGCTCGTCTTTGGAATTCTCTATATTCCGATACTTACGCTCATCTTCTTCTCCTTCAATTCCGCAAACTCAACCGCGGTATTTGACGGATTCAGCCTCAGATGGTACAAGGAGCTCTTCAGCTCTCCCGATACCTTTATGGCTCTTAGAAACACACTTATCCTCGCGATATCCTCAGCTACGATAGCTACCGTTATCGGCACTGCGGCGGCAGAGGGTATCTACAGGATGAAGAGCAAGCTTCTGAAGGCTACGATCAACTCGGTGACAAACATTCCGATGATGAACCCCGATATCGTAACCGGTATGTCTATGATGCTCTTCTTCGTCGTTGTGGCGGGAATCTTGCGCATTTCCTACGACGATATGGGCTTTGTGGCGATGCTTATAGCGCACATAACCTTCTGTCTTCCCTACGTCATCCTCTCGGTATTGCCGAGAATCACCGAGTTCGGTGACTCGCTCTCCGAGGCGGCGCTCGACCTTGGATGCACGCCGATACAGGCCTTCTTCAAGGTTAAGCTCCCCAATATTATGCACGGCGTTGTTTCGGGCTTCGTTATGGCGTTTACTCTCTCGCTCGACGATTTCGTAATCTCCTACTTTGTAGGCTCATCGAAGTTCCAGACACTTCCCCTTCTCATATACTCTATGACGAAGAAGAAGGTAACGCCCGATATGTACGCGCTTTCTACTCTCATAATCATCACCATCTTTGCGCTCCTGCTCTTCTCCAATATAAGAAGCGGACGCGAGGAGGAGAGAAGAAAGAGAAAGGCGGCGAGAAAATGAGAAAGCATATATTATTCTTTATTCTGATGCTCGCCATCTCCCTCACAGTCCTCACCTCGTGTGGCAAGGACAGTGGTGACGGAGAAATCAAGGACACGGTAACTCTCAACGTCTATAACTGGGGTGAGTATATCTCGGACGGCTTTGAGGGCTCTTATAACACCAACGCCGAGTTCGAAAAGTATTTCAATGAGAACCTTGCGGTAAAGTACGGCTTCAAGGTTAAGGTCAACTACACCACCTACGCGACCAACGAGGATATGTACAGTAAGCTCTCGAGCGGTGCGGGTGAAGGTGTATACGACGTTATCTTCCCCTCAGACTATATGCTCCAGCGTATGGCGGACGAGGGTATGCTCCACAGCTTCAACGTAGCCGAGGAGATCCCCAACTACGCGAATATCGACTCCAAGTTCAAGGGACTCTACTTTGATACCGAGGAGCAGTACGCTATTCCCTACACCTACGGTATGGTAGGTATCATCTACAATCCCACCCTTATGAATCCGGAGGATCTTGACGAGAACGGCGAGGTAAAGGAAAAATCCTGGTCACTGCTCTGGAACTCCGACTATAAGGGAAAGATCCTTCAGTTCAACAATCCCCGCGACGGCTTTGCTACCGCTATGCTCTATCACGGTATTGATATTAATACCGCTGACAGAGACGAATGGCAGGCGGCGCTCGGATATATGAAGGAGCAGAAGGATATACTCCAAGGATACGTAAACGATGAGATATTCAACAAGATGACCTCTGCGTCGGCCGCGATCGCGCCTTACTACGCAGGTGACTATATCACTATGTCGTACGATAACGAGGATCTTAAGTTCTACTACCCCGAGGAGGGTACGAACGTGTTCGTCGATGCGATGTGCATTCCCGAGTCCTCGAAGAATAAGGAAGTAGCCAAGGAATACATCAACTTTATGCTCTCCGAGGAGGCGGCGGTTGCCAATGCCATCTACGTAGGCTACGCGTCTCCCAATACTCTCGTAATTGAGAGCGAGGAGTACAAGGAGGAGATGGGCGAGGCTGAGTACGATATTCTCTACAACCAAGGCGACGATATCAAGACGAGCTACTACCACAGCTTCTCCAATGCGGAGATATACGGCGACGATATGCAGCAATACGTCAACGGTCTGTGGGAGCAGCTCAAGACCGAGACTGAGGTCGAGGTGTGGGTACACGTAAGCAGTATCACCATCGTTGTGGCACTTCTTGCAGCGTGCTCGTACAGTATCTATATCAAGAAAAAGCGTTCCAAGTTCTATCGACAGAGAGACAAGGAAACTAAAAAAGCATAAAAAATAACCCGAGGCACTCTTATGAGCTGCTTCGGGTTTTTAGATTTCAAAGGCTGGAATAAAGCTCTCCTTCTGCGTGCCGCCCTCCTGAATAAAGGCGTTGACAACGCCTATGCGCTCGGCATAGCTGACGAGCTCGGAATACTCGGCGTTTGTGACGGTGCGGTCAAGGGGCGAGATCATACCCTTCATCGGTGTGTACTGATTCATAAGGCTCAGGTAGACGTTATTACCGTAGGTGTCGTAGATATATTTCAGGGAGAGCTTTGCCTCGGCGACGTGCGACGGCAGAAGGAGAATTCTGACTATGACGCCCGAGCGCATAATTCCCTCATCTATGACGGGTGTCGGTCTTTGTCTTACCATCTCGGCTATCGCATCGCGCGCGACGGTGGGATAATCCTCGGCGAAGGAGAGCTTTTTCGCGCTCTCGGGGCGGTAATACTTAAGGTCCGGAAGATATATATCGATAAGTCCGTCGAGCATACGGAGCGTTTTTGGCGTATCATAGCTGCCCGTATTATATACGGTTGGTATTTTCAGTCCCGAGGCTCTGGCGATACGTACAGACTCGGCAATACTCGGAGCAAAGTGCGTGGGAGTGACGAAGTTGATGTTGTGCGCGCCTTCAGCCTCAAGGCGGAGCATCTCACCTGCGAGCTCCTCGGGGGTTACCCCTCTGCCGACCGCGGCACGGGAGATTCTCGAATTCTGACAATAGATGCAACCGAGCGAGCAGCCTGAGAAGAATATCGTGCCAGAGCCGTGCTCTCCCGAGATTATCGGCTCCTCCCAATAGTGGAGAGCGGCGCGGGTTATTCTCATTGTGTCTGATGACTTACAGAAGCCGATGCCACCGCCCGGTCGGTCGACTCCGCACCGTCTTGCGCAGAGCTCACACTGCGAATATAAGCTTTTTATTTCCATTGCGCCTCCTTCCCTCTGAAAAATATTGACAAGCGTCGGTTTGTATGGTATACTTATTCCGTTAATTTGTTTTGAATGGAGAAAAATATGTCTGATAAAAGAAATGATTATATCGGTTGGGACGACTACTTTATGGGTGTTTCTCTGCTTGCGGCAGACCGCTCCAAGGACCCCAGCACTCAGGTTGGCGCTTGCATCGTAAGTGATGATAACCGCATACTTTCTACCGGATACAACGGCTTCCCTCAGGGTTGCTCAGATGACGATTTCCCTTGGAACAGAGATGAGTCTAAGGGTGAAACAAAGTATAACTTCGTTGTACACGCAGAGCTCAACGCCATACTCAACGCAGGCGGAAAATCGCTTGTCGGCTCACGCATTTTCGTATCCCTCTTCCCCTGCCACGAATGCGCAAAGGCAATTATTCAGTCCGGTGTCAAGGAGGTTGTCTACCTCTCCGACAAGTATAACGGGACCGTCTCCGATAACGCATCAAAGCGTATGCTGAATGCCGCGGGAGTTAAGCTCACCAAGATCAAGCCCACAAAGGCTCAGATCGTGCTCAATTTTGATATTGATTAATACTATTTGATTTGTAAACTGCCACGGTTTTTCGTGGCAGTTTTTCTTTTTATATCTTTTTGAAGTATTCCTTGATAGTATCGAGATCGGAGGCAAAGCTGCCCCCTATCATATTGTCCCGTCCGCCGCCGCGGCCGGATAGATCCGAGTTTATCTGCTTATATATAGGAGAAAGATCTACGTTCACGGAGGTCATAATATACTTATAATCCCCGTCCTTGCCCGTTAAGACAACGAGAATTTTGCCGACCTTCTCCTTGGCGCAGTTGACGATCTCTCGCATCTCCTCGGCGGTCAGATCGGGATAGTAGCAAACGAGAGATGCATCGGTCGGGGCAATAAGGCCTGCCTCGAGTCGGGCGTTATTAAGCCTCGCCGCCTTCAGCCTTCCCTTCAGCTCCTCGTAAGAAGCGAGGAAGGTCTCTGCCGCATCTGCAACGGTGGGCTGAGGCTCCGAGAAAAGAGCGGATGCACGAAGGACGTTTCCATACTTCTCGCGATAGTCAAAGAGTGCGCGATAGCCTGCCGCGATATTTATCCTAAGGCCGCCCCTGTGCTTCTCAAAGTCGAGTATCTTGATAAGGCCGATCTCACCTGTTCTTGCAACGTGCGGCGCACAGCAGGCGCAGAGGTCATATCCCTCGATATTGACGATACGTACGTTTTCGGTCAGGTCTAGCTTTGAGCGGTAATCGAGGCACGAGAGCTCCTCGGCGCTCGGGAAGGTGGTTTTGACTGCGACGTTATCAAAAACCGCGCGGTTGGCGATAAGCTCAATTTCGTCAAGCTCCTCGCGGGTGAGATACCCATTCACGTCCATAGTGACCTCGGTCTTGCCAAGGTGGAAGCCGACGTTATCAAGGCCGTGAAGCCTCTTTATAGCGCCGCTGATAATATGCTCTGCTGTGTGGCACTGCATCTTCTCAAAGCGCTCGTCAAAGTCGATTTTGCAGGTGTAAGATGCGCCTATCTCAAGCGGCGCGTCAACGTAGTGATAGATCACTCCGCCCTTCTCGCGGACGTCTGTAACATTGGCGCTTCCTATTGTGCCGCTGTCCGCGCTCTGTCCTCCCTCCTCGGGGAAAAAGGCGGTGCGGTCAAGAATGGCAACGTATCTTGAGCCGTCCTCGTATGAGTCGACAACCGACGCCTCAAATTCCTTTATATACGCATCGGTGTAATATAGCTTTTCGGTCATTTTTACCTCACACTTTGTAATCGTCGCTGTCAAAAAGCGACCAAGGATAAGTATCAAGCTCGGGCAGGCGGGAGACGTCTATATCCTCATCGGGGAGCTCAATGGCAAGGTGTGATGCCATAAGCGCAAGGCCCTTTGCGCGATTATCACGGCTGCCGTATTTGCCGTCACCGGTAATCGGGTGCTTGATGTGAGACATCTGCGCGCGTATCTGGTGGAAGCGACCGGTATCGAGGGTAACGTAAACGAGTGTTTTTGCTCCCTTCTCGGTCTCGGCGGTCGCAAGTCTTCTGAAAGAGAGGCGCGCAGGCTTTGTGCCCTGCCTCTCGCGGTCGACTATAAAGGCCTTGGAGGCTCTTGCATCTTTGAAAATGAGGTTTTCAAGCACACCGCCCTCGGCATCACCGTCGACAACGGCGTAATATTCCTTGGTTACAAGCCTTTCCTTGACGTATTCGGAGAGAATGGCGGCATACTTCTTGTTTCTTGCAAAGACAAGAAGACCACCGACGACTCTGTCTAGTCTGTGGATAAGCCAGAGCGAGGAATTCTCACCAAGCTCACGGAGCTTCTCGGACGTCATAGTAAGCGCATCCTTATCCCCCGTGGGGTCGCCCTGCGAAGGAATACCCGAGGGCTTATATATTACTACTGCGTTTTTTGATTTATAGAGTATTTCGACCACGGTCTTCCCTCCTCTTTGACGTAAGACTTGTTAGCTCGCTAAAATCTTTACCTCTATTTTAGCATAAAACGGTGTAGTTTTACAATAGATTTTCTTCTTTTTAAAATTTTCTTTAATTTTTCGCGCGTGCGCTTGACATAAGGCGCAAAATGGTCTAATATATGTGTGTCCGAAATGAGATAAACGCATTAAAAGGGTGATAATATGGAATTCAGAACAGAGTTAATTACGGATATACACGACGTCGACCACAACGGTGTGGCGAGGATGTCATCGCTTATGAGATATATACAGAGCGCGGCGCAGACTCAGCTGACTCTCAACGGAATGTCCTACGAGCAGCTCAGGGATATGAAGCGCGCGTTTATACTGAGCAGGATAAAGATCGAATTTACCGAGCCTGTGAGGGCGTATGAGAAGGTAACGGCGGTTACCTATCCCTGCGAGAGCCGCGGATATAGCTTCTTGCGTTGCTATGCGCTCGAGAAGGACGGAAGAACGATTGGCAGAGCCGTATCTATGTGGGCGCTTATCGATACAGAAACTCGTGCGCTTGTAAAGGTCAATGACTTTGAGCTCGGACTCGAGACGCATGAGCCTCACAGCCTGGAGCTTACCCGCTTCTCCGTACCTGCCGCAATACGCGAGGTTGGTACTTACACGGTGAATTACGGCGATCTCGACCAGAACTGCCATATGAATAACACGAGGTATCCGGATATGTACTCTAACTTCCTTCCCCTTGACGGTAAGAGGATAAGAAGTATATCCATAAACTACAAGAACGAGGCACCGAGAGGTGAGCGGCTCCGCGTAGAGCGCGCTGACGGAATGGACGGTTGTACCTACTATATGAGAACACTCAGAGAGGACGGCAAGGTCAATACCGAGGCGGAGATTGTGCTTGAGGATATCTAAAAAATGACGGCAAAGTGTGAGAAAGAATTGCTTTTCTTGCTCTGTTGCCGTCATTTTTCCACAAATACGACTATTTTGCGATGATTTTCGCATTTTTTGATTAAATAAGATGTTATGTCTAAAGGGTTGCCGTGTCTTGATAAATGTTGGTTAGCTTTATGTTACCTTTTTAGTGAGAGAAATACGCATCCATATGGCAATTTTTGCAAAGTGTTTGACATGTGACAAAAACCGACGTTAATTCTTCCCCATTTTTCTTTACGACAGAAGAAAGCTTTCTATGATATAATTAATTATCAAAACTAAGGAGCAAGTAATGGGCAAGACGGTAGTCAAGGATACGGTAATCAAAAGAGACGTAAGAGAGGCGGAGGGAGCAAGATATTGCTACACGCTGATAATGAGTGAGTCAAACAAGGTGGCAAGCTATAAGCTGCCTCTCTACTCCATCGAGGTGGAGATGACGGATAAGGATGGCAACGTGACAAATGCGAGGACAAAGGAGATCTTCGCGGACGTCGGCAAGGCAATCTCATTCTTCAGAAAGCTCTCGGAGAATCTCGCAACTCCGCTAAATCTACTCTACATACTCGAGGATGAAATGGCGTGAGATAACCCGATCATATCACATAAAAAAACGCCTCTCTGCTCTGAAAACTGACACACAAAAATATTTTTCACAAAATGCATTTTACATCTTGCAAAATATGCTTTTTTGTGTTATAATAGCATACGCAGTGCAAAAAGCAGTGCAGTTTTTCAAATGTATATAGTTGCATCACAGAGAGGTATTTCAACCACGGTGAATATATCTACACCTTGCGTTTACAAGCGAGCTTGTCGATCTTCGGGTGGGATATGCGAAGCGGATTCAAGATCTGTGCTCTTGAATCACTTCTCACAGGTCTCTGCATAAATATGATGCACACTATTACATCATATTCTAATAATGTATACAGTACGCATCATAAAGAGGTATTTCGTCTTTAGCGAATATATCCGCACCCTACGCCTGAC
>CAZUQN010000068.1:0-7917 GCA_964622425.1 uncultured Ruminococcus sp.
GGGTCAAAAACAAATATGGGCTACGCCCAATCCCTTATAAAAAGCAGAAAGAGAGAGAATGAAGCAGTTTTGCTAAGCTCTCTCTTTTTCTGTTGGTGAAGTTTTTGCTACCGCAAAAGTGAAGTTGCTCTAAGCCTCCCTCACCGAGGTAGCGAAGCGGCCTGAGAGTGTTAAAAAACGATTGATAATCGTTTTTCCTCGTAGGTGACCGAGTCGCAACGAGAAGGTGGCACGGCAAGGCCGTGACGGAAGGAGTCTTTCTCACAGTGAAGTTCGTGCTATCGCACGAGTGAAGTTAAGTTTGCCCACTTTGCCGAAGGCAAAACTTCACTATCCGTAGGATAACTTCACTTACGAAGTAAACTTCACTTGCCCCTTGGGGCAAACTTAGTTATGCGTGTTCCCCGTTAAGAACACGCATAAAAGCGGAGTTTTTTGTTTTATTCCTAAGAAAGGACGGTGTCTTAATATCACCGTCATATTAAAATATGAAGATAAAAATTGCAATAGCAGACTCGCGTATTGACGCGGTGGCTGAGAGGAAGCTCACGCTCCTTGGCTACAAAGTCATCACCCTCCCGCCATTCTCGCGGCTTTCAGAGGCGGTGGCGTCGCACCCCGATATGCTGATACACAGAATAGGTAACGAATATATCTCCTACGCCGATTACTGCGAGGAGGCGTCCTACGTCTTTTCAGACCTCTCGCTCCTCTCGGTCGGCACGGGAGCGCGCTTTACCTTTACGGCTGACGAGGTCGCGCCCGAGTATCCGCGCGACGTAGGGCTCAATGCCCTCGAGATTGGCGGCAAGCTCTTTCTCCGTCGCTCGAGCGTATCCGAGACTCTCTTGAATACAGCCGAGAGGCACGGCCTTCGGATAGTGGACGTCAAGCAGGGATACCCTGCCTGCACGGTCTTGAAGCTCTCGGAGGAGGCGGCTATAACCGCGGACGCGGGAATGGCTAAAATTCTCTCGGAACACGGCATCCGTGTGACTTTAATCGAGGCGGGAGGCATTTCCCTGCCCCCTCACGAATACGGCTTTATAGGCGGTGCGGGCGAGGTAGACGAGGATAAGCTCTATCTCTTTGGTTACCCCAAGACGCACCCCGACGGTGAGAAAATAATAGCCGCGGCAGAGGCTGAGGGCTTAAGAGTTATCCCCCTCACCGGCGGTGTCCTCCGAGACCTCGGCGGTATTCTTTTTGCCAACGGTAATATTGACTAGGACTGTGAGAATCGGTACAAGTAGTAGCCCGACAATACCGAAAAGCGAATAGCCGACGTAGATGAAAACAAGCGTCAGAAGCGGATGGACTCCGAGATTTTTGCCGACTATCTTAGGCTCGATAACCTGACGGAATACCGTATGCGCGACAAACAGCACGAGCAGACCTATACCAAACGGAGTCTTGCCGACGAAGAAAGACCATATCCCCCACGGGATAAGCACCGCGCCGACACCGAGCACGGGCAATAGGTCGAGGAGCGCTATGACTATCGCCATAATAACCGGATAGGGCGCGCGAATAAGAAAGAGGCCGAGAAGCATCTCTAAGAAGGTTATCACGAGGAGCAAAAGATAGGAGCGCATATACTTTAAGAAGGCGCCGAAGAATCCGTCCTTCAGCTTGACTATAACCTCAAACGCGCGGTGCGGTAAGAGCCTCTTTACCGAGGCGTTTATCTCCTCGAGCCCTATGGCAAAATATGCCGAGGCAATCACGCTGACAAGCAGGAAGAAGAGAGCCTTCGGCACGGCGGAGACCACCGATGAGAGCGCGGAGCCGAGGCTTGTAAGCAGCGACATACCGAGGCGGTAGAGAGCGTCGGCAACATAGTCGGTGAAATCCCCGAAAAGCCTGCCGAAAAATCCTCCCGAGCCGACAAGCCCCGAGATAAACTCCTCAAGCGAGCCCTCCCCCTCACCAAGTCCCGCAAGCAGCTCCCACACCTCGCGCGAGAGGAGCCACACACCGAGTGACAAAAGCCCGATCAAGGTAAGGTAAAGAAAGACCGTCAGAATAAGGCGGATTATCTTCGGCTTTATCTTAAGCTTGGGCGCAAGATACGCCGCGGGCGGCCGCATGGCAAAGGCGACAAACCAGCCGATGAGAAACGGCAACAGATAGAAAAACAGGTGCTTAAAAAACAGATAGGCAAGAAGCATCGAGCCGATGACGAGCACAACAAGATCGGCATATTTTCTGATTTTCTCAAAATTCATTGACTACAACCTCAAAAAATGATATACTAAATTGTATCCAAATAAGAGATCATTTAACACACGAAAGGAAAAGATATGGTAATCATCGAAATGGAAAACGGCGGCAAGATCGAACTTGAGCTCTACCCCGAGCACGCTCCCATCACCGTCGCAAACTTTGAAGCACTCGTTAAGGCAGGCTTCTATAACGGACTCACCTTCCACAGAGTTATCCCCGGCTTTATGATCCAGGGCGGAGACCCCCTCGGCAACGGCATGGGCGGCTCGGAGAAGAAGATCAAGGGCGAGTTCAAAGCAAACGGCCACCCCAACCCCATCAAGCACGAGAGAGGCGTTATCTCCATGGCGAGAGCCTACGACCCCAACTCCGCATCCAGTCAGTTCTTTATTATGCATAAGGACGCTCCCCACCTCGACGGTCAGTACGCAGCCTTCGGTAAGGTTGTCTCGGGTATGGAGGTAGTCGACGAGATCGCATCTATCCCCACCGATTACTCCGATAGACCTAAGATCGCTGTTAGAATTAAGACTGTGACCTGCGACTGATTCAGTCGCAACTAAGTTTGCGCCTCGTGAACCCCAAAGCTCGACTACGCTTGCTTCGGGGAACCCCGAAATCGGGCAAGTGAAGTGTAATGCGAAAGTCGTTTGACCTTCCCCTTTGGGGAAGGTGCTGAGCAAAGCGAAGCGGATGAGGTTGCGATACTCTATCTTTTAAAAACCTCATCCACCACTCCGTGGTCCCCCTTCCCCAAAGGGGAAGGTTTAGAATAAGTCTTCGCTGCGAAGCAACTTCACCATCTTACATTAAACGCAATACAAAAAGCGCGGTTTTTTGCAAACCGCGCTTTACTTTTTTGCTTGTATAATCTTTGCACAAAAGGGGGGATCATCTCTAAGTTTTTTCGTAATACATAAACACCAGCCACTAATTATCAGTTAATTTCTGATACATTTTCATAAGCTCAGCAACGCAGGAACTTTCTGTCATAGTCCTATAGTCAAAACCATATGCCTGCATAACCGCGCGGTCGTTGACTTGATGGGCTTTGCGGAGTTCAGGTGGCATAGCAATCTCATCGTAGAGATCAGCTAAAGAACAATCGGGATAGAGTGCGCGAGCGTCAAGAATAGCTTGTGCCGTTTCCTCAATCTTCTTTTTCTGCTCGGCGGTAAGAGTAGGCCACGGGAAGTTGTTATAAACAATGTCTTTAGAATAACGATAACGAGTTTCAAGACGACCACAAACCGCGCGCATCCACGCCATATGCACGTTGGAGGTTAGTATGCCAAAATGATATAGCGAGGCATTTGGAATAATCTGAACTGCATCGTTGACAATGATTTCAGGATTCATAAATCCGATAGGTACATATTTTCTTGTTTCAGATGACACACGCGGAACTATAATATATTCCGATATTGGCTGCCGAATTTCTTGGAATAAGGTGGGGGTGTCTGCGCTTTTACGAGTTGCCTCTTTTTTACTGTTCGCTCTAAAATTACGAACACCTTCAATTCGAGACATAACCAAAGGTAACGCTCGTAACTCGGCAGGGTTGGCTCCAACCAACCACAAGCAATATCGCATCCTATTGTTTATGTATTCTTCTGCTCCTAAAATTTGCTTTACAAATTTTTGTGCCTTAGGTTCTTTTGATAGTAACTCTTCCTTTTCTTCAGGAGTAAGGAAAAGGAATCCTCCATCTGTTGGCTTGTTTCCATAAATCATTTGAGGAACATCACAAAGTGACTTAGTTCTGCTTTCAACAAATATGTTACTTGTTGGTAAAAGGTATGCATTTATGCTATCGACAAGTTGCACCCTTTCAGCAGAATAAAGTTGCTTTTGCTTAAGGTTTGGCGCGGTACTAAATCCAACGATTACACAGTGCACGTGTGCTTTGATACTTGCTTCACTATCCCAACGGAACGTACGGTGAGCAAAATCAATGTGAATATTAAAACGGTCAAAAAGCGGTTTCCATACACCCGCAACCTGCTCCCCCTGCGTAATGGAGTTTGTTGATACAAATGCGGTGCGTATACGAGTATCTTCCATTAACGCAGATGCTTTGAAATACCAGCCTGAAACATAATCAATTTTGCCTGCGGTTTTATAAGGCTTCCCTTTTTCATCAACATAAATCGAAAGGATATCATTCTTTTGTTCCTCGCTCTGCAAGGAATATCCAACGAAAGGCGGATTACCCATAATGTAGTTGAGCTTATCCTTTGGAACAACGGTTTCCCAATCGGTGCTGAGAGCGTTGCCCTCTACAATATTGGCGTAAGATTTCAAGGGGAGGAAATCAAGATTGGTATTCAAAATTTCCTCGGTAGCTTTCATCATCTGAGATTCAGCAATCCAAAGTGCTGTCTTTGCTACGGTTACGGCAAAATCATTAATTTCAATGCCGTAGAACTGACCTATAGATACTTCTATTGGTTTTTCTATACCTATTATTTCCATGGCAAGCTGTCCTTGCACTTGCATAGCGTCAGTTTCAACGCGGAGGGCAGCATTCTCTAAGCGACGCAAAGAAATATAGGTCTCGGTCAAAAAGTTGCCCGAGCCACAAGCCGGATCTAGGAATGTAAGAGAGGCAAGTTTCTCTCGGAAAGCTTCTGCACGCGTCTTGCGGATTTTAGGCAGTTTGAGAGCCTTGATCTCATCAAATTCCTCACGAAGCTCGTCAAGGAACAGCGGATCAATCACCTTATGAATATTCTCGATAGAGGTATAGTGCATTCCACCGCTTCGACGGGTTTCAGGGTTCAAGGTTGACTCAAACACCGCACCGAAAATCGTGGGGCTGATCTCCGACCAATTGAAGTCCTCGCTTGCTTGATGCAAAAGAATATCCATAATTTCCTTTGTAAAATTAGGAATCTCTATATTTCCGTTAGCAAACAGACCGCCGTTTACATACGGGAAGGATAGTAATTCTTCATCCAAATAAGGATCGCGGTCATCCACGGGGGTATCAAGTACGCGGAAGAGTTCAATCAACGCGCGACGAACGTCTTTTGGGGCAAAGTTCTTGAGGTAGTTGTGGAATTTAAGATGTTCTCCGAAAATGTCAGCATCCTCAGCATAGAGGCAAAATACCAAGCGAACACAAAGGACGTTAAGGCTATGAAGAGATTCCTTATCTTCGGGGTTCTTGTATTGCTTTAAAATAGCATCATAAAGCTTACCTACAAGCTCTCCGGCCTGCATAGATACCTTTTCTTCGTGATGCAAAAGCTCGTTTTTTTCTTTCACAAGGAATTCCAATCGATAATACTCTTTAGGAAGCTGCTCCAAAAGAATACTTTCTGGCTCTCCCTTGGGATTTTCCATATCGTAGATAAGAAATTCCTTGAAGTTACATGTGATGACCCATCGGGGGTGTTCAGACAAAGGGAGATCCACAATATAACGTTTTGCCTGCTGGAACGGAGTCAGTAAACTTCCGTCTGCTTGTAGTATTCCTTTTCGCAAATCTTTATGTGCGCCCTTTTGCTCAATCATAACCCGAGTAGAAGGAATCACTACATCAATAAATCCGTTATTTTTATCAATTTTTGCTTGTTGCTCAAATTTTACATAAGTTTCCGGGTGTTCTACACCAAACACATCACGAAGGAGTGAAAGCCAGAATGGTTGGCTTTCGCCTTTTTCATAGCCTTTATCTTTCCAATATTCAGCGAATTCCTTCGCCGCTTTTCTTCTTTCTGTTACGTTCATAGTGCACACCTCTAATTTATGCATTTACATAAGATAGTATAACGCAAATGCGTTAATTTGTCAACGCATTTGCATATTAATTCTTACGCAAATGCGTTATATACTATATATATATAAACGTTTCTTTGTGAGGTGGATTATGGTATATATAAATAAGAAAATTGTTGAGATGTACGAGGCAAGAGGATGGACTTTATACACTCTTGCGGAAAAAGCCGACGTGCCGTACTCCTCTCTGAACTCATCGATCAACAGAAATACTCCGCCTAAGATCGACACCTTAGAACGCATCTGCGAAGCCTTTGGTGTAACACTCGCTCAATTCTTTATTGATGATGAGGATCTCGAGGTCCTGAACAAAAAAGAAAAAGAGCTCATCACTCTCTTCAGAAAAATGCCCGAAGAAAAGCAACAAGCTCTTTTGGAATTGTTGGACAGATAATATTTGCAGATAGAAAAAACGCGGTTTTTTGCAAACCGCGCTTTACTTTTATCTTTGTTATGCTCTTAACAAATGCTTTAGTGCGTAAGTATAAATTCCTTTGTCCTCGGGTGGAAGCAGAAATAGATCATCGGAATAAGCGAAAGCATACTTCCGATAGCAAACACGATATAGAGTGGGAAGATGTCTCCGAGAACGCCGTAGATCACGCTCGAGAGAGCCACTCCGCCAACGCACGCTGACTGAACGAATCCGAGGATCGCGCCTCTGTTCTCCTCGGGGAGCGCAAGCATCATAGACGCGTTGAACACCGTGTTACCAGCGCTGTTTGTAAACGCACCGAGAAAGACGAACACACACATAATTATAAATCCGACCGATAGGTATCCTAAAGTCAGAAATACGACCGAGGCCGTGAAGCCGAGTGACAAGACCAAGAAGCGGATCTTCGGCGTAAGCTTTACTATACCTAGTATAATAACCGCGACGAGTGAGGCGGCGGTCCAGATGGACATCAGATATCCATACATATCAACGGTGAAGCCCTTCTCTAAGCAGAATGGCAAAATCAGCTGCATTGGTCCTGCGCTGAGAAGATTTAAAATCAGTACGAATGGGACAAAAAGTCTAAGACTCGGGTCTGCAAATATCACTCGCACCGCAGTTTTGTAATCGCGGAGTATTCCCTTTACGGTTACTGCTTCGCCCTGCCCTACCGTCTTCGGGACGTGTACAAACAGCTCTGTTATAGCCGAATAAAGGTTGCTGAGACCGTTGATCACTACGATAAGCGGTACTCCAAAGAATGCAACCATCACGCCGCTGAATGCGGTTCCCACCATATTAATAAGAGAAGATGAGCCCGAGAAAATGGACTGGCCTCTCACCATATCGTCACGCGGAATTATATCGATCATTAGGGTGCTTGCCGCGGGAGAATAAAAGACGGTGCCGATAGCGGCGAGGAATGCGGCTATCAGAATACCTACAACGTTAAGCTTATCCAAATACGCAAATATTCCCACGGTCAGCATCACCGCGCATTGCAAAAGATCCATACCGACCAGCACCCACTTGCGGTTGCATCTATCAACTATACTGCCTGCGAAGGGTGAAAGAAGCATCGTCACAAACATCGATACAGCGGACATTATTCCCATAAGGCTCGTTGAGCCTGTCTTTTCATATACCCAGTAACCGATAGCAACCGAGTACATAAGGTCGCCAATCGTGCTCACCGCACTTCCCTGCAAAAGCAAAATAAAATCCTTATTCCAGAGCTTTTTCATATTCCCCTCTCTTTATATGTTTAATATATTATACCATACAAAAACGCAAATGGCAATATATATGAGTAGTCAATTACGCAACTCGGAGTTGCGAATGGCGGGTAGCTTCGAAAAAAGCAAAAACGCGGCTAATAGGGTGATGTCCTTAGCGGAGAATTAACATTTTGACAAAAGTGCAAGCATCGCATTTGACTAGTCAAACGCATTATGGGCTAAGCCCAAACC
>CAZUQN010000069.1:0-7804 GCA_964622425.1 uncultured Ruminococcus sp.
GCAAAGAGCTCGCTCGAGCCGTTTATCTTCTTGGCGAACTTGATTCGAGCGTTACTGTTGCTGAACTCACTGCCGGACTCGGAGAGCGCGTTATCTATATCTTGCCACGCACCATCGCTGTCGAGGGTATGTACGGGGTAATTGTACTGAGCGGCGAGGTATGTTCCGTCCTCTAAGTGGAAGTGCTTTACGCTTTCTTCTCTTAGGGAAACGTCCTCAAAGAGTACACCCGTGGGTTGTGAAGTACTTGCAGAACCTGCAGAGCTCGATGAGGCATCAACCTCGGAGATGGTCTCATCCGAGCCGTCCAAAAGCTCCGCGGCTTTGGTATATATGGTTGAAGGTATTACGTAGAATACCAGAATTAACGAAAGGGCGAAGGAAAGAATCTTAGTCATCGCGCGATTACGCCGCATAAATCTAAAAAGTGATTGTAAACGTTGTTTCATTTTCGTATTCCTTTCTATTTTTATTTGTGGTGCGGTTTAAAACTTAAACTAAATTCTGCATTGGCGTATACCTCCTCCATTTTTTGTATTCATATATTAATACATCGCTTTTCGCAAAAATTCTTCAAATTTTTCAAAATTTCTTGAAAAAAGTTTTTTTTAATGTATAGAAGCAACAAAAAAAGAGGAATTGGTGCTGGTTTTTTAAATTCATAAAAAATAAACAAAAAGCACCATAATGCAGTAGTATTTGATATCCACTTAGTACGATCTCAATTTTAATGAGATTTTACTGTAAATGGATGCATCGTCTGCATATGGTGCTTTTTATATGAAATTTTACTATTAAAGCTCGAAGTGGTAGGAGATTGCCGCGAGGCAATAATCGGGCGCGGTTTCGCAGCGCAGGATTCTCGGGCCGAGGTTAACGCATTTTGCACCCGCATCGGTAATGGCTTTTGCCTCTGCCTCAGAAAAGCCGCCCTCAGAGCCTATGATAACGGCTATTCTGCCGTCCTCTTTTCCGTATTTGTCAAGAACACTCTTGAGTGACTTTGCTCCTTCGCCCTCGTAGCAGAAGAGGGTGAGGTCATATCCGTCGATTCTCGTGAGGAGGTCGGAGAATTTTATCATTCTCGATACCGCGGGGAGTCTTGAGCGGCCGCATTGCTTTGCTGCCTCCTCGGCTATGCGGTTGAGTCTGTCGGTGATTTTGTCGAGCTTATCCTCGGAGGGGCGCTTGATGCATCTTGATGACTCAAAGGGGACTATTACCGACGCACCGAGCTCTACCGACTTTTGTACTACGGTCTCGAGCTTGTCACCCTTGGGATATGCCATATAGAGGGTGATCTCTACGGGTGGCTCGGTAGCTCCTGCCTTTTTCGAGATGATCTCGGCGGTGCACTCCTCATCGCGGATTCTTGTGAGGGTACAGAGGTACTCCGTGCCGCTCTCGTCGCATACGGTCACCTCGTCACCGACCGCCATTCTCAGTGAGCGGGCAATGTGGTAGGAATCATTGCCTTTTATGGTTATTACGTTGTCGTCTATATTTCCACTGTTAACAAAGAATCTTGCCATAAGGCTCTCCTGTGTAAAGTTTTGTGGGCAAAATATTGGTTATCAAAGTGATACCGCGCCAATTTATAGGTTTAAAAAGATGTTAGTTATGAGTTATGAGGCTCGCTTTCGCTCACTGTTATGAATTTGGCTCTGCCAAATGTTATGAGAGTGCTATCGCACTCGTTATGATATGATTGCCAAATGAACTTTAACTTGCCGTCAGGCAATCATAACTTAGCGAAGCTAATCATAACTCATAACTTGCCATCAGGCAATCATAACTGCTTTGCGTCTCTTAGACGCAAAGCAATGCCACCCAATCGTTTTCTTTTTCCTCGCGAATGATGGTGTAGCCGTGCTTTCTGACGCACTCTCTGACCTCATCGGCTCTGTCGATAATGATACCGGAGAGGATAAGCGGTGCGCCTTCCTTGAGGTAATCGCGTATATCGGGCATCATACGAATGATGATGTCGGAGACTATATTTGCTACGCAGAAGTCGTACTTGCCTTCGGATCTGTCAACGCCCTTAAGAAGGTCGGAAACGTCGACGGTGATATTGTCACAGCCGTCGTCCTTGGCGTTTTCTCTAGCAACCTTAACTGCCACGGGGTCGATGTCGTAGGCGTTGCAGGACTTGGCGCCGAGCTTTGATGCGCAAATGGAGAGTATGCCCGAGCCTGTGCCGACGTCGAGTACTCTCTCCCCGCCCTTGATGAGGTCCTGCATAATTCTCATAACGAGTCTTGTGGTCTCGTGAGTGCCGGTGCCGAATGCCATACCGGGGTCCATTCTGATGATTATCTCGCCTTCCTTCGCCTCGTACTTTTCCCAAGCGGGAACAACGGTAACTCTGCCGAGGGGAATAGGCTTATAGTATTGCTTCCAGCTCTCCGACCAGTCCTCCTCATTCATGCCCTCGATGGATATTTCGTGATTAATACCAAGGGCTGAGAGTCTTGCCTCAAGAAAGACGCGGTATTCCGCAAAGTTTTTCTCCTCGGGCACGAAGATGGAGACCTTGACCGTCTCTCTGTCCGCGTTGAGAATGGACTCGTCGACAAGCTCTCCGTACATTCCGTTGAGCGAGAAGTCGCTGTAGTCCTCTATCATAAGACCGTTGTCGAGCATGCTCATAACGGCAGATATGCCGTCGAGATCTCTTACGTGTCCGGTTACAGTTAATTTAGTCCAGTTGCCAGCCATTTTAAATCTCCGTTTTCCTTTATTGATCTGTCTTTGTCGAGATATATCTGTTCTCTTAACTCATCGACCGAGTCGAATTTTTTCTCGGGGCGAAGAAGTCCTAAGAAGAATATGCGTATCTGTTTGCCGTAGAGGTCACCGTCAAAGTCGGCTATCAGCGTCTCCGCGTGTATCTCTCGCTCGGCTATGGTTGGGCACCTTCCGATGTTGGTGACACCGGTATAGAGCTTTCCCTCTACCAGCACCGCCGTGCGGTATACTCCGACACCGAGGGGTGAGGTATCCCTTAAGGGAAGGTTGACCGTCGGGAAGCCGTAGGCCTTGCCGAGTCCGAGCCCTCTTTCGACCGTCCCCGTGATGGAGTAGGGAAGACCGAGCATTCTCGTTGCCTCATCAAGACGGGCGTTCGCTATGAGCTCTCTTATGACTGTTGCCGAGAGCGGCTTACCGTCTATTTTCTGCTCGCTTAAGATTATCGCGCTCTTGCCGTGTAAGCACATCAGCTCAACGAGTTTTGCTGAGTCGGCAGAGGCTCCCTTGCCAAAGCGGAAGTTGTATCCCGAGATAGCAAGCTCTGTGCCGAAGGAGTCGATAAGTACCTCTTTGACGAAGCACTCGGGAGAGAGCGATGCGACAGAATAAAAATCTGCGACAATAACTCCGTCAACACCGAGCGACTCGAAAAATCTGATTTTTTCCTCTGTATTGTAAATAATACTTTGCGTTTTTTTGCTTTTAGATAGTGAATCAGCGAAAGTAAGTACGTAAGGAGAAAGATCTTTTGCTCTTGCTTCGCGCACGAGCATTGCGATCAGCTCTCTGTGTCCGACGTGCACTCCGTCGAAGTATCCGAGCGCAACGGCGAGACCTTCAAGCCTCGGTGACTCGGGATATTTGTATTCTATTATCTTCACCGCCTGCGCTCCTTTCTTCTACTTGAGATGACTGTGAAAAATCAAATAGATTTCCACATATCAACACTGATATTTTCCTTTATTCCCGTATTCTCATCCGTGTCGATGACGAGAGCGGTGTTAATGCTCTTTACACCCTCGTATCTTACCACAAGGCGTGAGTAATTATCTCTTGAATATTCTCCCTCTGCGGGTGCGGTACCCGAGAGTAGGGGATCGGTACAGTTCATTACCTCGAGAGCTCCGTCACCGAGGAGTGTAACGTATATTTTCTCGCCGGTAGAGTGGGTGAGAGTAGCCTTTTTGCCTCCATCCGATACCTCCGCTGTGATCTTATCCGACTCGAAGTGAGCGGTTGAGAAGGCGCTTTCTTTACCCACAAATTCAACCTCGTCCTTGATAACGAGAGTGCGTCTGCCGTTTGTTAAGAGCATACCGCGCTTGGCGCTCTTTACCTTATCCTCGCCGTATACCGCGGAGTTGTCGATGATCATATATGACGCGTCCTCAGAGGACGAGTATTCGGTCATAACACCGCGCTTGCCCTGTAGCTGACCGAAGGGCAGAGAGGTGAGGCAGAGGCAGTTGTTGCCCTCCGCATTTCTTCTGTAAAGGGCGTAATTTGAGAAGTAGCCCTGACCGTTTGCGATACCTCTTGAGTTATAGTAATCGCTGCCGAGGTCCGAGAACCACATTTTGCCGAGATTGTGATATACAAATGCGCCCGAGTCGAGCTGATTGTGGCTGCCGCCCGCGGGGTTTTCACCGCCTATCATACCTGCAAAGAGCGAGCCCTTATCCCATCCGCTCCTTACTGTGAAGGCATCGATGCCCTCCATCGCGTAGTCGAGGGGAAGCGCAGAAAGCTCAGGAGCCTTAACGCCGCGTACGGTGGGGTGATAGAGCATATCGAGTAGGGAAATGCTCTTGCCCGAGCGGAGTTGGTTTTCTCTTATCGAGAAGAGGGCGTGATCGCCCGAAATAAGCGCAAACTGATTGAAGGATGAGGTGTCCTGAGCGCCCATTCCTCCGTCGTGGTAATTCCAGCCGACGAAATCCGCGCTCTCCGTATTTATTGCATAGTAGCAGGTCTTGTCTAGACCACATCCCCTCGAAAGACCAAGGTCTGTGCCGAGCGAATCGTAAAGAGCTGCCATAGAGTTCATAAGGTTGGTCGTGCCATACGCCCAATAGGAGTTAGACTCGACATACGAGCCGTCAGGAGCGTACTGTGTATAGACGAGCTGAGGCTGCATAGTGGAGGTGATACACGCTCCGAGAAGCTCGGTGACTCTCTTGTATTCCTCCTCTGAGATCGACTCGTCAACTCCATCGTTGAGGATACAGAGCGAGCCTATGATCATACCGCTGTTGCATACCGAGTTCCAGTTGTCGGGCTTGAGCTTGAATCTCCAGCCGGTGCCCTGCTTGGGGCTCGGGAAGTCGCATGTATCGTTGATTACCGAGTTGAATCCGTGGTGAAGTCCCTGGGTGTAAATACCGCGTCTGATGAGACCCGTGTCGAGTTTTAGCGCCTTCCAAGCGTTGTAAAGCCAGTCGTATACCATAACGAGTCTGCCGGTTGCGCCCGAGCAGTTGAGGAAGTGGCCGGGTCCCCAGTGAAGTCTGCCTATTACACCGAGTGCGCAGTAGTAGGCGAGCTTGGCATACTTCTCGTCAAGAGTCATCTGGTAAGCAAACGCCACGTGCGCAAGCTCGAGGAGTCTGCCCTCTGAGTGACTGTGTCTGCCGCCAACGTCATATTCGCCCTCGCCGTAGCCGGTCTCGGGGATAGGGCTGACGAGTCCGTCGCCGCTTTCGTTAAGGGCGGGGAAATGCTCAAGGTACTTATCGGCTCTCTTGATGAGCGCGGATATGTATCCCTTTACCTCGCTTTCCTCGTCTGACGAATATATCGCGCGGAGCTTGTCAAAAATCTCCTGTGTTCCAAAGACGAAGGGGTGCGTGTTATTTCTTTTGAGTAATCTGTCGCGCAGATCCTCGCCCACCTTGATAAATCTCTCTCGCTCGGAGTCGGTAGCGGGAGCATAGTCGCGAGCGAGCCTTCCGACGAAAACGTCAAAGATAAATGAGTGAGCAAGAGAGAGAATATAGACGAGGTCACCCTCGGTATCAAGCGCCGGATAATCGGAGGACGTGTCAAGGAAGATAAGTCCCATATCCTCGTATACTACGTTTATATCCCCGAGTGTGCTGAGCTCAGCGTATTCATTCTCGGCGGTGATGCCGAGGAGTGAGAGAGCCTCTTTTGGGATAAGTATCTTGCCGTCCTCGTTTTTAGGGGACGAGGCAAGAGTGACTCTTTCGCCGTTATGAAGGGCGTAGGGGACGTTTAACTTTAAGCAAAGTGTGGGTGCGATTCTTTCGTTTTTCATGATAAATACCTCTTTTCCGAAGTAATGCTTACATCGGGTGTGACGTGGGCTTAAAATAAATATTTATACGCGTTAATCTTAGCACACTTTGGGCGTGATGTCCATTGATTTTTGTTAAAATTGTTGAGATTGCTAAATAAGTTTGTTTGTTATGCACTAAATATTTTCTTCTTTTTTAAACAAAAGTTAGAAAATCTCCGAGATATTTGACAAAGCGCATATTCTGTGTTAAAATATCTTGTGAAATCCATTTGAAGAAAGGATCGTTATGAAACTCAATTACAAAAGAACAATCCTCGTAGGCTTCGCCTTCTTCCTTATCAGCGCATTCTGGCAGGCTTACGACGCTATTGTACCGCTCGCACTGACAAACCACTTCGGTATGCCTCAGACCATATCCGGTATCATTATGTCGGTGGACAACATTCTCGCGGTATTTATGTTACCCATCTTCGGCGCCCTCTCGGACAAGGTTATGACCAAATTCGGCAGACGTACGCCCTTCATTTTTATCGGCACGATCGCCGCAGTTCTTTCCTTCGTTCTTCTCACCGTTGTGAACGGTATCCAGATAAACGCTCTCGTTGAGGAAGGTATTATCGATGCCTATAACGCGGCATCCGAGCTCTTCAACTCCACCTCGTCTGCTCTTAAGGACAGCCTTGAGACGGGAATCATCAACGAGGCTACTTACAGTGCAGGCATCAAGGAGGCCGAGGCTGTCTTTGAGGCGGCAAAGGCGACTCTCAAGGAGGACGCTCTTGAGCTTACTCTTAACAATATATGGCCTCTTATCGGCTTCATCGGTGTGCTTCTTATAGTACTTATATCGATGGCTACCTTCCGCTCTCCCGCAGTTGCGCTTATGCCCGACGTTACCATCAAGCCCCTTCGTTCCAAGGGTAATGCTATCATCAACCTTATGGGAACCGCGGGCGGTATCATCGTTCTCGCGTTCAGCTCTGTCTTCGGCATCTCTAAGAATCCTTATATGTCCTATACCGGCTACGTTATCGCTACCTGTGTGGTAATGCTCGTTGGTCTCGGTATCTTTGTTGCTACCGTTAAGGAGAAGAAGTGGGCGGACGAAATGGATGCCACCTCGAAGGAGCTTGGCCTTGACGAAGTAGTTGAACAAACCGGTGACGAGCCCAAGCGTGCGCTTGACAGAGCAGAGTTCAAATCTCTTATGCTTATTCTCGCGTCAGTTGCGCTCTGGTACATCGGTTACAACTCCATCACAAGTAAGTATTCGGTATATTCCGCGAACGTTCTCGGCGTTGACTACGGTCTTACTCTTATCGTAGCTCAGGCGGCGGCTATCGTTTCCTATATCCCCGTAGGTATCGTTGCATCTAAGTTTGGACGCAGAAAGACCATTCTCGCAGGTATCACAATGCTTGCTACCGCGTTCTTCATCGGTAACTTTATCGGCGCGGGTTCCAAGACTCTCGTTATGTATCCCATCTTTATCCTTGCGGGTATTGGCTGGGCTACCATTAACGTTAACTCCTTCCCGATGGTAGTTGAGCTTGCCAAGGGAGGCGAGGTTGGAAAGTACACAGGCTACTACTACACCGCTTCCATGGCGGCACAGATCGTTGCTCCTATTCTTTCCGGCGCGCTTTATGATCTGTTCGGTATGAGAGCTATGTTCTTCTCCTTTGGTACCGTATTCGTTGTAGCATCCTTCGTTACCATGTTCTTCGTTAAGCACGGTGACGCAAAGCCTGAGGCACAGGGTGCTCTTGAGAGCCTCGGCGGTGCTGACGA
>CAZUQN010000070.1:0-7741 GCA_964622425.1 uncultured Ruminococcus sp.
AGAACGGACAGAACCACAAGGGTCTTGTCACCATGGACAGAAAGTATAAGAAGGACTCCTTCTACGCTTACAAGGCATGGCTCAGAAGCCCCGAGGACGCTCCCTTCGTTCACCTCTGCTCTAAGAGATACGTAGACAGAGTTGAGGGCGTAACCAAGGTTACCGTATACTCTAACCTCCCCGAGGTTGAGCTCTTTGCTAACGGCGTGTCCGTAGGCAAGAAGACAGCTCCCGACCACTTCTTCTACTTCGACGTACAGAACGTAGGTGAGACCAAGCTAGAGGCACATGCGGGCGAGTGCCGTGACGAGTCCGTAATCCGCAAGGTTGAGACTCCCAACGAGGCTTACATTCTCAAGGAGCAGGGCGCGATCCTCAACTGGTTCGATATCGACGCTCCTGAGGGAAGATACTCTCTCAACGATAAGATCTCCGATATCATGAAGTCCTTCTTTGGTAAACTTTGGTTTGTAAAAACCATGCTTGGCATCAAGAAACAGATGCCCAAGAACAAGAACGGCAAAGCAGAGGCTGCAGGATTTGAGGTAGGCGCAAGCCTTATGGAAATGATGGGCAGCTTCACCGTTCTTCGCCTTTCCTCCATGATGGGTATGGCGAACGTTTCCTTCACTAAGGAAGACCTCCTTAAGATGAATAAGCAACTGAACAGAATCAGAAAACCGAAGGCGCTGCGCTAAGTGCGAGCGCAACTATGATTGCCCCAAGGGGCAAGTTATGAGTTATGATTGGCTCCGCCAAGTTATGATTGCCTGACGGCAAGTTAAAGTTCACCCGGCAATCATACCATAACATTTGGCAAAGCCAAATTCATAACGGTGAGCGAAAGCGAGCCTCATAACGAGTGCGAAAGCACTCTTATAACTGATAACTTATAACAAACAAGCCCGAGAGAATTTTGATGCAGATTGTGTGATTGGAACCTGATAATCAAGCGAAAGCGTATCTGTGAGAAAAGCTCACAAGGACGCTCGCGACGATTGCTCCATGGCGTCTCACCGCAAGGTGAGAAAGGTGCGAAGCACCAAGGACAAAGTCCTTACGCCATATAGGAGTAAGCAATAGAGACCGGATATGCGCAAAATTGGCGAGGGCAGAAAGAGGAACAAAAATATATGAATATGAAAATGTCTTTCAGATGGTACGGAGAGAGCGACCCTATCTCTCTTCAGTATATTTCTCAGATTCCCGGTATGAGATCCATCGTTTCGGCGGTGTATGACGTTAAGCCCGGTGAGGTCTGGGGCGAGGAAAGTCTCGCAAAGATGAAGAAGCAGTGCGAGGACAACGGCCTTGTGTTTGACGTTGTTGAGTCTATCCCCGTACACGAGGATATCAAGCTCGGCAGAAACAACGTAGACGAGCTCCTCGAGGTTTACTGCGAAAATATCAGAAGATGCGCAAAGTACGGCGTTAAGTGTGTTACCTACAACTTCATGCCCGTATTTGACTGGACAAGAACCCAGCTCGACAAGGAAGCGAAGGACGGCTCGACCTCCCTCGTTATGTACTGGGATCAGATGAGAGGCCTTGATCCTCTCAAGGACGATATTCACCTTCCCGGCTGGGATTCCTCCTACTCTCAGGATGAGGTAAGAGAACTTATCTCGGCTTACGGCGAGCTCGGCGAGGAGGGACTCTGGAAGAATCTTGAGAAGTTCCTCAAGAAGGTTATTCCCGTTGCTGAGGAGTGCGGTGTGAGAATGGCTATCCATCCCGATGATCCGCCATACCCCATCTTCGGTATTCCGAGAATCATCACCTGCGAGGAGAACCTCGACAGATTCCTCTCTATCGTTGACTCCCCCGCAAACAGCCTTTGCCTCTGCACCGGCTCTCTTGGCTGCGCGGCTTCCAACGACGTTGTTGCTATGATCAAGAAGTACGCAGCACGCGACAGAATCGCCTTTATGCATATCCGTAACGTAAAGATCATGGAGGACGGCTCCTTCGAGGAAAGAGCTCACCTCTCCTCCTGCGGATCTCTTGACGTATACGAGATCGTACGCGCGCTTGTTGAGAACGGTTACGACGGCTACGTTCGTCCCGACCACGGCAGAATGATCTGGGGCGAGACCGGTAAGCCCGGCTACGGTCTCTTTGACAGAGCGCTCGGCGCGACCTACATCAACGGTCTTTTCGAGGCGCTTGAGAAAGAGCTTAAGAAAAACTAAGTTTGCCAAAATGGCAAGTGAAGTTGCTCCGCAGTGAAGTTACTACGCAGTGAAGTTTGGGCTCTTGCCCAAGCGGTATGATTCCTATCACTTTGCCACGGGGCAAAACTTCACTATCCGCAGGATAACTTCACTATCTTTAAGATAACTTCACTTTCGCCTTGGCGAAAACTTCACTAAAAAAGAGCAAGTCTCCTAACGAGGACTTGCTCTTTTTTTGCTTTAAAATGACAACTATCTTTGTCATTTTAATGTATTATAGTAATAAATCGGGATAGAGCTCCAGCCGTGGCAGAGAGAACCGGCGTTATCAAAATCGCTCTCGCCGAGCTCGGTCTCCCATACTGTGTTATTGCCTGTACTCAACATCGGGGTATATACTCTCTCGATGTCGGAGAGGACGAATGACGAGTAGGATTTATCGACCGCAAGGAGCGCGTCATAGAAGAATGTGCGCATACTGAGGGAGGCGTCGACGAGGGTGTTATCCTCGATTAGACTATCGGCTATGGTGCGGCACTCGTCAACACTTGGCACACCTGCGAGAATACACAGCGAGTTTGCAAGGCGCGAGTAATGTGCGGTGCCCTGACGTGTCTCAAAGAGGCCGCGACCTACGTTATAGAAGTGACTGTATATAGCGCGGTTAAGAGCCGCCTTTTTCTCTATAAGGTCAGTCGAGTCAATACCTAGTCGGTCGTTTATGCTGACCATACGCGAGATTGCAACCGAGAGGAGAGTGTTAAGGACGAGGTCATAGGAGAGGTCCTCCCTTTTCTTAGCCTCAACGTCCCACGCGCCGACTCCGTCAAGGCCGGGTTCCCACTCGTAGAAGTTCCACATATCCATACCGGAAAATGGCGGAATGAGGCCTACCGTGTCGAGTTTTCCGAGGAATACGTCGAGCGTCTTTTTGATTTTCGGATAGATTTTGCGAATGAATTCCTCGTCGCCCGAGTACTTAAGATACTCCTCGCACTCGGTGACAAAATGGAGCGAGAAGGACGGAATAGCCATATTCCGCTTAATGGGATAGCAGATGGAAAGAAGACCATCGGGACGGTCGTCCTCGGCTATAAGCTCGAGGTTTGCCTTAGGGAAAAGAGTCTCGCCAAAGGCAAAGTAGCCCGCGAGCATCTGATTACGGCTATCCATAGTATAGAGTGCCTGCTCGCGCCAAGGGCAGTCCTCATAGTGCTCGTGCATACAGCATTCTAAGGTGTAGACGCAAGCGTCGTATATCTTCTCCTCTTTGAGAGTGAGATTCTCGGGATATTCAAGGCGTATGACGGGATAAACTACACTGCGGAGCGAGACCTCAACGTCGGAAAGCGGCTCGTCAGAGATGAGCTCGATATACCTGCATCCGAAGCGGCGGAAGGCGTTCATAAAGTAGTTGATCTCGCCTGCCGTGGGGTGATAGGTAAAGCTGAAATCTCTGCCGCCAACCTCCTTACGCACGTGTCCGTCGACGAGATGCTCACCGAATGCGACGATGATGGGGGACTCGGACTCCGTCCTCAGCTTAAGGCAGATAAAGCCTACCGCCTCGCAGCCGAGGTCGAATATTTTGCCGTGCTTTGATACGGGCTCTATGCCATTTCCCGACACTTCCCTACCCTTGTAAGTTTCACCGAATCGGGTGGGCAGACAGGTCCTCTCTCTCATATTGGGCGAGACGTTTATCTCACAGCTCGGGCCGAAGGGATAGTCTGCATTCGGCTCGCCGAGCATCCACGCGTCAAGGCGCTTTGAATCATACTCAAAGGTAAGGCCAAGCTGACCTGTGATGCTTTTGCACTTATGGGGAACAAAGGTCGGCGAGAGTCTCGAGGGAGTGAGCTCCGTGGAATAAGCCGAGAGGACTCCGTCAAGGTAAAGTGAATAGATAAGCCCTGCTGTGCCGGGGTAATAGGTCGAGGCTGTGTCGATGCCGTAATACCAGACGCGGAAGGCGATAACATTCTTACCCTGACGCATATAGCGAGAGAGGTCTATTTTATCATAGACCTTCATATACGGGAAATCGGCATACTGACCGAAGGCGGCAAGAGAGCCGTTGACGTACACTGTATAATTACTGTCGGAGGATACGTAGAGCTCCGCGCCGCGGCCGAAGAAGTCGACCTCAGCGAGAAACTCGGCGTATTCGTCGCATTTTGCCTCTGCTACAGGCCATATCCACTTGGATTTTTCAAAGGGGTTCATAGTTAGACCTCGATATAAAATTTAATCAAATATATTGACAAAATGAAGGTGAAATGCTATAATATTAACGGAGAGCACCGATGACGTTGCTCCCCACTAAATGGTTAAGAAAATAACCGCCTTCAGTTTGGTCGCTGGGCGGTTATTTCTTTTTATTTGCGGTCATTGAAGTATTTATACAACAAGTCGGCAAAAGCGATAAATATGCTGATAATCATTAACAGTTGAGTTAAGGTTATGTATTCCATATTATCAACCTCCCTTCCTTGTAGTGAAGGGAGTAGAAATATGCTCCCTTCCGAAAAAGGAAGCAACCGCCACCGTGTATGGTGCTCTACGGGTACATAGTACCATAATCATTATAGCATAGTAAGATTGAAAATGCAATAGATGTGTGTAATTTCACGCTCACGGAGTGAGCGTGTTGCAAACACTTGACATAAAAGCTGAGATATGGTACAATAAAGTACCAAATAATATAACAAAACAAAGATTATCGTGTGCAAAGGATAGATAAAATATAATGGCAATAGAAAAACAGGGCTTTATCTCAAAGCTGACAAAGATTTTCGGTGATAACGGTTTTTCAAAGTATCTTTCTCTTGAGGTGAGTGAGAAATTCCTACGCCTTACCGAGAGAATGCTTGAGGAAAACGAGAAATACAACCTCACGGCGATAACCGACCCCGACAAAATAATACTTAACCACTATGCGGACTGCGCCGCGCTCGCTGTAAGACTGCCTAAGGGCGCAAAAATTGCGGACATCGGCTGCGGCGCGGGCTTCCCTACTCTGCCCGTGGCAATTCTCCGCCCCGACGTGACTATACTTGCGATAGACTCAACGGCTAAGCGCATCGGCTACGTAAACGAAACCGCAGAGCTTCTGGGCCTTAAAAACGTTACTGCAGTAGCTATGAGAGCCGAGGACGGCGGTAAAAATCCCGAATATCGCGAGAAGTTTGACGTTGTTACTGCGCGTGCGGTAGCTGAGATGCGTGTTTTGACCGAGCTTTGTCTGCCTTATGCAAGGGTTGGCGGACAGTTTATCGCTATGAAGGGTAAGAATGCGGAATTCGAGCTTCAAGGTGCGAAAAAGGCTATCTCTATGCTCGGCGGACGCGACGTAAAGGTCGAGGAAATCACCCTCCGCGGCGTTGGCGAGGAGCTCACGCACCCGCTTATAGTAATCAATAAGAAGGAAAGAACTCCTATGAATTATCCGCGCCCCTTCGCGCAGATAAGCAAAAAGCCGCTCTAAGGCGCGCGCGATATTATAATAAAGGAAGAAAACATGGAAATCTGGGATGGATATAGGGCTGACGGCACACCGTTTGGAATAGATCTTATAAGAGGTGAGCCTGTACCCGAAGGCGTATATTTTTTAGTTGTTGAGATACTCGTGCGCCATACTGGCGGTGAGTATCTGCTGATGAGGAGAGATCTTAGGAAACCTGCATTCCCCGGCTATTTTGAGGCGACTGCGGGCGGTGCGGCGCAAAAGGGCGAGGATCCTCTGACTGCGGCTCTGCGTGAGCTAAGGGAGGAGACTGGAATCGAGGCGGAAGCTCTTGAGCCCATCGCGAATATGCTCTACCGACAGATGATCTGTTATCAATACCTGTGCGTGACCGACTGCGACAAGGACTCTATAACTCTCCAAGAGGGAGAGACCATCGGCTACAAGTGGGTGAGCGAAAGTGAGTTTATCGAGTTTATAAGCTCGGGCGATATGATACCGACACAAAAGGAAAGATATACCGAATACTTTAAGAAGCTCGGTTATATAAAATAGTTATAAGGGGCTGGCGCATTTGGGCGCAACCAAAAATGACCGAAAAAATATTAAAAAGCTTAAAAGTCAATAAATGAGCTAAGTATTCATCCTATAAGGTTGAAATTCTGCGAATTTCTCCATTAAATCACGGTCATTTTCTATCTCCGTTTTCGCCCTCTCGACGTACCTTTGTACGCCTTCGGGTCGAATAACGAAGATTTTCGCTCCAAATCCCCCTATCCCCTTGATATCAGAGAGGCTTGCTCTAGTTTTTGAACTTGAGCTAGCCTCTTTTAATTTTTTTGCATTTTTTCAAAATTAACATAACTTAAACATTTCGTTAGCAAAACGCAAAAAAATAAAGCGTATACTATGCTCACAAAACGAAAGACAAAGGATTTGAATTTAAGAAAAATGGAAAACGCACAGAACTTCAGCTACAACTACTCCGCTCCGAAGAATAAGGAGATCGAGAGTATCAGAAACAAGTATATCACAAGAGAAGAAACAAAGATCGAGAGACTCCGCCGCCTTGACAAGCAGGTCAGCACCGCAGGACAGATCGAGTCACTCTGCACAGGTGTTATCGGCTCACTCATCTTCGGCACGGGAATGTGCTTTGGCCTCGATGCGCTCGCGGGTGCCGGTTGGCTCACCTTCGCATTTGCTATCCCCGGTGCGCTCGTGATGCTTGCCGCTTACCCCATCTACAAGCGCATACAGAGACGAGCTAAGAGAGAGATAGTACCCGAGATACTTGCGCTCACAGATGAGCTTTCCACGGAGTAAATCCAGAAAACAACAAAATATGTAAATAATAATAAACAAAAATAATAATTAATTTAAGGAGTTTTTTAAAATGGGAATCAAGGAATTTTTCAAGAAGGCATTCGGTGACATGAAGAAGAGCGCTAAGGCTCAGCACGAGGTTGACAAGGCAGAGTTCGCCGCTGTTAAGGCAGAGGCCCGCGCAAACTTCGAGGAGAACAGAGGTCACAACACCTTCGCTAAGGCTAAGGCAGATGCTAAGAAGAGCTGGGATGACGCTCACATGACTCCCGCCGAGAGAGAGGCTAAGACTCAGGATGAGCGCGATGCAAGAATCGCTGCTGCTAACGAGAGAGTCGAGGCTGCTAACGCTCGCTACGAGGAAGCAAAGAAGTAATATTAAAGGCGAGGCGCCCCCGGGGTGTCCTCGCCAAAGTGCTTTATAAAAAGCTACTCTCTGACCGGTACAAGACATTCGACCGAGGATAATGTTGACAAAAAAGCGTAATGACAGCCATAAGAAAATTGGCCTAGCAAGTCTTGAATCTTTTGTCAGAGTAAAGCAAAAAGGAGAAAAAATGAACGCTATTGAAATAAAGAATCTTTCCAAGAGCTTTCGCGGTATGTATGCGGTCGACCATCTCTGTATGACCGTGCCGATGGGAGCTATCTACGGCTTTATCGGTGAGAATGGCTCGGGTAAGTCTACCACTATGAAGCTCCTATGCGGTCATCTCGTGCCTGACGAAGGCGAGATCAAGCTCTTCGGCAGAGACTACACCGACCCCGGTGTGAG
>CAZUQN010000071.1:0-5719 GCA_964622425.1 uncultured Ruminococcus sp.
ATACCTTCTCGAGCGGAACGTCCATTCCCTCGGCGATCATTTTCTGTACCTCGATGGGAAGGTACTCGTAGATTCCCTGTGCTTCCTGCATAACGGTCATAAGCTGACTCTTGTCGTGCTTATACTTTGCGATAACCTCCATGAGGCGAGCTTCCTGCTCGGCAGTACCGCAGAAGGGAAGGCTTGAAAGTTTTTTGATCATTCTTATATCCTCCTAAAAATTATATGCGAACACTTGCACTCACGTGCGTATATGTGTAAAACATTAAGAAGATTATAGCATAACCAAAATGAAAAAGCAACCGTTTTCTCAAAAATAATGATAAATATTTAACATTCAACAACCGTATTTCGCATATATTGACAAATTACCTACGTTTTGTCAAGTAAATCTCGTTTCATATCACTAAAAATTTCCTTTGCAAGCCCGATATTACCGAGTCGAAGAGCCTTTCCGCCTATCGATCGGCACACCCTGACAAGCTTCGTCGTGCTGGTGATAAGGACGAGATCGGCGTTTGTTGCCTCATTGACGGTAAAGGCTCGCACATCGTGGGTGAGACCTCGGGCCTTGCATATTCTTATGAGATTATCCTCGCTGATTCCGGGAAGCACGCTATTGTCTCGCGGATGCGTCAGGAGAGTATTGCCGATGACTATCGAGACGTTTGCGTGTGAGCACTCGGTGATATATCCGTCCTTCTCGAATATTGCAATCTCAGCGCCACGATCCTTAGCCTCGGCGAGTGACATTACCGCAGGGAGCAGAGCGGTAGTCTTTACGTTGCAGTATCCGTGCCTCAGATCGGGTAGGGTAATCGCATCGGTGAGCAAGAGCTTCTCGGGGATTTGCGCCTCTGTCACCGTAAGAAGGACGTTTACGTCCCCTTCTGTCCTTACGTGACTCCGTCTGTTACCGTTGCCCGAAAGCTGAGCATACAGTACGAAGTCGTCTGCCCGAGCCTCAGCAAAAAGCTCCTCGATGCACTCGGCAAGATACTCCTTTGAAGGAATGTCTGTAAGGCCTATTTTCTCAGCGTTGCAGAGTAACCTAGAGAGATGCTCCTCTTGCTGATATGGTCTCCCACCCCTGCCGAGCATTACGTCATAGACCGCCTCGCCAAAGAAAATCGACCTATCCGAAATAGGCACAGAGCAAGCATCGTAAGGAGTGAAAACTCCGTTGTAAAAAGCGTAATCGATCATAGTTTTTCTCCGATTTTGGTTTCGATTTGATATACGTTTATTCTATGCATAACACCGCTTTTTGGTATTGCAATATAAGCCTTCTCTTGTGAGAGAAGGGTAGCGAAGCGGCCACGAGGTGTTGAATAATAGTCCGGTGGACTGTTAGATCCGAGTGGTGACCGAATATCAATGAGAACCACGAAGTGGTGGATGAGTAGTCTCATCCCTCGTTTCCACTTCATTCCTTTTCATACAATCGAGCACAAGAAAAACGGAAGAAATCAGCCCGTTTTCTAAGCTTCTTTCTTCCGCATATTCTGTATATAAAATTCAATTCTGCCAAACTCTAAATAGCCAAATATTAAAATTCCGCAGTTTTAATAACCTCGCCCGAAATGTTATAAAACGTGAATTTTCTCGCCTCGTAAATAACGTAAGAGCGAGGGCAATTTTCCTTCGGCAGAGTGATAGATCCGGGGTTGATATAAGTGTTGTTATTACCGAATTTTTCAGCGCGGATAACGTGAGTGTGACCGTGCAGAAGAATGTCTCCTTCACTAAGCGGCGGAGGGGTCTTTGTGTTGTAGTTATGTCCATGTGTCGCATAGACGCTAAGACCGTCAAGCGAGAGCAGAGCATAGTCCGCGAGAATAGGGAATTCAAGCACCATCTGGTCGACCTCTGTGTCACAGTTTCCCCTCACCGCGAGTATCTTGTCCTTGTATCCGTTAAGCAGGGCAATAACCTCCTTCGGCGCATATCTTCCGGGCAGATCATTCCTCGGCCCGTGGTAGAGCACGTCCCCAAGCAAAAGTATCTTGTCGCAGCCCTCACGCACAAAAGCCTCAACCAAGACCTTCGCACTCTCAATATCTCCGTGTATATCCGATGCAATCAGTAGTTTCATGTTTACTCCATTTTGTTTTTTCTTAATCATAATTATACTACACATCATTCGCTTTGTCAAGAAATTATCCAAGCTAAACATAATGCAGTTTGAATACTATCGGTAGCATTAAGGATAAAGTGATAAGCGCGTGGAACTCCGCTAAATCTTGGTGTAAAAATAACGTAGGCGGTTTGACTACCAAGCTCAACATCAGCGTTCCTAAGCTGACTGTAAACTGGGGCGAGGTTTCCGCACTCGGCAAGACCTTCAAGTATCCTAAGAGCTTTAGCGTCAAGTTCGCTGCCGACGGCGATATCTTCGATGCGGGCTCCCTCATCTGGGCAGGTGAGCGTGGCCCCGAGGTCGTCGCTAACGCCTCTGGCGGTAAGACCGGTGTCATGAATGTCCAGCAGATGCAGGATGCAGTATACGAAGGCGTTTATGCCGCGGTAGTAGCTGCCATGAGAGGCAACGGCGAAGGCGCATCCTCTCAGGTGGTCAAGGTGTTCCTCGACGGCAAGGAAGTAGCCTCCTCCGTTGAGAAAGCACAGCGTGAGCGCGGTGCATCTATCATGGGCAACGAGGTCTATTCGTATTAAGCAATACCCTTAGGGGAGCGCTTCGGCGCTCCCTGTTTTCTGTATTATATTGACAATATTTATAAAATATGGTATAATATGCGCGTAAAATGCCGACGGGCTTAAACGTGAAAGTGAAAGAAATATGAAAGGGACAGTAAAATTTGCATTGCTCGCTTGCTTGCTTTTGCTTGCGAGTGTGTTTATGTTTACCTCGTGTAATAAGCGTAACAACTGTAAACACGATGATCCATTGCAAATTGTAAAAGTAGAAGCAGTGCCTCCAACTTGCCTAAAAACGGGTTTAACCGAGGGGCTTAGGTGTAATCTTTGCGAAACTATGGTTGTTCCTCAGTTAATCGTTGAAGCACTTGGACATACTGAGGTTACCGATGAAGCGGTTGCTTCAACTTGTACTGAAAGCGGCCTTACCGAAGGCAAGCATTGCGCTGTATGTGATACAGTTTTTGTTGCTCAACAGGAAATATCTATTATCGATTGCATTGAAACCGAATGGCTTATTGATGTAGAGGCAACAAAAACTGAAGATGGCGTAAAACACACGGAATGTTCTATGTGTGGTAAACGAATAAGCGAAGAAGCTATCCCTGCAACAGGTTCTCTTGGATTAAAATACATAAAAAATACAGACAATATGTCTTGTACTATTACGGGTATTGGCGATTGTAAAGATTTAATGGTTGTGATTCCCAATGTTATTGACGGGTATAGAGTAACGAGTATTGGAAATTCAGCGTTCACTCATTGCACCAGCATTACGCATGTATTTATCCCAATTAGCGTGACAAATATCGGAGAAGAAGCATTTCGTGGCTGCTCAAGTCTTAGATTGGTGAATATCCCAAACACCATAACAAGCATAGGCAATCGTGCATTCTATAACTGCATAGAACTTCAAGCCATTGCTATTCCACCTAGCGTGACAGATATCGGCGATGAAGCGTTCTTGCTTTGCGAAAAACTGACAAATATTAAGGTAGATGTAAACAACCCCAATTACCAATCAGTAAATGGTCATCTTTATACCAAGGATGGCAAAATTCTTGTAACCTATGCAATAGGAAAAACAGATAGTTCGTTTATTGTCCCAAATAGCGTAACAAATATTGGGGAATCTGCGTTCTATAATGGCATTGGTCTTACGAGCATAACCATCCCAAATAGTTTAACTAGCATCGGCGATTATGCCTTCTGTGGTTGTAGTGGAATGAAGAGCATCAATTATGAAGGCACTGTGGAACAGTGGAATGCTATTACAAAAGGCGATAGTTGGAATATAAACACAGGCTCCTACACAATCTACTGCACCGACGGTGCAATTTCCAAAGATGGAACGATTACATACTATGAACAAGAAGAACTTTACACTCGAGACGGCGACTACATTTACTTTGGAGAGTACCCACAAACTATCAAGGCAGATGATGTTACCATAACCTCTACCACCGATAGTTGCGGTTACTATCTCGGCTCCGATGGGTACTACTACGCAGCGGTGACTGCAACTCCAAATGGTTCAGGTTATAAATTCTCCACGGGCGCTACCGTAACGAATGGAGTGGTTTATTACTTCAAGGTCGAACCTATCCGTTGGAGAATACTTTCCGAGGACGGCGAAACGGCGTTTATCCTCTGCGATAGCATAATAGACAAGCAGATATACGATGATTCTTCTAACAACTATGCTGAGAGCAAAATAAGACAGTGGCTCAACAAAACCTTCTACGAGACCGCGTTCACTGAAATTCAGCGCGAGATAATACTTACTACTGTGGTAGATAATAGCGCTGAGAGTACGGGATGCCTGTATAATCCCTACGCCTGTGGGAATACCGAAGACAAGATATTCCTTCTATCCTACGTTGAGGTAATTAGTGAAGAGTACAATTTTGTATCGAATCATAAAACAGAAGATACGGGACGTAGAATGCTAACCAGTGACTATTCTCGTGCAACAGGTGTGTGGATGAATACTGACAGCTCATGTTATGGCAATAGTTTCTGGTGGTTGCGTTCACCTATCAGTGATGATAATGAACGTATTTGGGGTGTTAATTTTAGTGGCATGTTGTATAACTACTATAATTCCTATGATTATGCTGCTCGTGGAGTGGTCCCCGCATTACAGATTGTTCTGTGAATATTAATCAAAAAAATGAACTTTACATATCGGAGCGCTCACAATCTGTGGGCGCTCTTTTTTACATAAACCCCTCATTCTACCACACCATCTTGTGTCAAGAAATATGCTTACCCCCATATATGGAATCGGGATATTGCCTTGGAGTAATTATCCTGCTATAATATACGTAGGAAAAATGTTTATATACAGAACGCCAAAGAGCGTCTATCTTCATGATAGGCGCTCTTTTCTTTTTTGGAGGTGAACCTATGGCAGCTTTAGTCTCTATCGGCGGTTTCGATTTCCCCGAGCCGTCAACATATAACGCAACAACCTCTACAATAGTAGATTCTGCCCGAAACGTGATCGGATATGTTGTCGGCGCAGTAGTTCGTCACGATGTTGCAAAGATTGAAATGTCGTGGAAGATTCTACGGATATCCCTTAGAAACTCTCCGTCTCCCACTTCTGCAGATATCCACCTCCCTCGAGAGGGAAGTCATAAAAATAAAAACCTATGTACACTTATCTTGACAAAATAATATTCTTGTGCTAATATAAATAGTGGAAAATTATGTAGCGAGGTTAATATGGCAACAAAAACAGTAAGAAAAACTGCATATGACGATCAAAGTATTAAATCGCTAAAGGGCGCTGAGCGAGTCAGAAAGAGACCTGCCGTTATCTTCGGATCGGACGACCTTATAGGCTGTCAGCATTCCTTCATTGAGATACTTGCAAACTCGGTTGACGAGGCTCGTGAGGGCTACGGATCGAAGATTATAGTCAAGAAATTCCTTGATCTCTCGATAGAGGTAGAGGACTTCGGACGAGGCGTTCCTCTCGGATATAACGAGAAGGAAAAGCGCTGGAACTGGGAGCTCGTTTTCTGCGAGCTTTACGCAGGCGGTAAGTACGATA
>CAZUQN010000071.1:5729-7696 GCA_964622425.1 uncultured Ruminococcus sp.
GATAACAACGGCAAGGACTCCGCTTACGAGTTCTCGCTCGGTCTTAACGGACTTGGCGCTACTGCTACGCAGTACTCGAGCGAATATATGAGTGTAAAGTCTCATAACGGCAAGAATCTTTCCGAGATGAGCTTTAAGAAGGGCGAGCCTGTCGGCAAGCTCAAGGTCAGCGAGCTCAAGCCGGGTGAGAAGAAGCAGGGAACTATCATCAGATGGCGTCCCGACCTCGACGTATTCAAGGAGATAGACATTCCCGTAGAATTCCTCGAGAACACTCTCCGCCGTCAGGCGTTTGTTAACGCGGGTCTTAAGTTCATTCTCGAGATAGAGCAGGAGAAGGGCAAGTTCAAGACCAGCGAGTTCTACTACGAGAAGGGTATCTCCGACTATATCGTCGAGATCACCGAGGGCATCGGCCTTACTCACCCCGTGACCTGGAGTCTTGAGACTATGGGCCGCGACAGAGAGGATATGCCCGATTACAAGGTTAAGGCAGACATCACCTTCTGCTTTACTCAGTCGGGAACCGCGGAGTATTACCACAACTCCTCCTTCCTTGAGCACGGCGGTGCGCCCGACAAGGCGGTCAGAACAGCATTCGTCTATGCGATAGATAAATACATAAAGTCGCAGAATAAATACCAGAAAAACGAGTCCAAGATATCCTTTGCGGACATTCAGGACAACCTTACCATTATAATTAACTCGGCTTCCACACAGACGTCTTATGAGAACCAGACCAAGAAGGCTATTACCAACGCCTTTATCTGCAAGACTCTCACTGACTGCATGAAGCAGAAGCTTGAAACCTACCTTATTGAGAACCAGTCGCAGGCTATGACGATAGTCAACACCGTTCTTGCCAACAAGCGCTCCAAGGAGGAGTTTGACAAGCACCGCGTTGACATCAAGAAGAAGCTCACCGGCGCTATGGACGTCTCAAACAGAGTAGAGAAGTTCATTCCCTGTAACTCCAAGGATCCCGAGATCCGCGAGGTCTACATAGTAGAGGGAGATTCGGCTGCTACGAGCTGTAAGCTTGGCAGAAACGCTGACTTCCAGGCGATTATGCCTGTCCGCGGTAAGACTCTCAACTGTATGAAGTCGAGCTACGACAAGATCTTCGCCAGCGATATTATCGTCGACCTTCTCAAGGTTATCGGCTGCGGAGTTGAGGGCAAGGGCGGAAAGAAGTCCGGCGGACTTGCTACCTTTGATTACAATCTCCTCAAGTGGGACAAGATAATAATCTGTACGGACGCGGACGAAGACGGCTTCCAGATCAGAACCCTTCTTCTGACCCTCTTTTACAGACTTCTCCCCACTCTTATCGAGAAGGGAAAAATCTATATTGCAGAGTCGCCCCTGTTTGAAATTACCGTTGGCTCTGACACTTACTTCGCGTACAACGAGCAGGAAAAGGTGGATATCCTCTCCAAGATCGGCAACAAGAAGTACACCATTCAGCGCTCCAAGGGACTTGGTGAGAACACTCCGAGCATGATGTGGCAGACCACAATGTGTCCTCAGACAAGACGTCTTATCGCGGTATCTCCTACCGACGCCGCTGAGACCGCGCGTATGTTCGACGTCCTCCTTGGCGACGCTCTCCAGGAGAGAAAGCGCTATATCACAGAAAACGGACATCTGTACATCGCAGATGCAGATATTTGATAAAAACACAAGATAAAGAAAGGCAGAAATATGGCACATCTTGAAAAATCTAAGAAGTTTAACGGTGTGGAAGGCCCCCTTCTCACGATAGTTATGGACGGCGTAGGTCTTGCTCCCGACAATGGCGCAAACGCTGTTGCCGCAGCTCACACCCCCACTCTTGATCACCTTATGGCTAACTATCCTATGGTTGCTATCCGCGCTCATGGAACAGCCGTTGGTCTTCCCAGCGATGATGATATGGGTAACTCCGAGGTTGGACACAACGCTCTCGGCTCCGGTCAGGTATTTGC
>CAZUQN010000072.1:0-7422 GCA_964622425.1 uncultured Ruminococcus sp.
ATATTGCGGCATGCGGCGTGGCCTACCGACGAATAGCAAAATCCAGTTGTATCACGGACGCCGCCAGCTTGGCCCCTTTATCTGTGCGCGAAGCTTCTGCTCAATCAGCTCACACTCTATGAGTGTGAATCCGGTATTGCCACTCGCACCTACTTTGTTATAGACGTTCCGCTTTAATACAAAGCCCGCTTTCTTATGCTCGTTTGGCGAGATACCCGGGGCGGTATGCTGCATTCCACGACCGAAGATCTGAAAGTTCGCTTTCAAAGCATGGATCGTAGCAATATGGTCCTATAGGCAAAAGGACGGATTGTGTGCTGCATTGGGGTGGTGACAAATGCTTTTTTTGCAGCATAAAACGATTATTTTTTATTTTTTTCTAAACATGCGGCCTATGGGCACTTTTTGTCCACTTTGATATGTTATAATAGAAGTAGAGGGGGATGCATAAATGGATAATAAAAAACTAACTATCATACACGTGTTGAGAGTGTTATATAACTTTACTTCGCCGGAATTTCCGGCAACACAGACAGTTATCGTAAACTACCTTAACGATATTGATGTTTCGTGCAGTAGAAAAACAGTCGGACGGAATATAAAATATCTGATTAATTGTGGAGTTCCTATAAAACGTAAGTGCTCCAAGAACGGTGGATATTATTACGACTTGGAAAACGATAACTTCTTTGTGAGAAAACAACATTTGAGGGATAACAATGATAAATGATTGTGTAAATTCGTCCAAACCGGATATTTGCAAGACCTTTGACGAGGTATACCATAAACTTTTGGGTCACAGAGATGGATACAAGATAAAAGGCTTGTTTTCGGACGAGAAGGGATTATTGCTACTTGATGCTTTTGAAGCGCTTTCCTTCGCTCCGCAGATTGGTAGTATTGCGCCGGTGGATTCTGTCTTTACTTCAAATATTGATAATGCTCCCACTCTCGTTTATACGTTTCATTACAACTCGAGATCAATGGGAGAGAACGTGCTGGTTTTTCTTGTAAGAACCAAAGAAAGAAAAATACGTCTGTTTGCAGTTGAATCCCATTGCGGCTGCTTTTATTTATGTGAGTACGATGACAACAAGCACATAAACTATGGCGAGGCTACCCCTGAAGAAATAGCACCAATTATAGCCAAAAAATTAACAACTACTTACAGTAACAAAGCGAAAATGCACGGTGATAAGCATACAAATGTAAATTATAGTTATGATATAGGAGAATTTATGAGCAAAACAGGCGACTGGGGAGATAAATTAATAATAACACTACATAGTGACCGCAAACGCCGTCATAAAAAATGGTGTGACCATTATCGCGATGATAATCACTGCGCTGTTAAATGTGAAAAATGTACCGGATCTGCCCATTGTAGTCATTACAAAAACAATTCAGAGGATGGCTCGGACATTTTTTATTTAGTTAGGCCTGCAGAGCCCGATAATAAAAACGAGGACAAATCCCGCCAGGGCTTTGCTTTGTGTGAATACTATAGACTTGCAAGCTATGGAGATAGACTGTTGCATAAAACCGTTTTGGTAAAGAACACTCCGCACACGTTCAGTATATGTGAAGTAATAGATGAGGACTTTTATCATTTTGTCGTTGAGTACGGAGGAAAAAATCACAAGTACTCTAAACGGGTAGCATACAGAAATAATTCCGTCTATATTTTTTTGGAATTCAAAAGCATTGAAATAACAGAGGATTTGTGAAAACTACAGTTGCATCATTTTGTTGTCGGCAGCTTTTTCAAATATTATTATATCCCGCGATTGGATCGATCAAAATAAATCGCCTGGTTATCTACATCATTTCATAGTTCAAAAATTTCAAGATGCCCTTAAAAAACCGCTTGATACTTTCTCTCCCATCTGTTATAATTAGATAAAAGGAGGTAAAGCATATGAAAAACAAAAGATACAAGCCCAAGGTAGACAAGCTGTATTATCTCATAATGATACCAACGATGCTTTTAGTACTGGTCCCGGTTATCGCAGGCGCTATTCCGGAGCCGATGACTCTTTTAATAACCGTGCCGATACTTCTTTTCACTGCTTACTTTTTCATCACTACGCTTTTTGGCTATGCGGAGCTCAGAGAATCATCTCTCTACATACGATACGGCTTTATTGTGACGAGGGAAATTCCTTACGGCAAGATACGCGGGATTGAGAGAGAACGCAGAATAATCTCCCCTTCCATATTATCTATCAAAAACGCACTCGACCACGTGAATATAAAGTACAACAGCTTTGACGTCACCACATTAAGCCTTGCCGGTAGCGATGAATTTATCGAAGAATTACAAGAAAAGTGCGGCAAAAAGCTCACATAAACTTCACACGCCCCCATACTTTACCCTATATAGTAAGCGAGATAAACTAACAAAAGCTATCCTCATATAAGGAGAACAAAAATGAGCAACATAGCGAATATCGACAAGAACTTCAAGATCGATACTAAGATCGATAAAACCGATATAAAATTCTACGACGTAAGGAATGCACCCTTCGGAATACACGGAGTATTCTACGAGGAGGGCAAATTCAGGCGTATACCGATGGAGGTCGCAAGAGCGGTCAGCCCCGGCGTATACTCCCTGCACGCTAATACCGCGGGCGGCAGAATTCGCTTCAGAACCAACTCGTCCTACGTCGCGATAAACGTGAAGATGGCAAACGTCGGTAAGATGTCGCACTTCGCTCTCTGCGGCTCATCAGGCTTTGACCTCTACGTTGACGGCGAGTACTTCAGGTCCTTTATCCCTCCGTTTGATATTACTGACGGCTACGAGGGTGTCCACGAGATCGGCACAGGTACGCCGAAAATGCGCGAGATAATGATAAATATGCCTCTTTACAGTGACGTGTGCGAGATGTACGTAGGCCTCGAAGAAAACGCGGAAATTCTCGCCGAGACCCCATACCGTGTAGAAAAACCGGTGGTATTTTACGGCTCGTCCATCACTCAGGGCGGCTGCGCCTCACGCCCCGGCACGTCCTATCAGGGCTTCCTCTCAAGATGGCTCGATTTTGACTTTATCAACCTTGGCTTCTCGGGTAACGCAAGAGCAGAGGACGAGATGGCAGATTACATAGCCTCACTCGATATGTCTGTATTCGTCTACGACTACGATCACAACTCTCCCGATGCTGAGCATCTTAAAAGAACACACGAGATAATGTTCAAAAAAATCAGGGCGGCTCACCCCACCCTTCCCGTCATATTTATCTCAATGCCTAAGCCGTATCTCGCGCCCTTCCAGCTCGAAAGACTTGAGATCATAAAGACCACCTACGAAAACGCCGTAGCAAACGGTGACAAAAACGTATGCTTTATCGACGGATGCACGCTTCTCACCCTTGCGGGAGCGGAGGGCTCGGTCGACTTCACGCACCCGACAGACCTCGGCTTCTTCTCCATGGCAAAGCGCATAGCTGAGGACTTAAATAACTTCTTATAAAATAATAAAAGATGAAAAAAAGACGCCTGCGGCACTTTGCCGTAAGCGTCTTTTTTATGTAAACAAATTAGTCTCTTAGGATTTCTCCGGATTACTCAGCTACGTAGGTATAAACCGCAACGATCTCAACAGGACCGGAGGCGGAATCGTAGGAGATAGCAACGGAGGTAACTCCGAGCTTACCGGAGGAGATAACGAGATCAACATCATAGCCGATCTCAACACCGAGAACAGCCTTGGTGTCAGCAGCCTTAACCTTAGCGTTAAGGGCGGCGGCTCCTGCGACTACGGAGCCAAGCTTAGACTCGTCGAGCTGAACGTCAAAGGTAATAGCCTCAACGGATGCCGTGCCACCGAGAGAGTCGGTAACAGTGCCGTCAGCGGCAACGGTGGTAGTACCGGTGTAGGTGCTCTTTAGCTCACCGGAAATATCCTCGAAGCTGTTGAACTTCTCGTAGGAATAGGTAACGGTAGCAGTACCGTCCTCGTTGTAAACAACATTGTACGATCCGTTAAGGTCGCCGAGAGACGACTTAAGAACAACGGTTATATCGGCAACGGCGGGAGCAGATGCGTCAATCACAGTCTGCATATCGGAAATTGCCTGGGAATAATCCACCTTGTCATTATTATCATCGCTCGGATCATCGCACGCCGCCAAAGCGAACACGCAACAGATCATAAGCAAAAATGCAACAATCTTCTTCATAGCGTTACCTCTTAGTCAAGGGTAATTCTTTCAAGGTCGTAGGTGTAAATAACCTTTACGGTCATTTCGGACTCAACAAGATTTGCTGCCTCGTCACCCTTAAGGTTGTAGTGAAGATCGATGGAAGTGATAACAGCGCCGTCATCAACGATAACGACCTTAACGTCGCCGACAACGTTAGCGGAATAAGCCTCGCCAAGAACCTGAACAACGTTTGCTGCGGGAACTGTGAAGGAAAGGGTGTTATTCTCATAAACTACGTCGGTGAGATGCTCAGCGTTGAGGTTAAGAGCCATTCTACCGCGTCCGATGGTCCATACAGATCCGCTGGGATCCCACTCGCCGCCGTTAACACGGGAGCCGTAGCCCTCAACAGACTCGGTCTTCTTGGTGGTGGAGATAACCATATCCTTAACTTCCTCGTTGTTACCGCCGTCCTCAACGCTTCTGATAGACTCAGAGGTAACGGTATAAACGGAAGCGGGCTTGTTGTCAACGTAACCGGTAACGAGCTCGTAGCTGCAATTAAGCTTGAAGCCGCCGATGTTCTGGGTGGTTGTAGCAACTACCTTGGTAGGAGTGCTCATGTTGTACATATCCGCAACGTCTTGAACGGGGTCAGAGCCGCCAAGATCAATACCGACCTTTGCAGCAACCTGCTGGATAACGTCGCAAGAGAAGAGAGCGGGAACACAAAGCGCTACAATGAGCGTAAATACGATAATCTTTTTCATAATATCTTCCTTTCAAGCTTTGAAACAATTATTATTCTGCAACCGTGTCTTCAGCACTGTCATCCTCGGGGAAGAGATCCTGAGGATTGTATGTATAAGAGGTTCTGACTGTGATGGTGCCGTTAGCGGTATCACATGTAACGGTTATCATCGTAAGGTTTACCTTGTTGGTTTCAAGAACAACGGTAGCATCGCCAACCGCGCCAAGATCGGTGCCGATGAAGGACTCAAGATCCTCAGCACTCACCTTACCCTCAAGAGTGGAAACATCCTCGTTGATAACTGCATCCTTGATAAGATCCGCATCAACACTTAACTTAAGCTCAAACGCTGTACCCGTACCGGGTTTCCAGGATTCCTCATCGCCGTAGTAGTAATTGCCATCCTTGTAGTAGATGGTACCCTCAGCAACGATAATACGCTCGTTGCTACCGCTGGCAAGAGATTCTGCGGGAGTAGCAAGCTTCTCATAATAGTACTCAAAGATCGTGTCGGTGCCGTCCGTTGTGGTTACGTAGTGACCCTGGAGCGTGTCCCCCTTGTTAGTAACGTAACTCACGTCGGTAGTGATCTTAGTCGGCTTCGATCCGTTAACGATGTCACAGATGACTTCTGCGTCATCCGGAGCGCCGATACCGATTTTCTGAAGCATTCCGCAACCGGTAAGACTGAGGACTCCGATCACGAGAAGCAAGATAACAAACTTTTTCATTTCAATGCCCAAAAGCCTTTCGTTGTTATTTCGCAAAATAAGCGAAGTGAAACGACGGCAGACATAGTCCGCCAAAGTATAATACACTATAATAATTATACATTTTTAAAGATGGATTGTCAATAGAAAACCAATCTTTCGGGCACCCTGCCCTGACGAAAAATCTTTAAAAATTTTATTCAATTCTACCAAAAAATCACCTTTTATTCTTTGCGAACTCCTTGGTTATGGCAACGAGTCGCTTTATGGGCAGAGTCATTACCTTGTCCTGCTTCATAGAGAGAGCAAGCGTACGCGAGACCTCGGGAACGATGGGCAGAATCTTGACAGCGTCCGTTTTTCCAGTGATGATCAGCTCTGAGAGCATACTGATTCCAAGACCGTGCTCTACCATCGAGATGATGGCGGGGTCGTCTACGTAAGTGGGAGTGACGAAGGGACGGACGTTATTCTCAGAGAAAACGGCGCTGATATCGTCGTCAAAGCCGAGACCCGGCATCAGAAACTTGGTACCGTTGAATCTCTTGATGTGGAATTCCTCCTCATCGATAGGGTAATCCTTCTGGAGGATAGCGTAGAATCTGTCCTTCTCAAGCGAGAACCACTTGAAATCGTACTTTGCGTTCTTGGTACCGAAGCAGACGTCGTATCTTCCCTCGTCAAGACCGCCGTAAAGCTCTGCAACCGTACCGGTCTGAATATTAACGGTGATGTCGGGGAATTCACGGTTGAATTTCTCAACGATACCGGGCAGCCACGTGCCCGCCATACTCGAGAACGCGCCTATTCGCAAGACGTTGTCGCCGTAGGACTTAACGAGCTGTACCTCATTCTCAAGCGACTCCTCGCACATAACGAGCTGTCTTATCTTGGGGATTATTCTCTCTCCCGCGGGGGTGAGCTTTATGCCGTAATATCCGCGCTGAAGAATGGAGAAGCCAAACTCGTCCTCGAGCGCATTCATCATATGTGTGAGGCCGGACTGAGTATAGCCAAGCTTCTGCGCCGCTCCGGAGAGGCTTCCCATATCCACCGCCGTCAGGAGCGCCTTATATTTTGATATGTTCATTTTACCTTCCTTTTCGGCACCCGTGAGCCAATCCCGCATACTGCGAAAAAGGCCTGTTTTTACGTAAAAACTTCACACGGTTGCCGTCTTTTTCATTTTTCGATTACTTTGCAGTAAGGTATCCTTCTCTGTAAAGGAGCTCTGCGATGAGCACCGCGCCGCCCGCAGCACCTCTCAAGGTGTTGTGGGAAAGACCGACGAATTTGTAGTCGTAAACGCTATCCTCACGGAGTCTGCCAACGCTCACGCCCATACCGCCGTAAAGATCGCGGTCAAGACGTGTCTGAGGTCTGTTATCCTCCTCAAAATAGGTGAGGAATTTCTCAGGAGCGGAGGGGAGTCCGAGCTCCTGCGGCTTACCGACGTAGCTCTGCCAGTCGGCGATTATCTCCTCCTTTGAGGGCTTATTTTCAAATCTTACAAACACTGCGGCCATATGTCCGTCGGTCACGGGGACGCGAAGACACTGACTCGTAATCGCGGGGGTGGTGGCGGGAATTATCTCGCCATTTTCAACACGGCCCCATACACGAAGCGGCTCTTTTTCACTCTTTTCCTCCTCGCCGCCGATGAAGGGAATGAGGTTATCAACCATCTCGGGCCACTCGCGGAAGGTCTTGCCCGCTCCGCTGATTGCCTGATAAGTGGTAACTACTATTTCCTTGATGCCGTACTTCATAAGAGGTGTGAGCGCGCCTACGTAGGACTGTATCGAGCAAT
>CAZUQN010000073.1:0-7252 GCA_964622425.1 uncultured Ruminococcus sp.
CAGGATGACACTCTAGTCCGCCACGTTCTTTATTATACCTTTACGGACCGTCGGGTAGCGAAGCAGGACACCCACCCAACCTTCCCCTTTGGGGAAGGTGTCAGCCAAAGGCTGACGGATGAGGTTGCGACGCGCTAACAATCCCTCCGCTTCGCTTTACTCAGCACCTCCCTTTACGCAAAGGAGGCGCGCTTCCTCGTCCCTAATTCTGCACTCTGCACTCACGGACCGTCGAGGACGCCGGTCCCTACGGTTTGTGCCTCGTCTTTCACTTTGCACTCTGCACTCTGCATTCCGCATTGGCGCAGCCCCGCCGCGCCTCGCATATACTGCTATTAACGACTTGCCGTAAGTGGATCGAACTAACAAGTCTTACGGCTAAAAGGCAGGATATAAAATGAAAATTGTTTTACTTTGTGCGCTAGGAGTTGGCGGGGCGACTGTGCTCGGCGCTATACTCGGCTTTATATTCAAGAATCTTACTCACCGTTTTTCTGACGTTGTGCTTGCCTTTGCGGCAGGAGTTATGCTCGCTTCGGCAGTTATCGGGCTGATCATTCCGTCACTTGACAGCGGCGGTAAGCTCGGTGTATTAACGACCGTCGCAGGGATATTTGTCGGCGCTCTCTCCCTTAATCTTATAGATAAGCTTGTGCCGCATCTGCACAAATTTGTTGAAGCGGGTGATGTCCCCGAGGCGCTGAGGTTAAGGCGCGTTATGCTCTTTGTCACGGCAATCGCCATGCATAATCTGCCCGAGGGAATAGCGGCGGGCGTTGGCTTTGGCTCGGGAGATATATCCTCCGCAATTCTTATAGCGGGCGGTATTGCTCTGCAAAACATACCCGAGGGCATGGTAATTATCGCGCCGATGCTCTCCGTCGGTGTAAAACCTTCAAAAACGCTTCTTATCGCTCTCGGTACAGGACTTATTGAGGTCCTCGGCACTTTTATCGGCTATTATGCTGTAACGCTCGCTTCCTTTATTCTTCCCTTCGCTCTCGCCTTTGCCGGAGGTACAATGCTGTATATCATCAGCGATGAGATTATTCCCGATACACACGCCGACGGTGCCGAAAACGGCGCTACTTATGCCCTTCTCGCAGGCTTTTCGCTTATTTTATTGTTTGATTGGTTTTTGTAAAGATCCGACGAAGTCGGACTTCATCCTCCCGAAGGGAGGACTTCATCGCAAAGCGACTTCATCCGCAAAGCGGATTTAATCATTTATTTCTCGGCGGGAGCAAGCCCCCGCCCTACGATCTCACTCTGCATTGGCGCACCGCGCCCTGTTCCCCGTCCCTAATTCCGCATTCCGCATTCCGCATTCACGGGACGTCGTGGCGCCGTCCCCTACGGTTTATTCCTCGTTCTTCATTTCGCGCTTGGCGCTTCGCATTCCGCATTCCTAATTCCGCATTATAAAAGAGCCCGTGCGATTTGCACGGGCTCTTTCCCTCCCCTTTCGGGTCAGGTTGATATTTTATTGATTATCGATTACTCAGCGTACTCGATAACAAGGTTGGAGATTACCATCTCGCCCTGGAACTGATAGAGGTTGAGAAGAATGTCGATGATCTCAACGCCTTCGCCAAGGTCGATGTTCATGGTGTGCCACTCGCCATCAAGAATGAGGTCGGTACCCTGAAGCTCGGGATAGTTATCGCCTGCAAGGGGATAATCTGTCGGAGGATTCGAGGGAGTCTTGATCTGAACGTAAGCGTCTGCATAGAACTTAGTTCCGTCAAGACCGGTGAACGGATACTTGGTGTTCTCCTCAACAGTACCGTTTACGATATAGTCGAAGGAGATAGAGGTAACGATTGCGCCTGCCTGCTCGTTGTTAACTGCAAATCTGAACTCAGTGAAGTGAGCCGCCTCGGTGCCGAGCCACTCTACACTTCTGGAGAAGTAGAGACCTTCTACGTACTCGCCATCCTTAACAGCGTAAACGTAAGCTGCGGTGCCGCCCTCTGCGAACTTGTCGGTAGCGGGGTTGGAGCCGGGGTTAGCCTGGTCACACTGCTTGATCTTCTTGTCAACGATGGTGGTAAGAGTCTCGCTGGTTACGTTCTCCTTAAGAACAACGGTGGTGTTAAGAGAACCGTCCTCATTGTAAGTCTCGTAGGGAGCGTACTCAACTACGATGTTGGTGATAAGAGCGTCGCCTTCAAGCTTATAGAAGTTAATAAGGAAGGAATCAAGCTCGAGAACCTCGGAAGCAACGTAGGTTACGGTGTGCCACTCGCCGTCAGCAACGAAGATCGTACCGGAATCAACTTCCTTAAGGGAGTCGGTAAGACCTTCCTCCGCTACAACAGCGTCGGTGTACTTAACGTAGAACGAACCGCTGCCGTAGGAACGTCCGGAAAGTGCGGAATGTTTTCCAAGCTCACCGAGCACGAGATAATCGAAGCTGATGGAAACAACCTTTCTGGAGCTGTCAAGAGTGTAAGACTGCTCGGTCCAGAATGTCTCGATATCAGAGCTCTCGGGCCAGGTGGAGGTTCTGGTAAGGCGGATAGCCTCAACGGGCTTGCCATCCTTAACAGCGGTAACGAAGCTATAGCTGTCAAAGTTCTTAAGCTTAGAAGCGTTGATAGCCTTAAGAGCCTCGTCGGTCACAGTCTCAAGAGGAGTTGTGTTAACAACCTCGGAGTAGGAGAGAGTGATGCTTTCTGTAATTACGTAATCGTTGATATCGATCGCTACCTTATCCTCGCCGTCGCCGAGATACCAGGTAAGGGTAAGTCCGTCGCGGAGGAAGGGAATGTCGATCTTAGAGCCGGGAGTGTACTCGCCGTAAATCTCGGTAATAGCATTGTCATTATCATCGTAACCGGTGATAACGTATACGAATACGAGGTTGCTCTTATGAGCCTTAGCTGCTGCGGAGTAGTTGTAAAGAGCTACTGCGAAGTCATTATTCTCAAGGCTCTGTGCGTAGGTAGCAAGGTTGTACTTGCCGCTTACGTCGCCTGCGGTGATAGTGATATCTGCCTGGAGGTCGCAAACGTCAACGGGAAGGGATACGAGCTGCTCGCCCTTGGTCGCGTCAACGCTAGCCTTAACCTCAACGGGACCGGTAACGCCCTGGTATGTGAAGGTGATAGTGCCCTTGAAGCCTCTTGCAACCTTGAATACGAACTCGGGAGTACCGTTAAGTCTGAGAGCCGCGGAGCGGATCACGGAGCTGAGAGCGGAGGTGTCTGCCTTCTCGGTAAGCTCAGCGGATACTACGTAGGAAGCGTAGGTCTCAAGGAGTGCGGAAACTGCCTCGATCTCTGCGCCGTTAAAGAGAACGCTTGCCTCGTTTGCGTATGCAAGGAGGTTAGCAACAACCTTCTTGTCTGCGTCGGTGTAATCACCGGAGAGAACGTCCTCGGCATAGTCAAGGAAGGAAACTCTCTGGAGCTGAGGATACTCATTACCCTCTTCGTCGGTGATGATAAACTCTGCCTCAACAAGCTTGTCGATCTCGTGAGGAGCAAGCTCGTATCTGAGTGCAACGTACTCAACGCCGTCAAGTACTACTACGTCACCGGTGGTGAGAGTCTGGTACTTGTTAACGTAAACTGTAAGCTCAATATTGGAGTTAACAACCGCGCCGAGCTTAATGTCGGTAACGATGAAGTCAACCTCCTTGGTTACGAGCTCGTAGAGGTAGTTCCTCTCACCGGTGGTTGCGGAGGATACGGGATATTTCTCAACGATATCGCCCATAATGGGAGTTTCGTTCTCAACTGTGAATTCCTGCCACTGATCCTGGAAGTATACGCCGTCCTCTACGTACGCCTTGTAGTTAAGGGGAGCGATGGTATCGCCGAATACGTAGAATACTACGTCGTAGTTTGCATAAGTGTCATCGTAGTACCAGTTAACGGGAGTTGCGGTCTGGAAGCAGTTGGATGCATCGATAGTGGTGAAGTAATGGGTGTTGTCCACAGAGGTGTGGATAAGCTTGGAGCTTGCGTATGCAAGACCGGTCTCGGTGCTTTCGTAGAGAGGGTTATTGGGATTGAACTCGTAAACACCGGTATTCCAGTCAAGAGAAACGTCAAGGCCGTTGGTGTTGACCTCAGCCGCGGTGCGGATCTTGAAGGTTCTTTCCTCGCCCTTGAAGGGAACGTGCTTGATCTCAACAGCCTTTACAGTGCCGTTATCCTCAGCAAGAACCTTGTTAGCCTCCTCAACGGAGCCGTAGTTGACGCCGTCAACGGTAACAACGGTAGGAGCTGTGGGAAGCTTGTAATCTGCGCCGTAGATCGCCGCGGACCAACCGGAGAGATCGCCTGTTGCTGCAATGGTCTCGATCTCGGAGTTGTTGATCTGTCTTACACAGAAGTTATCGTAAAGAACGTCTGCTACAGAGTTACCGAAGCATCTGAGAGCGTTGAGCCACTCAGCCTGCTCGGTGAGAACGTTATTATTTACGTGAACAAGCTCGTTGTTAAGGAAATAGTAACCGGTTCTGGAATCTACCGCTACAACGATGGTAACGTGATAGAACTTACCAAGATCCGCGTCAGCGAAGAGCTCGTCGGTGTTTATACCGTCCTGACCCCAAGCACCGGAGCTGGATCCGTATCTGGAGATAAGGTTGATAGAGCCTGCTTCTCTGTCATATACAGCCATATCGAAGTCGTATACGAAGGTCTGACCTACGCCCTTCTTATAGTCGATATGAGTGGGATTAGCAAGAATCTCGAAGTAAGTGTTGGATGCACTGGTGATATTACCAACGGGATAATCGTTAACGAATACGTCGCCGGTATCAAGGTTGGTGATGTAGCTTACGTTACGCTGATCGCCGTGCTGATAGTTGTAAAGCTGAACCTTGCCGAGGATGTTACCGGAATTCTCGTACTGAACCTGTGCAAGATCAAGTGTGGTAACCTCGCCGGGATTCTTTACAGAATAGTTAGCGGACCAACCGAGAGTTACGGTGTAAAGATCACCGTCAACGATAGGAGTGGAGCAAGCCTCATCGAAGATAACGAGAGACTCGATAGGCATACCGTTGGTGTTGATCGTACCTTCAGCCTTGAAGTTGATGGGAGCAATAGGAGCGGACATGAACTCAAGGTTAATATTCTTGGACTTGTTAGCGATGATAGCAGCATCGATCTCGTCTGCGCTACCGCACTCGGTTCCGTTTACAACGGCGATAGCGGGAAGCTTTTCGCCTGCCTTACCTGCGATGTTACCGGACCAAGAAGAAATATTCTTAGCCGCAACTGCCTCTGCAAGGCCGCCGGAAAGATCAGCGCTGGTATAAACTCTCTCACAAACGTTATCGATTGCGAAATTCATACCGTGAGTGTACTCAGTAGTGTTGCTGGATACGCTGAACTCAAATCTAACGCTCTGAGGAATGATCTCGGTGTTAACTACGCCGTTGCCATCAGTGAGCTGAGAAGCATTGTAAGCAACGCCTACCTCATACTTAAACTCGCCGTTCGCGTAAAGGTAAAGCTTGTTAGCAGCGATGTCACCGACAAGAGTGAAATGAGTCCACTCACCGGGAACAACGTACTGACCGGGCTTAGCGCTGGTGCCGAAGGGGTAACCGCCCACGTCGGATGCGCGGCGCATTCCACAGCTTATATCAAGGTAAGGAAGAACGTCACCGCTGGAAGAAAGATCGAAATCAACAACGTAGAAGGCGGTAGAGCCTGCTGCTACGGAGATTTTTTCTACAGTATCGGTGTCGATGGTGAACCACCAACCGGGATTCTTTTTATCAACAGTTCCATCTGCGTTAGCATAAACGGTAGCGTATGTATCAGAGCCTGATACAGAGCTTGCTACGGAGTATATGGGCTGATGATTCTGGAACGCTGAACTGGATATTACATTACCGCTTGCGGTTCCGAGAATGCCGGAGTTAAGATCGGCAACCTTACCGATTTCAACGTCGTTGTGAGCAACACCGGGAACGAAGCCTACGTAAACGTTGCCGTCCCAGTCGGAAAGCTTACCGGACTTGATAGCATCGTCGATGGTGTTATCAGCATCAGCAAGCTTCTGATATCTGATGTAGACGTTGTCAAGCTTGATATCGTCATAGGAGTTGGAACCTACTCTCCACTCGTAAACACTAAGAGCCTCGCCTGCAACGTACGTGGGATGAACACCTGCGGAAAGAGCGCCGTTTGTATAGGTTACGGAAAGAACACCGTCAATAAAGCTGTAAGCGTTACCGGAGGTATAATCGTAAACGGTGGTTACGTGAGCAAACTCCTCGGTTGCAAGCTCGGAGAACTTCTGAACTGTTGCCCAAGAGGTGCCTGCGGAGGAGCCTCTAACGATGACCTCCTGCTTAAGAGGAGAGGCCGTCTTATCATTGCCTGAAGTAGCAAAAGTACCGGTAACAGCCTTATAAGCTACTTCATACTCAACGATGACATACTCGTTGTAGCCTTCCTCATACTTGAGGTTAACTTTGTTAAAGGTGAAATTGATGTACTCATTACCGTCAGCGGAGCCTTCTTTGAGAACAAAGCCGCCCTCATTAACAAACTGATGGAAATAGGTTTCACCTGTCTTGTTGTCAGTTACTACGTGTGCCTGGGGTCCCTTTTCGGTATTCCAGCCTTCGGTGTTGGTAGAGAGAGATGCACCTGCAAAGAGGTTATCATCAGCCTCATACTTGATCGCTGCTACGATTGCCGCACCGTCTGCCGCAACAGAGGTGTAATCGGAGCCGGCTTCCTCTGCGCCTGCAACGAATACAAGCGAGGAGCAAAGCATTGCGAGCACCAAGACTGCACACAAAATTTTGCTGAGTTTTTTCATTGGTCTTTCTCCTTTTGAAAAAAATATTTATTTGCTTGGATTTACAATACTATTTTACCACTAAACACAGTTTGTGTCAATATAACTAAAGTCACAATAATATTTCGCGTTTTTTATAAATATTACACAAGATAAAATCATATAAATAATCGCCGCGCTTTGGAGAGACCAAAAACGCGGCGAAAAGAAGGGGATATTAAATGCAAAATGCAGAATGCAAAATGAAGGCGCAGAACGCCAATGATATCCGACAATGTCGGATGATATACGGTCAAATGTCTTTTACCGTATGATATCTACCTTTGGTAGATGATATCCTCGCTCGGCGAGGATGAGGGAGGAACCGTAGGGGACGGCGGTGCGGCGGAGCCGCAAGTGCAAAATGCAGAGTGCAGAGTGCAAAATTGAGGACGAAGAGCAAACCGTAGGGACCGGCGTACACGACGGGCCGCCA
>CAZUQN010000074.1:0-7152 GCA_964622425.1 uncultured Ruminococcus sp.
AAGCCTTCCCTTGTGAGGGAAGGTGGATTTTGCGGAGCAAAAGACGGATGAGTAGATGTAAGGCTTTGTACGAAGTACACCTCATCCACCACTTTGTGGGAGCTGTCGCGGAGCGACTGAGAGGGCATCGGTTTCACTTTGCTACTTGACGTCCCGTTAATACAAAACAAACAGTCACGAAAAATTCATTATCTCGGTATTGACATTAAAAATGCAAAGTGCTACAATTATACTGTATACATATGCGCGTTTATATCGCGTGTAACAAGAACCTTATTTAATAAGGTCGGAAAGGGCAAAAAATGATAAAAACTTTACTGAAAAGCGTAAGGGAATTCAAGGTCGTGTCGATCGTCACGCCCCTGCTTGTTTTCTTCGAGGTCATACTCGAGTGCATCATTCCCTTCGTAATCGCCGAGATGGTAAAGATGATCGAGAGCCATGAAACTGTGCAGCTAGGCACTGTGCTTAAGTACGGCGGCGTAGTCGTAGCTCTCGCTATTCTTTCACTTTTGTTCGGCGCCATCGCGGGACTCACTGCCGCTAAGGCATCCTGCGGATTTGCGAAGAATCTTCGCCACGATCTTTACTATGCGGTACAGGACTTTTCTTTTGAGAACATAGACAGATTTTCAACGTCCTCGCTCGTTACCCGTCTTACCACAGACGTAAACAACGTTCAGCACGCTTACATGATGGTCATTCGTATGGCGATCCGCTCGCCCTTCATGTTCATCTTCGCGATCGTTGCGGCGTTCGTTACCGGCGGCAGCCTTGCCTGGATCTTTGTAGTAGTCATTCCGATCCTCGGCTTTGCCGTATTCACCATCGCATCTAAGGCGATGCCTATGTTCCGCAAGGTTTTCAAGAAGTATGATAACCTTAACTCCTCGGTTCAGGAAAATATCAAGGGTATGAGAGTTGTCAAGTCCTTTGTAAGAGAGGACTATGAGAAGGAGAAGTTTGGCAAGGCATCGGGCGACGTCTGCCGCGACTTTACCAGAGTTGAAAGACTCTTAGCTCTTAATAATCCCGTTATGCAGGTTTGCCTTAACATCGTTATGGTATTCGTGCTTTCCATCGGATCAAGAAAGGTTGTTTCGACAGGCGGCGCGGCTCTTAACGTCGCTCACCTCTCAGCGCTTCTGACCTACGGATTTATGATACTCTCGAGCCTTATGATGCTCTCGATGGTGTTTGTTATGATCACCATGTCGATCGAGTCCGCTCGCAGAATTACCGAAGTTCTCGATGAAAAGTCAACTATTGTTTCCAAAAACAATGCAATAACAGAGATAAAGGACGGTTCCATCGAATTCACCGACGTTAGCTTTAAGTATTCTAAGACGGCGTCAAGATACGCGCTCTTTGATATCGATCTTAAGATCGAGTCGGGAGAAACGGTCGGAATTATCGGCGGCACAGGCTCCTCAAAGTCGACTCTCGTTCAGCTCATCTCACGCCTTTACGACGTTACGGAGGGCTCTGTAAAGGTCGGCGGAGTCGACGTCCGTGACTATGACGTTGAGTCGCTCAGAAACGGTGTTGCCGTAGTCCTTCAGAAGAACGTTCTCTTCTCGGGAACGATCAAGGAAAACCTCAGATGGGGTAACAATGAGGCGACCGACGAGGAGATGGCCGAGGCGTGTCACCTCGCCTGCGCGGACGAGTTTATCGAGCGCTTCCCCGATAAATACGACACCTACATAGAGCAGGGAGGAGCAAACGTCTCAGGCGGACAGAAGCAGAGACTCTGTATCGCGAGAGCCCTTCTCAAGAAGCCGAAGATACTTATCCTCGACGACTCTACCAGCGCGGTCGATACAAAGACTGATGCCTTCATTCGTAAGTCGATGAAGGAATATATTCCCGAAACCACAAAGATAATCATCGCTCAGCGTATTGCCTCGGTTAAGGACTCGGATAAGATCATAGTCCTCGACGGCGGCAAGATAGCCGCTATGGGCACTCACGATGAGCTTCTCGCTTCTAATGAGGTCTACCGCGAGACCTACCTCTCGCAGAATAATATGGGAGGTGAAGAAAATGGCTCCAAATAGAAAGCCGCGCCCGAAGGCAAAGAAGGGCACGTTTAAAAGACTCTTGAAGGAGCTCTTCTCCTTCTACCCACGACTTCTCCCCATCACCATCTGCTGTATTATTCTCTCCGCCGCTATCGGCGCTATCCCCGCACTCTTTATGCGCGAGGTCTACGAGATAATCGGCGTTGCGGTCGAGGAGGGACTCGGCTGGAATGACGTAAAGGCGGACGTTTTCCGTCAGGTAATCACGCTGGCTTGCCTCTACCTTGCATCTCTCATCTCGTCCTTCACCTACAACCAGCTTATGGTTACCATCACTCAGGGAACTCTCAAGAAGTTCCGTGACAAGATGTTTGACAGGATGCAGGATCTTCCCGTCAAGTATTTTGACACTCACAATCACGGCGACGTGATGAGCTATTACACCAACGATATCGACACACTCCGTCAGCTCGTATCACAGAGTATTCCTCAGCTTATGATGACCGTAGTCACCGTCTCGGTGCTCGTGTGCGTAATGCTTTCGCTCTCGGTATGGATGTCTCTTGTCGTATTCCTCGGAGTTGCGCTTATGCTTCTTGTCACAAAGAAGATCGGCGGCGGCTCTGCGCGTCACTTTATCCGCCAGCAGATCGCGGTGGGTAAGACCGAGGGCTACGTTGAGGAAATGATGAACGGTCAGAAGGTCATCAAGGTCTTCTGCCACGAGGAGGAGAGCAAGGCTGACTTTGATAAGGTCAACGACGAGCTCTACCGCGAGGCTGTGTCGGCTAACAAATACGCCAACGTCCTCGGACCTATCCTCGGCAATATCGGAAATATCCTTTATATCTTAGTCGCGATAGTGGGAAGCGCGCTTCTCATTTCCGGCATGCCTAACCTTTCCCTTGGCGGGGCAGAGAATGCGGTATTCACCGTTGCTCTTGTTGTTCCGTTCCTTAATATGACAAAGCAGTTTACAGGCAACGTCAGCCAGGTATCTCACCAGATCAACTCTGTCGTTATGGGTCTTGCGGGCGCGTCGAGAGTATTCGAGCTTCTTGATGAAGAGCCCGAATGTGACGAAGGCTACGTAACTCTCGTTAACGTCAAGGAGATCGACGGCGTACTTGTTGAGTGCCGCGAGCACACCGGCAAGTGGGCGTGGAAGCATCCTCACAAGTCCGACGGAACGATCACCTACGTTCCTCTTATGGGTGACGTGCGTATGACCGAGGTGGACTTTGAATACGAGGAGGGCAAGCCCGTCCTTCGTGACGTAACCCTTTACGCCGAGCCCGGTCAGAAGGTTGCCTTCGTCGGAGCTACCGGCGCGGGTAAGACCACCATCACCAACCTTATCAACCGCTTCTACGATATCGCCGACGGTAAGATAAGATATGACGGAATCAACATCAACAAGATCAAAAAGAGCGAGCTTCGTAAGTCGCTCGGTATAGTTCTTCAGGATACAAACCTCTTTACAGGCACGGTAATGGACAATATCCGTTACGGCAAGCTTGACGCCACCGACGAGGAGTGTATCGCCGCGGCTAAGCTCTCGGGTGCTGATGACTTTGTTACAAGACTTCCTGAGGGATACGATACTATGCTCACCGGCAACGGCGCAAACCTTTCTCAGGGACAGCGCCAGCTTATCGCGATCGCGAGAGCGGCGGTTGCCGACCCGCCGGTAATGATACTCGACGAGGCTACCTCCTCGATCGATACCAGAACCGAGCAGATCGTTCAGCGCGGTATGGACGCGCTTATGCACGGACGTACGGTATTCGTTATCGCGCACCGCCTCTCCACCGTACAGAACAGTGACGTAATCATGGTTCTTGACCACGGCGTTATCATTGAGCGCGGCTCACACGACGATCTTATTGCCGAAAGGGGACAGTATTACAGTCTTTACACCGGCGCGTTCGAGCTCGAGTAAAAACTATTTTTTGACAATTCTGGTTGTCATATATTAGCATTAAACGCTGAAAAATGCGTTTCACACCACGACGAGAAGGAGGTCTGTCTATGAAAAACTGCGCCTTTACCGGACACAGAAAAATTGAAGATAGGCACAAGGATAAAATAGAGGACCTCCTCTTGCGTGCAGTGAGCTTTGCCTACACCGAGGGCTGTCGCACCTTCATTACCGGAGGCGCGCTCGGCTTTGATACCTTAGCCGCAAGGGAGGTTATCCGCTTCCGTCTTTCCCACCCCGACGTGAGGCTCATGATCATCCTCCCGTGCAGGAATCAGAGTGAGTCCTGGTTGCCCTCGCAGATCAGCCTTTATGAGTACACTCTCGCCAACGCTGATGAGGTCGAATTCGTCACCGACGAGTACACCGACGGCTGTATGAGACAGAGAAATCAGCGTCTTGCCGACCTGTGCGATATGATGATCGCTTACGTAACGAGACCGTACAGCGGAGCGGCTCAGACGGTGCGTATGGCGGCAAAGAATGAAAAAACGATATACAATCTCTATCCCACTCTTGAACAAAGCGGGGTATAATGTTGCAATTTCGCGTCAAAATTCGCTTTTGCGCCCTAAAATATGAAAAAATTACTTGACATCTGTTCAGACTTGTGATAGAATTTATGGTGACAAAATTTTTTGTGAGGTGTTTAACATGTTTACATCAATCTTAAACTCCGTCATGAACGAGTCTTCGATAGCGCCCTTTGTCGCTACGTGTAAGGAGTACATCGCTTCACTCGGATTAGCCTTTCCCATTATTCTGATTTGTCTTTGCTTGGTAGTCGGTCTTTTCGGAAGACGTCTTTCCGATACTATCCGCTTCCTTCTTTTGTTTGCAATAGGCTTTGTAGCATCCGTTCATTGGGTAGCTCCTTTTATTCAGGGCTTTGTTCCCGCAATCCCCGCATATGCTATCGGTCTTGCCGTAGGTATCTTCGCGGCAGTTATGTCGAGATTTATCTACAACGTAGCTTACGTCGGCGTTATCGGCTTCGATACCTACAACATCTGCTTCAACGCGCTCTTCCTCGTAGAGCTCACCGCATATACCAAGGGCAACCTCGCGGTTTCCATTACCGTTGCGGTAGTTGCTACCGTTATTGCTCTTCTTCTCCGTAAGTATCTTGAGATGATCATTACTGCGGCTGCGGGCGGTATCGGTCTTGCTTTCTTTGTTCAGAAGATCTTCGATTACACCGTGTACATCAACCTTGATCAGATGACCGCAATTCTTATCGTAGGCGGAGTCCTTGCGATCCCCATGTTCATCTATCAGTACTACAACAGAGTAATCTATTAATTCCTTGCGGCAAGGACCGCGAAAAAATGAATATCAGAGTAGTGAGGCGCAGCTTTTTGTCGGCGCCTCGCTTTCTTTTTTTTTCGCCCGACGAGGGACGCGTGGGTGCGCTCGTGAAAAATATTAAATATATGTATTTAAAATCAGTTGACTTTTCGCGCGATATGTTGTAAAATAATAGATGTAAAAATATGCACTCCGGAGGAGCTATGGATCAGTCAAAACAATTACAGCTTAAGAAAACGGCAAACAAGGTGCGTCAGGGTATCATCGAGGCGGTTTATAACGCCAAGTGCGGACACCCCGGCGGTTCACTTTCCATCGCAGACATTCTTACCTATCTCTATTTTGTTGAGATGAAGGTCGACCCGAAAAACCCTAAGGACGAAAGTCGCGACAGATTCGTTCTTTCCAAGGGACACACAGCACCCGGTCTTTACGCGACTCTTGCTGAGCGTGGCTTCTTCCCCGTGGAGGAGCTTAAGACTCTCAGAAAGACTGCCTCAAGACTCCAGGGCCACCCCGATATGAAGGGCGTTCCGGGCGTGGATATGTCTACGGGATCTCTCGGTCTCGGATTCTCCACCGCTTGCGGTATGGCTCTCTCGGCTAAGGTTTCGGGCGACTCCTACAGAGTATACACCGTACTCGGCGACGGCGAGAGCGAGGAGGGCCAGGTTTGGGAGGCGGCTATGTTTGCTGCCCACTACAAGCTCGATAACCTCGTTGCTATTCTCGACCTTAACGGACTGCAGATCGACGGTCCTATCACCGAGGTTATGAATCCCACTCCCCACGATGAGAAGCTCCGCGCATTCGGCTGGCACGTTATCCTTGCCGACGCTCACGACTTCGACTCCCTCGAGGCTGCCTTCAATGAGGCAAAAGAGGTGAAGGGCAAGCCCACCGCCATCATCGCAAGATCGGTCAAGGGCAAGGGCGTTTCCTATATGGAGAACTCCTGCGAGTGGCACGGACAGGCACCCAAGGAGGATCTGTACAAAGTAGCTGTTGCGGACCTTCTTAAGATTGAAGAAGAGCTCAAGTGAGGTGACGGAAATGGCAGATAAGAAGGCTACAAGAGAAAGCTACGGCAGAGCGCTTGCCGAGCTTGGTGAAAAATATGATTTCCTTGTTCTTGACGCTGACCTTGCGGCAGCTACCAAGACGGGTATGTTCAAGAAGAAGTTCCCCGAGAGATTCTTCGACTGCGGTATTGCAGAGGGCAATATGATGACGGTTGCGGCAGGTATTGCTACCACCGGCAAGCCTGTTTTCGCATCCACTTTCGCAATGTTTGCGGCAGGACGTGCTTTCGAGCAGGTTCGTAACTCCATCGCATACCCCCACCTCAACGTAAAGATCGGCGCAACTCACGCAGGTATCACCGTTGGTGAGGACGGCGCAACACACCAGTGTCTCGAGGATCTCGGCGTTATGAGAACCATTCCCGGAATGGTAGTTCTCAACCCCGCTGATGACGTAGAGGCTCGCGCAGCTGTTGAGTGGGCACTCAACTACGTTGGCCCCGTTTACATCCGTTTCGGCAGACTCGCTGTTCCGGTAGTATTCGACGAGGCTGATTATAAGTTCGAGTTTGGCAAGAACCTCACCGTCCGCGAGGGTACAGACGTTACCATCATGGCAACCGGTACCATGCTCTATATGGCGATCGAGGCAGCAGAGAAGCTCGCAGAGGAAGGCATTTCCGCTCGTGTAACCAACGTTCACACCATCAAGCCCATTGATAAGGAAGACATCATCGAGGCGGCAAAGACCACGGGATGCATCGTTACCGCAGAGGAGCACAACATCATCGGCGGTCTCGGCTCGGCGGTTGCAGAG
>CAZUQN010000075.1:0-6942 GCA_964622425.1 uncultured Ruminococcus sp.
TAAAAAGCACCAAAAAGTCAACAAAAGTAGTCAAAAAACGATGGCGTATTTGTTCAGGAACTGGAGACCGTGGGTTCGCATTCCAAGTGAAGCCGTGAGGAGCTCGCTCATCTAAGGCGAACGATAGGAATATTCGCCTTGAGGCGAAAATCCCGCCTTGTTCAAAACTCCTTGTGGCTGTCCTTCTTTTTTTGGTTGAATCGGTGATTCGACTCGAACACAGTTGCTTTGAAAGCGGTGGGTATTGCCGCTCGCTCTTCCCTTTTTGCGACTCGTTCCGCTTTTTATCTACTCAAAGTACCATCTGCTCGCATGGCAAGCTACCGCGCAAGGCGGTATGCTGCATATCCCACTCGAAGATCGACAAGCTCGCTTGTCAGGCGCAGAGTGCGGATATATTGCTCTTTAGAGCAAAATCCCGCTACACGATGCCTCTCTCAACGAGATGTCTTTTTTATTTTGCCGAAGCCGGCGAGGACGAGAACCCACATCGCGCATCTGAACTATGTAAGTGCTTTGTTTGTTGCTGATATTTGTTCGCACCTTGCTCGTATAAGCGGCAAGCGTGAGAATAATCGCCCTTAGGCGAAAATCCCGTCTCAGAAAACACAACACAGATATTTCTTTCTATACATTGAAAATCTATCACAAATATGTTACAATAGAAGCGCAAAGCCTCCCGCACATAAGGAGATCACTATGACTCAGTATGAAAAAACACGCTCACTGATACTTGAGCACTATAAAAAATACCCAATGATGGAGATTGCTGATCTTCTGAAGTTTCTCTATCAAAGCTCGCTCGGGTGCGAGCATATGGTAACGTCGCTCGAGGGTGCAATAGAATATATAAAGCGCGAGAGTGAGAGCTTATGTAACTCTAAGGGCGAGGACGAGCTGATAGACCGTCTCGACGGCGACTACGTCCGCTTACACCTCGGTTGCCTTAAGCGCGGGATCGATGCAGAAGCACTCGGTAAGCTTTTCTTCCTTTCTGCAAAGAAAGAAGACGGCAAGGCAAGGCTTGAGGAAAAGCTCGCCGTTGCGAGAAGCCTTATATGCGAGTCGGCTCTTCCCTTCTCTCTTTTGGACTTCGACAGTGCAGTCGGCAAATGGAGGGATAACGGATATCCTGCAATACATCACTCCGACACCTTCCGTCGCGAGTACCGCCCAGCATACCGTGTCATAGCGAGCGAGCTTATCAAGGATCTGCCTCTGCTATGATCGCTAAAGCATATATATTCGATTTCTATTATCGCGCTTTCAACCTTATTAATCCACGAATATGACAACTTTTATATTCAAAAAACGCAAAAATGCAGATGGCTAAAAGTCATCTGCATTTTTATTATTACAGCCTTATGCTCAGAACACAAGCTTAAATTTATTGCTTCCCTCTCTCGGGATCTCGTACCTTTCATCAAGCTTCGGTCCGCAGGAATGCGAGCCTACGCCACGCATCGCGAGGTCGATGCAAAGGCTAACAAAGTCATTCTCCGGGAGCTCGAAATTGTGCTGTACCGTTCTCAGCTGCTCTGTCGAATATGGGTTATGCGAGAAGGAGAATGGCTTCTCGGCAGTAAGCGTAAAGAGTCCGTCGAGCGAGAGATAGGTCGTATGATAGTGACTTCCCGACTCCTGAGGACGGACGTAATTTCTGTCGTAGTTGTCCTCAGCGGTGCTCTCGTAGTATCCGTATTCCGCCACTATATGCTTGTCAACATAGGTCTCGGTCGGGCCGTAGCCGACGTAGGAGAAGCTATTATCCTTCTTATCGATAAGAAGCTCTATACCAAAGCGCGGGAAGCTCGAGACGTAATCCGCAAGCTTGTAGTCTATGTCGATAGTTAGCTCGTTTCCCTTCACCTCATATCCAAGCTTAAACTCGGCCGCAGGCATAAGGCAATTTGCGGCAAGAACACCCTCGAAGCGGTAACCCGTCTCGGTCTTCTCCGAGGCAAGTATATGAGGCAGACACTCGTCAAGGTGACAGCGTCCGTACCAATGGCCGAGAAGGTTTCTGTCGTTATCTGTGTATCTTGTTATATTGAATCTAAGAGGAGCCCTCAGTATTTCTTCACCGTCTGCTTTAACCGAAATGAGAGCGCCCGTATGAGGATCAACGTCGATTTCAACGTTTTTATTACCGTTCTTTATTTCGGGAATTGCGACCTCCTTTATCTCGGAGCTCAGCTTTCCGCCATAGACCGCCTTCATCTCAAGAGCGCTAGATTTTATTTTACGGTCGGGAGTCAGAAGACCGTCAATACAGAAGTTGCCGTCGTGCTCTCTTTCCCCAAAATCGCCGCCGTAGAGAAAGCCATTCTCGGTCCTGATGCCGTGGTCTGCCCACTCCCAGACAAAGGCGCCCATCATCTGCTCTTGCGAGTAGATAAGCTTCCAATAATCGGATATATCGCCCGAAGAATTGCCCATAGCGTGAGTGTACTCACACATAACGAAGGGACGAGTTTCATCGGAGTTGTCGAGCACCTTCTCCCTTATCGTTGCGATCGAGGGATACATCATACTGACCATATCCACTCTGTCAGTAAAGTAGTATTTAGGATCGGCCTGCTGGAGGCTCTCGTAATGAACCGGTCTTGTTTTATCCCTTGCGCGGATATAATCCACTCCTCCGAAGAACGCCTGACCGAATGAGCTCTCGTTACCGAGCGACCAGATAATAACGCTTGAGCGGTTCTTGTCTCTCTCAACTAAAGCGGTGTGTCTGTCGGTAATGCCGTGGGCGAAGAGCATATCCTCTGCGTATTCTCTCCAGAGCGAGAATTCATAGCGTCCGTCCCTGACGCAAGCACCGTGCATCTCGAGGTCTGCCTCATTCATAACGTATATACCGTAGGCGTCGGTGAGAAGGTAGAACTCGGGACAGTCGGGATAATGCGAGGTGCGGACCGCGTTGACATTCAGCTCCTTCATTATTTCTATATCCCTTGCCATATCGTCAAGGGTGACGGTAGCACCGGTATCACAGTTGAACTCGTGGCGGTTAACACCCTTGAGCTTTACCGATTCGCCATTGACCTTGAATACGCACCCGTCGATACTGACCTCGCGGAAGCCCACTCTCTCCTCTATCATCTCACCGAGAGCGTAAAGCCTAAGGGGATAAAGCTTAGGGCAGTCGGGTGACCAGAAAACAGCGTTTTCTACCGTAAATTCTATACACGCCCCCGCCTTAGCTACCTTTTCCTCACCGCAAAATACGCATCTTATATCCACGGCGCTCTCATTGATAAAGGTCAGTATTCCCATATCCCCTGACAGCCTCGTCTCAAGCTTGTAATCGGTGATATGTCCCTCAGGACGGGTAAGCAGATACACGCTGCGGAAAATACCCGAGAAGCGGAATTTGTCCTGACACTCAAGGTAGGTAGAGGCGCACCACTTGATAACGTGGACGTCGATGAGGTTCTCACCGTCCTTCACAAGCTCGGTAATATCAAACTCGCTCGTCGCGTGGGATATTTGCGAGTAGCCAACTCTCACGCTGTTTACGTAAAGATAGAATGCGGAGTCGACTCCCTCAAAATTAAGATAATATCTCTCCCCCGCCTTCTTTTTTAAGTTGAAGGCGCGGCGGTAATGCCAGGATGGATTCTCATGGGGCACGTGGGGCGGAATAACCGCAAAGGGATAGCGGGTATTGAGATACTGAATCTGATCAAATCCGTGCATCTGCACGCACGAGGGGACGGGTATCTCGGAGTCAAGCTCCTCATAAATATCAAAGTCCTCTACGTGCCTGAGTGCCTTTATCTGCCACACGCCGTCAAGCAACGTGAAACGCGAGCTTGTCGCTCGGTCGATAATTCCAAGTCTCTCTCCGACCGAGTCTCCCTCGGCAAACGGAATGTAATAGCTGCGGTGCGGTGTTGTGCCTATGCGCTGAAAGCTCTTAAGCTCCTTCATCATACGCCTCCTCTGAATTATTACTTACACCTAAAGAATAACACACGCAAAAAAATAAATCAAGTGTTTTATTCAAGTTTTTATCATTAACTCACTTTGAAACGCTAAAGTTATAAAGTGAATCAAACGTATATGTGCACGATTTTACCCCCATTTTTGTTAAAATATGTTTGCAAAAGTAGTAAAAAGGCAGAGCTCTTGCGAGCCCTGCCTCATACCTCTATTTGATTGATTTATAATTCTTCTCCACAGTAGCAGATCTCAGGCTTGCCGAGGATCTTATGGATAATGTTGATGATGAAGCGAATGATCGCTACGAGACGACTCTCGGGTTCGCACTCGCTGTGATCGATCTCATTACCGACGTCGGGAGTCTCGTCTACGGGAGGATCGCTGGGATTGAGCTCGCTGTAATAAACCTCAATCTTTGGTCCCTTCTTGCCGCAGACAGTACACTCTCTGTGCTTCCAGCCGGAGGAGGTGGGAGTAGGCATCTGATCCATTATGTACTCATACTCATGCTCTCCAAGATCGGTTCTGAAGCCGCACTCGCACTCGTGCCAGTGATACTGATTATCAATAGTAGTCCATTCCTCGCTGAACTCGTGCATATCGCCCTCGGGAAGAGTGCTGTTGTCGGAGGAAGCGGAGCCTGCAGGTCTTGCGCCTGCGTTCTCGGGAGCCGCGTCGGTAAGCTCAAGGAAGCCGTTCATATTGATCGTGCCATCCTCGTTTCTTGTAATCTCGGTGAACACAAGGCTCTTGAAGATATCCGCGGTGAGAGTCTGACCGGATGCGTTCTGACATGCAGAACCGTTCCAGTAATAGGTGGTAGCGTTGATGTAGTCAGCCTCTTTATCCTTACCCGATGCCTGAGTGCCCTTACCCTTGAGCTGCTCACCTCTTGCGGGATCTCCGGAGGGAACGTGGTTTACAAGATCGGAATCCTTGAAGGAGATGATGCCGCTTGCCTTGAAGTCGGTCTGGTCGCCTACGTTGGTGTAGAACGCACAGTTGTAGGATCCGTTGTTGTAGCTGATGCAATTCTCGACGATAATGTCGGGACAGCTGTTAGAATCTATACCCTTTGCAAGGTTATAGAATGCGTAGGAATTGATGAGCACGTGCTTGCCGGAAAGGCTGGAGCCGCCGAGCTTGAAGCCGTTACCGTTACCGGTCTTGCCGTCTATGCCGGGGACGAAGCCGTTTGCGTAAGCTACGCAATTCTTAATGGTTACAGAGCCGATAGGACCGGTCTCAACCTTAGCGTAAAGGTCCCAACCGTCATCTGCGTTGTTGTATGCAACACAACCGTCGAATACGTTACCTTCACCTATGGTGAGCTTAGCTGCGAAGCCGTCTGCATCCTCGAATCCGAGGTCATAGTTGCAGTAAGAGGTACAGTTAAGAATGAGGTTGTATGCGGGCCAATCGGGATAGAGATCGGTACCGGTGTAACGGCTGATCTGAATACCCGAGTTACCGTTGCGGTAGGTGTGAATGTTATCGAGAGTATTGTAGTTACCGGAAACCTGGAAGCCCTTCTGCATATCTGCGGTATTGGTTACATCGAATCCGTAGAAGTACCAGTAGTCACCGCCATGTACGATACCCGCACATTCTCTCTGGAAATCAAACACGGGTCTGGTCTTAGCCTCGGGATCAGCTATCATCTTGATAGGCTCCTCGGCGGTACCGTCCATACCGCGCTGGATCTTAATAGTGCTCTTAAGGTTGTAGGTGCCTTCCATAATAACGATGGTCTGGCCGGGGATCGCATTATCTACTGCGGTGTAGATATCAAGGGGATATTCCTTAGTACCGTTACCGTTGGGAGTACCGGTAGTGGAAACGTAAACTACCTTGTTGTGGTAGAAGCCCTTATTTGCGATTATCGTTGTGGAGAAGGACTGATTCTCGGTAGTCGAAAGCTCAGTGTACTCTCCAAGATACTGATCAGGATCGGGGGTGAAGGTTACCGCAAGCTCGTTCTCACCGTAAATGAGAGTTGTATCGAGCGTATAGCGGACAAGTCCCTTAACCTCAACGCCCTCTGCGATAACCTTGTTGTTAAGGGTTATCTTAAGAGTACCGTCAACGTTGGTATCGATCTCTATTGCGTAACCGAGCTCGGTAGTAACAGTAGGAGACGAAAGAGAAACGGTAGGCTTAACAAGTGTGATAGGTCTTTCCTCAGCGGGCTTATCCTCGCTTGCGAGAATAGTCTCGAAGTGGATATCGGAGAAGGTCGCGCGAGCGTTACGGGATGCGAAGAAGCCGACGTAAACGTTCTCACTGTCAAGCTTGGAGAGCGCGTCGGGATCGTAGAACTTCTCCTGAGCAACGATGTTGCCCTCGGTATCGTAATAGGTAGCGAAGTAACCGGTATTGTTCTTCTGTATCTCAAGAATGAAGGTAGTCATAAGGAATCTGTCCTCGAGAGTACCCTCGGGGGTCGTACCGGTATAATTGCCTACTACGTTATAGGTTCCCTTTTCCATACCGTAGTATCCGCAGATAGACTCAAAGGTTCTGCTGTCGGACTTGAACTGCGTCTGGATGGTATTGGTATCATTCTTCTGGAAGAGGTCAAGGTTCTCAGCGTTAACGCCCGTACGCTCGATAACACCGAGACCAAGCTTCATGGTATACTTGGGGAAGCTTGCATATTCGAGTGCGGTATGGTTGTTGTAAACAATACCATCGCCGTCCTCACCGGACTCATAACGGTACTCGAACTTGGTAGAGCCTACGAGGTAGGAGTTGTTCCAGAAATCGGAGCCGTCGCCGGAGGTGCCGAGACGGTCGGTAGCCATAAGGCCGAAGCCCTCCTGACCGTTGGAGATAGTCCAGCTGTCAATAGTAACGGTTGCGCGGAGTGTGAAGTTATACTCGGTAGGAACCGCGGTGTAGTAGAACGCGATACCGTCCTGAGAGGTAGGCTGGATCTTACCCTTGCCGCCCTCGGAGAATACGGTAACTTCACCGTCATCGTTTACAGAGCCC
>CAZUQN010000076.1:0-6901 GCA_964622425.1 uncultured Ruminococcus sp.
CTCCCTCAACGCCAATCATTATATCACAAAATATTGACCGTGTCAATACGTGTCGGACAAAAATTTCACTTGAAAAGCTATCTGAATTATGGTATAATAACGATAGAAAGGCGGTGTTACTATAGCTGACTCAAAGCTCCGCGACCTATCCACAGACTTTGCTGTTAAAGTTATTAAAATGTGCGACGGTATCAAAGGATATTATTCTCTTGCAAACCAATTAGAGCGCTCCTCTACATCTATCGGTGCCAATATTCACGAAGCAAATTATGCTCATAGCAAAGCCGACTTTATTGCAAAGTTTCAAATTGCACTGAAGGAATGTTATGAAACTGAATTCTGGCTTGAATTATTCGTGAAATCCGAATTGCCGGATCGCGAGACCACAAACGATTTGTATAATCAATGCGGCACAATCCGCAGAATGTTGATTGCTTCAATCAATATCGCAAAGGAGAATATAAAATGAAGAAAGATAAAATGAAGAAAGATAAAACTAATACGCTTATTTGCTTTTGGAACACGATAGGAATCGTCATTATAGCAGGCTTTCTTCTCTATGGTCTCATTGTAGGAGGCTTCGCATCACTTGGTTATTGCGAGGACAACACATACTTTTTGGGGAATCACGGTGAATATACGCAAGTTTCTAAATTTGTCTATCAGATAAGCTATGTGTGGGAATTTTTGTTTTGGATATTCATCCCACTTGCCCCTCTTGGTTGTTTTTTGATTTCACATATCCAAGAAAAAATAGAACAAAAGAGAAACCAATTTGAGTAGAGCATGCACCTTTTTTGCGTTTTTACCTACGCTTACGCAACGTTTGTGCGTTTCTTCACAAACAAAAGACAGAGCACAAGTGTCTCTGCCTTAATCTCTTTTACTTTCATTACACATGTTGACAATCACCCGCAATCTATGCTAGAATATTCTTGAATTTTTTATGGCTAAGGCGGTGCTTTATGGCTTTTTGTGAATTAAGATTTCATTCCGACGCGCTCGGTCGAGCGGTTAGTGTAAACGTGATTTTACCCGAAAATGCAAAGACGCTTATTGGTATGAATACGGGAGCAGGGGAGACTTACAAGACGCTTTATCTTCTCCACGGACTTTCTGACGATCACACCATTTGGGAGCGCAGAACCTCGATTGAGCGCTATGCAACCGAACTCGGTATAGCCGTGGTTATGCCAAACGGCGGACGTAGCTGGTATACGGATATGGCAAACGGAGCGAAGTATTTCACCTTCATCACAGAGGAGCTTCCCTCGGCTTGCCGCGGCTTCTTCCGCGGAATGTCGGATAAGCGCGAGGATAATTTCATCGGCGGTCTTTCTATGGGAGGTTACGGTGCAGTAAAGGCGGCACTTACTCACCCCGAGTCATACGGCGGTTGTATCTGCCTCTCGGGTGCTCTTGACGTGCCTTCCTTTGCACGTCACTCGATAGAGGAGTGGAAGGCTATCTTCGGCTATGATCTTACCGATACCGAGCAGCTTCGCGGCACGTGTCACGACGTTTACGCTCTTGCAGAGGCAAATGCGCGTGAAGGCAAGCCATTCCCGAAGCTTTATATGTGGTGCGGTGAGGACGATCATCTCCTTGATAACAGTATTCGCTTTGACGCTCTCTTAACCGAGCTTGGAGTAGAGCACAGATACGATCAGAGCGAGGGTAACCACTCCTGGCATTGGTGGGATCTCCACATTCAGGACGGACTTAGCTACATTCTTGGATAAATTATTATTAACTAAAAAAGAGGATATTACGGATTAAACCCGCAGTATCCTCATTTTATTTGATTTTGTTTTTTATTGCCTCTTCATCTGCTTTAAAAAGAGTGAAATTGCCAAGGCAGTGATACACACCGCATAGATAAGTACGGGCCATAGATGTGCCGAGATATCACCGTAGCTTCCGTTTAATACGGCTCTCTCAAGCTCGACTGCGTGAACAAAAGGCAAAAGATTCGCTATTTTTTCAAAAGCTCCGCCGACAAGCTTAAGATCAAACCACACACCCGAAAGCCAAGCAGATAGGTTGGTAAGCAGAGCTCCGCAAATGCTTCCTACCTGCTTCACGTTAAATACGCTTCCGCACAAAAGCCCGAGTGAAATATACAAGAGCGAGATAGGCAACATCATAAGTATGGAATAAATCACCGTCACTTTTATCTTAAGACCAAGTATTATCGCGACGGTATAGCATACCGTACTTTGCGCCATTGCGATAGGCAATATGGGAAGCATATAGCCTAAAATGTAATCAATTGCTTGCAAAGGAGTGGTATATAGGCGTTGCAAGAGCGAGGTTTCTCTGTCTTTAGCAATCAGAGTAGCCGAGAAAAGCGTCATAAACGATAAACCGAATACGCCGATCCCGGGGGCTAGGCTTTCGATTTCAAATAGGCTTACCGGTACGTTTGCTTGTATCGCGCTGAGCAACAAGAGAAGAACGACGGGAAATCCAAGACCAAACATCAGGTTTAATGGATCGCGCAGAATTTCCTTTGCGCACCTTTTTGCAAAGTGTAGCATTCTCATTTGCCTGCCTCCTTTACGATGGAAATAAACGCGTTTTCAAATCTGTCAGCAGACGTCATTTCCATCAACTCCTTTGCCGTGCCGCTTACCAAGAGTCTACCGTTTTTCATTATGCCGATACGGTCGGACAGCACCTCCGCCTCCTCCATATAGTGAGTTGTGAGTATGATCGTAACTTTGCCTTTTAAGGTCAAGATCAGATCCCAGAGCTCGCTACGTGCAATAACGTCAAGCCCGAGAGTAGGCTCGTCGAGGAACAGTATTTTCGGCTCGCTGATAAGCGCCATCGCGATACTCAGTCTGCGCTGCCAACCGCCGGAGAGCTTTCCGGCCTTCCTTGAAAGAATAGCGCTAAGATTCAATTGCTTGGATAATTCGTTTATCTTCGCTTTTGTCTTTTCCCTGGGAAAGCCGTGTATTCCGCACATCAGCTCGAGATTTTCTTTAACCGAAAGATTTTCCGCAACCGCGGTTTCCTGAGGCGAGACACCTATGACGCGCTTCACGTCCGCACCGTCGCTAGAGGTGCTTTTTCCGTCGACGTAAGCTTCACCGCTCGTCGGACTTGTAAGAGTGGTGAGCATTTTTATTACAGTTGTTTTTCCCGCGCCGTTAATTCCGAGGAGAGAGAAAAGCTCACCCTCATCGATCTCCAGATTCAGCTTATCAACCGCGACAAGATCCTTGTATTTTTTAGTCAGATCAATTGTTTTTATAGCCTTCATATATCCTCCTATGACGTTTTTTTCAAATCTAATTATACCGATGCGCGTAAAAAACGCAACGAAAAAACGTCGATCGGCGGCTTATTAGCGCTAATCGGCAGTATATGTGATCTATTTGTCTATGCAAGATGTTTTCATACGAAAGAAACTTGAGTGTACGGTATTGTATTTTTAGATCGTGTATGATATAATATAAGAGTAGAATAAACTCGTAGGAGATGATTATGGAACTTAAAGAAGCGCTTTTAAAAAGAAGAAGTGTCAGAAAGTTTTTAGACACCCCCGTTTCCGATGAATATATTGATGAATTGCTCCACGCCGCGATGAGCGGTCCTAGCGCATGCAATAAGACTCCTTGGGAGTTCTACGTTATAAAAAACGGTGAAAAACTAGCAGAGGTTAAGAAGGCTTCGCGTTTCTCCAGATTTGATTCACCTCTTGCAATCGTTGTTTGCGGTAATCTCTCAAGATCGCTTCCTATGCAGCTTGCGGAATATTGGATCCAGGATTGCTCAGCAGCGACTGAAAATATACTTCTTCGCGCTACTGATCTCGGTCTTGGCGCGGTATGGTGCGGTGCACATCCGCAGGTCAGGGTAGTGAAGAAGATCAAGGAGGTCCTTTCTCTTCCCGAGAAGCATATCCCTCTTGGTATTATCCATATTGGTTATCCTGCCGAGAATCCCGAGCCTCGCGATCAGTATGATGAAAAACGAGTACACTTTATTGAGTGATATTTTTACATTTAAGAATTTATTATCGGGCAGAATTGCTTGGTTATAAATAGAAAATAAAAGAAAGAAATTTTAAAAAATGGATTGGAATTAGTTTTTATCTAACATCCTGAATACGGTCATCAACTGGGCAACCACTGCCGGACTTCGTCTTTTGATCGCTCTTGTTCTTATGTTCGTATCCTTCAAGATAGTGAACTTTATAGCGAGAAAGATTGAGAAAAGCGGTGAGAACGGAAAGCTTGATAAGACCCTCGCCCGCACCTTTGCTTACATTTTCAGACTTGGACTCAAATGCCTTATCGCAATATGCCTCATCGGCTTTGTCGGTATCGACACAAGCGGACTTGCGGCGCTCGTTGTATCTCTCGGTGCATGTGTAGGTCTTGCGCTTAACGGCGCTCTTTCTAACCTTGCCGGAGGTATTCTCATTATTCTCACCCGTCCCTTCAGAGTAGATGATTACATCGAGGCTCAGGGATGTTCGGGAACTGTTGAGGATATTCACATCACCAACACAAAGATTCGTACGGGAGATAATAAGGTAGTATACATACCTAACGGACCTCTCTCCTCGGGCTCTATCGTGAATTACTCGGTAAAGGATACCAGAAGGGTAGACTTCACCTTCTCGATAGGTTATAGCGATGATTTTGAACGCGCTAAGAATATCGTGATGGATATTCTCACCTCTCACGAGCTCACACTTGATGATCTCGCGCCTATGGTACGTGTATCTGCTCACGGTGCAAGCAGCGTTGATCTTGTTGCAAGAGCTTGGGTAAAGAGTGATGACTATTGGACTGTTAACTTCGACGTTCTTGAGGCTGTTAAGGCGGCCTTTGACAAGGAAGGCATCGAGATACCCTTCAATCAGCTCGACGTTCACGTCAAGAATAATTGATTTTTCCTTAGAGTCGGTGATGATTTTTCACCGGCTCTTTCTTTATACTGTTGATTTATCCCCGCAAATGTGATATAATATCCTAAGAAAGCGTAAGGAGGCTGTGATGAAAAAGTTAATTTTGATCGGCGGCGTTTTAGCCGGCGGAAAGTCTACCTTCTCTAATCTTGTGGGTAAGCGCTTCGGTATATCCGTTGTGAATAAGGATAGACTCAAGGAAATACTCGGCGACAATATCTATACCGCAAACAGAGAAGAGAACAAGAAGCTCTCGGTCATTTCCTTCGAGCTTATGATGTACCTTATAGACGGAGAAGGTGAAGCTCTTATTCTTGAGTCAAACTTCAAGGATTACGAGCTTAAGGAGCTTACCGCTAAGTGCATATCCAATGGTTGCGACGTCCTTTCTATTGTTTTTGACGGCGATGATGCTACGCTTCACAAGCGCTTCAACAAGCGTCTTTCGGAGAACAGACACCCTGTGCACAAATCGCAGGATTTCACCGAGCTCTCCGCCTTCAAGGCAACTCTCGATGAGCTACGCGGAGCGGATTACCCGGGCGAGATAATCAGAGTTGACTGCACCGATTTTTCCTATCAAGAGGATGAAAAGCTTTACTTAGAGATAGAAGAATTTTTGAATAAGTGATTTTTTCTATTGTATTTTCATCCGAGATGTGATAGAATTTTATTGTAAATTGAAAAGTATACGGAGAAATACCATGGAAAATAACCTTTTTAACGATACTCCCGACGTTAAGGATAACAAGGCGAGATTTATAGAGATATTTAAGTCCAAGATAACCAGAGAGGGCTCGGATAAGCTTCTTCAATTCCTTCTTTCGCCTCACTCGGACTTCTTTACCGCTCCTGCGAGCTCTCGTTTCCATTCCTCTTACGAGGGAGGCCTTCTTGACCACTCGCTCAACGTTTACGACTGTCTTGTCGCTTATATGAACTCGGATAAGGCTAAGGAGCTCGGCTTTGAATACAGCGAGGAATCTCTCGCTATCGTAGCTCTCTTGCACGATCTTTGCAAGGTCAACGTATATAAGAAGGGCTTCAGAAACGTTAAGGACGAGAAGGGCGTATGGCAGAGAGTCGATACCTTTGAGTATGACGATCAGCTCCCATACGGTCACGGCGAGAAGAGCGTGTATATGATCTCTCCCTATATGATGCTCAAGAGGGAAGAGGCGTTTGCCATCAGATATCATATGGGCTATTCCTCGACCGAGGATCAGCGCAACGTTTCCGCAGCGTTTGAGATGTTCCCGCTTGCATTTGCTCTGCACGTGGCAGACAGTGAAGCAACTTATTACGTTGAGTGCGATAAGTACAAGAAGGTGAAAAAATAATGTCTTGGAATATTGATACCGATTATAGCTTCGCCGATATTTATATTGGTCCCGGCGACAGAGTTCTGTGGAAGGGGAGACCCGAGAAAGGGGTAACTATGCGCCCCGACGAGCTCGTTACAATTCCTTTTGGTATTTTCTTTACTCTTTTCGCGCTCTTTTGGATCAGTATGGCTATGCAAGCAGGCGGAATGTTTGCCTTATTCGGCGTTCCCTTTGTGCTCGTTGGGCTTTATATGGTCGTCGGTAGATTCATAATAAATGAGCATATGAAGAAGAATACCGCCTACGTTATTACCGACAAGGCGATAATCAGAAAGCGCGGAAGCCGTATTGACGTCTGGTACGGACGCGACCTTACCAATATGCAGGTATTCACGCACAAAAACGGCACGACATCGTTCATGTTCTCGACGGTCCAGGTTCATTACAGCGGAAGAAGAGGCGTAAGCACTCATCTTTACGGTATTGAGAACGTCAGAGACGCTAAGGACGTCAGCGAGGCAATTCAGCAGATCGAGCGTCATTAAATACATAAAAAGCAGGCTACTGATTAGCGTGATGTCCTTAACGGACAAATCACGCTAAACTATGATTGCCCTTACGGGCAAGTTATGAGTTATGATATGCTTCG
>CAZUQN010000077.1:0-6874 GCA_964622425.1 uncultured Ruminococcus sp.
AGGCGGACGAGATGATCACCCTCGGTAAGAAGGGCGGTCTCGCAAACTACAGAGCAGCTCTTGAGTACATCACCAAGGAAGACGTTGCTAAGAAACTATTCTCCACGATCGCTCCTCAGTACGCTGAGGTAGAGGGCGGTTACACCCAGGTTTACAAGATGGGTCCCCGTCGTGGCGACGGCGCAGAGACTGCTATCGTTAGACTCGTAGCTGTTGACGCACCCGCAGAGACTTCTGAGAAGTAATTAGTTACTTTAAATATTAAAAGCCTACCGAGAAATCGGTAGGCTTTCTTTTTATTGTATGTATAGCTTGATGGTGATGAGCAAATGTAAAGTGTTTAGTTATATGCCGCCTCCCGCGGCGTATTATTTTTGCTGTTGCAAAAGTGATATTGCAAGGCCTCGCCTTGCAGTTGTATTCTATTCGCCGCTGAACCCAAACTCGCGAAGCGAATATCACTTGGACAAAGTCCAAATATAACTGCGTAGCAATACAACTCTCCATAGGCGAATAGAGATGGCGTTGTGTTCCTAAGAACACAACGCCATTGCGTCGGATTTGCTAACTTATAGTAGTCAAATTATGGCTTATTCCTCACCTTTGAAGTCCTCGATGGGAGTGGCGTTAAGTCCGACTGCGTCCTCAACGGGCATAGCAAAGGCGATACCCTGGCCGGGAGTGTTGAGTCCGACTGCCTTGTAGAGCGCGTGGAGAATATCGTTCTTCAGGGAGGATTCAACAAGGATCATTACGATCTCCTTCTCGGGCTGGATAGCGATTCCGTAGAGCTTCTCGGCCTCGAGGTTAGCAGTTCCGCGTCCTCTGATAACCGTTCCGCCTCTTGCGCCAAGCTCTCTTGCCGCGTCCATAACCGCCTCTGAGAAGCCGGAGTTAACTATACACATTATTACTTCGTGCTTGTAGCTTTTCATATTAAACCTCCACTTGTTGTATTGCTAAGGAACTGATAGATTGCGACGCCGATGGTGCTCGTCATAGGCACGGTGTAGGCGATACCCTTACCGCCCTTTACCGTCTTGAACTTTTCTTCAAGCTCGCTGAGCGCCGCGCGGCTCTTGTCGCGTCTTACAACGCTGATGATCACCGACTTTTCGGAGTCCGTAAGTCCGAGAAGGCTCTGGATGCTTGTGTCTGCCGTTCCGTTTGCCGCGAGCACGAGTTGCATATTGATCTCGAACTTCTGGAGCACGTCAACGTAGAATTCCGCCTTGTTACGGTTTACGATGGTAAAGAGAAGCATCAGCTTCTTGGGAGCTGTCATTCCCGTAGGGCGCGCAGTCTCGCTTGTGGTGGGCTTTGCGCCTTTTTTAATTCTGTAAGCTCTTGCCATATCCTGCGCCTCCTTACATAAAGTCTATGATCTGCTCGTCGTCCGCGCTGAGTATCTTCTTCATTGCGATGCCGTCGCTGATCTTCTTGGAGATGATCGATCTGAAGCCGAGCAGCTGAATTGCGATAAGAGGAGCCATAGCGACCATCGCTACGATTCCAAATGCGTTGGAGAGAATGCTGTCAACACCGCCCGTAACACCCGCGCATACGCCTACCGCGAAGGGAAGGATAAAGCTTGAGGTGAGAGGACCGGATGCAACTCCGCCCGAGTCAAACGCGATTGCGGTGTAAAGACCGGGGACGAAGAAGGACAGACCCAGGGATATCATATATCCCGGGATAAGATAGAACAGTATACTGAAATCAAAGATTATTCTCACGATAGACAGACAGATGGAAAGACCGACACCGATAGACAGAGCTATCATCATCGATTTTCTGCTGACCGTACCATCAGTGATCTCCTCAACCTGTTTGTTAAGTACGTGTACCGCAGGCTCCGCAAGCACGACCACCATACCGATAACAAGGCTGAAGATGATTGCCACGACCTTATTTCCTGCGATCTCCGTGCCGAGCTTGTAGCCGATAGGCATAAAGCCGATCTTTACTGCAGAGAGGAAGATAACAAGACCGAGGAAGGTGTAGCCGATACCGACCGCGATTTGGATAAGTCTCTTTTTGGGGAGCTTAAGCACCGCGATCTGGAGCGCAACGAAGAACAGTACGATAAGTCCGAGGGCTATGAGCACCTCCTTCGCAGTTTCAAGGATCGCCTCGATAACGTGCGAGAATCCGTAGTTGAGAACGTACTGAGAAAGGTCATAGGGCTCCATCTCTCCCGAAACGGTACATCCGAGCACGAGCACCGCGAGGATCGGACCTACGGAGCAGAGCGCAATAAGACCGAAGGAGTTTTCACTCGCGTCCTTACCTCCGACCGTCGCCGCGATACCTACGCCCAGCGCCATGATGAAGGGAACTGTAATAGGACCTGTGGTAACTCCGCCGGAGTCAAATCCCATAGGGATAAGATCGCTGTTTCCGCTTGCGATAAGTATAGACGTTACCGCAAAGAGCAGCATATAGAAGAACATAAGCAGCTTAGAGAGTGAGGTTCTCGTTACTATCTTGATTATCGAGATAACGAGCAACAGACCGACACCCGCGCCTACCGTGAAGATAAGGACCTTCGGGTTCATTATCATCGATACCTGGTTTGCAAGCACCGTAAGGTCGGGCTCAGCAACCGTGATAAGTATTCCCATTGCGAAGCATACGCCGAGGAGCAGGGGAAGGCTCCTTAGCTTTGTAAGTCCCGAGCCGATATGCTCACCCATAGGCGTCATCGCAAGGTCAGCGCCGAGATTGAACAGCGCTATACCGAGTATAAGAAATACCGCTGAAATGAGAAATACGACTATTTCAGGCGTAGTAAAGTTGATAAGTGGTGTGAAATTAAGTACGAAAACTATGGCCACTATTGGAAGCACCGATATGAGTGATTCCTTAAGCTTTTTGACTAAAACCGAATGCAATTTTTGTCATACCTCCCATTAATCATTTATTCTACTATAATTGTATCACATATTTACAAAAATGTCAAATCGTTATTGTGTATTTTAATAAAACAAATTGTGAAAAATTCCTAAACGAACAATGAAAAAAGACCATCTCTGGGAGATTTACTCCGGAGATGGCCTATCTTTTATCTACTTTTGTGCTTCAACTCGAGCAGCCTGACGTTTTCCTCTACCTTTCGCTTATGCAAGGGATACCAGAACCACAGTATCAAGGCCAAAGCACCAAAGCCGAGGGCGGGGACGAGAGTTGAGATGTCGTACACACCCCTCAGCACTCCCTCGTCAAAGGCTGTCTTGTCACTGTATCCTATTGCGGATAACAGAGCTCCCGTCAAACCTGCAGACGCCGCTTGGCCGAGCTTTCTTGCGAAGGAGTAGAGCGCATATATAGAGCCGTCCTCGCGCCGCCCGTTTCTTAATTCCGCATCATCTATAACGTCTGTTATCAGCGCCCAGGACACCATCGCAAATATGCCGAGTCCGAGCCAGCTCACGAGATTGACTAAAACGTAAACCCACACGTTTTCAGGCCTGATTGCAAATAAAAGTATGCATACAGCCGCCGCAAGCAGGTTTGATGCCGCACTTATCTCTGCCTTGCCGAATCGTTTTGCAAGCGGTTTTGCCACCGCTGCAGCGATCATCATACCGCCCATCATTGCCAGCGTTGAGACCGATTGCGCCCTCACGTTGCCATAGTAGTTCGGATAGATATAGTTTGACATGGACTGCATTGTAAGCTGAGCAAGCAGCATCACGATCGAGCCTACGATAATTGAGATGAGCGCTCTGTTTTTTATAGCATCGCCAAGCATTCTTCCCACACTCGGTTGCTCCCTTGTCGGTGTGTCGCTTACCACTCGCTCGGTCGTCAGGGTATAGCAGAGCAGGTAGCAAATTATCGAGAGAATTGAGAAGATACCTGCGATAAGGGTAAATCTAGGACCGTTCAAGACGGTGTTTTCTCCGACCTCGTCGTATGCGAATAAGGGAATTCCCGCGCCGACGATAACTCCCGCAAGGGTACTTCCCATTGTTCTGAAGGTAGAGAGCGACTGTCTGTCGCTTGGCTCAGGAGAAATCGATGATGCCATAGATCCGTAAGGGATGTTGATCGAGGTATAGAAGATCGAGCCCCAGAGTATATACGTCACCACAAGCCAGGTGATCTTAAACCACATAGCCGCACCCGCAAACGCGCTTTGATATATAAGGAAGGAGGCTATTGCTACCGGCGCCGCCATTCGTCTTATCCAGGGCTTGAATTTGCCCGCTTCCGTCACTCGCGATCTGTCCGCGATACGCCCCATCGTTACGTCGGTAAAGCCGTCGACAAATCTGGCGAAGGTTATGACAAGTCCGACTATCCATGGCGCGATTCCCATAACGTCGGTATAAAATTTTAATAGAAAGCTCGACGAAAGTATAAAGGTAAAATCGTTTCCAAAATCTCCAAACAGGTATCCGAGCTTGTCGCGTAAACCGAACGGTCGGCTCTCATTTATTCTTGAGATGCTCATATTTATCTCCTTTATCCCCCACGGTGAAAGGTAAACTCCACCTCGGGAAGACGTTTTTTGCGTTATAACACTATTTTGTCTTAAGAAAAGTGAAATAAACGCAGAATATCAAATTTGTATATAATTGAAAAGTCTTATTTACAAAATTGCGAGAAAAAGAGCCGTACAAAGCTTGTACGGCTCTTATAAAAATAGTTTATATCATCAATTCACTTACAAGGCTTGTGAATTCCTTGGGATCATCGAGCGCAACGCCGCCGATGAGACATGCCTCGCCGAAGAGCACCTTCGCATACTTTGAGAGTCTATCTTTGTCGTTTTTGTAAAGGGCGGTGAGCTTCTCTGCGATCGGGTGATTCATATTGATCTCGAGCACAACGCTCGCATTCGGAACACCCATCTCGGCTCCGGGCATCTTCTTGAGTATCTTCGCCATCTCGAGCGAGAGGTCACCCTCACTTGACAGACATACCGCGTGATCCGCAAGTGCGCCATTCCACTTGACCGCGCTTACCTTGCCGATTGCCTCCTTCATAAAGGCGAGCATCTCCTCCGAGCTCTCATTCTTTGACTTCTCTGCGGCCTTCTCGTCCTCAGTGAGCAGGTCGAGCGCCTCAGCAGTCACGTTCTTGAATTCCTTGTCCTGATACTTGCCTAGGAGCTTCAATGCGAACTCATCTACGTCGTCTGTGAGATAGAGCACCTCGTAGCCCTTTGCCTTGACGGTTGCCACCTGCGGAAGAATCTCGATCTTATCGATGCTCTCACCTGCGGCGTAGTAGATTGCCTTCTGCTCGTCCTTCATTCCGTCTACGTATTCCTTAAGCGATACGTACTTGTTTCCTTCGCCCGACGAGCGCAAGAGCAACAGGTCCTTGAGATTGTCCGCATTCATTCCGTAGTCGGCGTATACACCGTACTTGAGCTGAATGCCGAATGCGTCAAAGAACTTCTCGTACTCCTCGCGGTCGGTCCTCATCATCTTTTCGAGCTCGCTCTTGATCTTCTTCTCGATAGCCTTAGCCATCACCTTAAGCTGTCTGTCGTGCTGGAGTATCTCACGCGAGATGTTGAGTGACAGATCCGATGAGTCAACGATACCGCGCACGAAGCCGAAGTAGTCGGGCAACAGGTCTGCGCACTTTTCCATTATCATAACACCCGACGAGTAGAGCTCAAGTCCCTTTTCGTACTCCTTGGTGTAGTAGTTGTAGGGGGCTCTCTTCGGGATAAAGAGCAGGGCGGTGTAGGTTGCCGTGCCTTCACTCTTCTGAGTGATGACCTTAAGAGGGCCTTCGAAGTCATAGAACTTCTCTGCGTAGAACGACTTGTATTCCTCGTCCGTGACCTCGCTCTGTGCCTTCTTCCAGATGGGGACCATGCTATTGAGAGTCTCGACGGTGGTCACGTTCTTGTACTCGTTTTCGGTACCCTCGACCTTCTCGCGCCTTGTCACGGGCATCTTAATGGGGTATCTGATGTAGTCGGAGTATTTTCTGATGAGGCCGCGGATTCTGTATTCCTCGAGGAATTCGGAGTATTTCTCGTCCTCACCGTCCTCCTTGATATAGAGTGTGATCTCCGTGCCGAAGCTCTCCTTCTCGAACTCCTCGATTGTGTAGCCGTCGACGCCCTCGGACGTCCATTTGTTTGCTACCTCTGCGCCAAACGGACGGGATACTACCTCGATCTTGTCCGCTACCATAAACGCGGAGTAGAAGCCTACGCCGAACTGACCGATAATATCTACGTCATCACCCTTGTCACCCTCGCGCTTGAAGTCGAAGGAGCCGCTCTTTGCGATAGTGCCGAGATTGTTCTCAAGCTCCTCCGCCGTCATTCCGCAGCCGTTGTCGCTTATTCTCAGCGTTTTTTCTTCCTTATTAATATTAATAAAGATAGAATAGTCCGAGCGTCCGAGACTCACCGAGTCGTCGGTCAGGGATCTGAAGTAGAGCTTGTCGATCGCGTCACTTGCGTTGGATATGAGCTCTCTTAAGAAGATCTCCTTGTGAGTGTATATGGAGTTTATCATCATGTCAAGGAGCTTCTTGGACTCCGTTTTGAATTGCTTCTTTCTCATTATTTGCCTCTTTTCTGCAGTATTCGCTATTTTTAGCACTCGCAAGTCTTGAGTGCTAATTCATTATATCATTCCTTATTCGGGAAGTCAAGAACAAATTGTTAACATTAATGACGAAAATAATTAACTGCACTATTATTCAAGCAAATGCGACTTTATCTGCCTCGGTTTATGTATATGCCGCATCTGATTTATATGAAAGTTGCACAAATATCCAAAAACATTCTTGTGTATTTGTGCAAAATGCTCTTTTTGAAAAAACTTCGAAAAAAATTAAAAAAACCGCTTGACATTTCCGTTTTGCTTTGGTATAATAGACAAGCGCGTAAAAC
>CAZUQN010000078.1:0-6798 GCA_964622425.1 uncultured Ruminococcus sp.
ATACTAAATGCAACCCCTCGTGCTACTGTTGCATTTACTTTGAGAATTTACGAAATATTTGCATACACTCTTTTTAGCTCGAAATCTATTTTCTTGTAGCAATAAAGCTATTGTTAAGAGCCTTTCTCATTATCCTTTAATACAACGACGTTTTCTTGTTTTGTTTGTTCGTAAGTATTCTCGTTTGATACTCGATCATTGATAATAAAAACAACTCCCCGTTATCTTTTTAAATCAAGTAAAAATGGGGAGTTGTTGAGTAATTATCAACTTTCATTTACATTTATTGCTGTTTTCTGCGTTTTTTCGCAACATGGTCGTTAACGATGTTAAACACCAACGACAGTGAAATTACTCCACCGGCGATGCCCAACGCAACAGCTCCGGCATCACCAAGCCAAGAAAGAGCAGAGGGTATAAGTCCTCTGACAAAATCGCGGACAGCGCGGTAGAGATACCCTCCGGGAACGGTGGGAATTACACCCGCCATAAGGATAATTATCGAAGGAGCTTTTACAGCTCTTGCGTTCACCTCGGCAAAAAGCGCCGCGACTGCAGTAGAAACAAATGCAGCCCAGAAGAGCGATGACGTGATAGTATAAATGCCAAAATATGCGGCATAGGTAAGCGTGCCACAGATTCCGCCGTTGATAAGATGGCGCTTATTTGCCTTCAGGAGTATCGCAAACGTCACAGACGTGATAAAGGACGTGACAAGCTGTATGAGGAACAAATTACCCTGCTCTGCACTCACCTCGGGAATAAGTCTGTCCCCAAGTAACGCATAAGAAAGCATATAACCAAATCCGATCATCAACGTCTGGATAAGAGCTTGCAGTATCTTAAGCGTGCCCGCGATAAGGTCACCGCACAAAAGGTCACGCATTGAAGTACCAAACATAAGTCCCGGGACAAGAAGCATGATAGCGCCGATAATTATCGCGTCGACGTTTGTCTCGGGAAGAATTATTAAGGCGACACCCGCAAGCGTTGCGGCAACAAACGATGAAATTACCGTTTTTGCCATGCTATTCAGCCTTGTCGACGGATAATTCAAAATAACTGCAACCCCAAGACCTATAAAGAAGGTGATAATCGAGTCAATGACACCTCCACCAAAGAACAAGCAAAACGCACACGCAACAAGCGCTGACGAAAGTGTATGAAGCCAAGCCTTATAAGGCTGATTTTTCTTCGCATCGTGCAAGGCCTTGTCAAACTCGTCGAGCGAGGGCTTCTCGCGACACACCCTGCGAGAAAGAGCATTTAGCTCCTCAAGTGTGTTCAGATTTGTTGTTGTCTGCTTAACGCGTCTTAACTGCGATGAATAAGAGCCGTCAGGCATTCTGACCGCTGCGTTGATCATTGATATAATGGTAAAGACCTCAACGTGCACCGCACCGTAAGAACGGCAGATACGCTCTATGGTATCCTCTACCCTGGCAACCTCGCCGCCGTTTTTAAGCATTCCCTCGCCGACGTCGAGCGCCAGACAAAGCAAATATTCGGTGAAGTTTTCCTTATATATTTCACGTGCCTTATTTTCCACTTCCCTAACCTCTTTTTAAAGTCTTACTGAATAGTCTTATTCAACCGTGAATTCGCAGACAAGATGAAACTCGTGAGCGTCGGTGGTCTCGGTCTTGTTTGCCCAGAAGGACTTGACTACGCGGTATTTGCCGGGCGTGAGATTTCCGTATCTCTCTTTAAACTCGAAGGTGTGAGTCAACGTCTCACCGGGCGCAAAGATCATAAGCTCCATAGTGTTAGCAAACTCGCCTATCTGGGTAACCGTGTACCACTCTCCGTCCTTTTGTGCCTCAAGAGAGTAGTCTCTCATATTACCGCTCTGCCAGGTGGAGTCGGTATTATTTTCTATCCTAACGGTGAGCGAGGTCGAGTCGGACGATACACGCGTTATAACAGCCCCCTGCTCCTCCGTCTTAGGACCGTCGGACTTGTCTCCAAGCTTAATATTGTCGTCAAAAAACTTATTTATCATATCACAACTCATAAGCGACGCACAAAGTAAAATAAGCGCCGCAGCAATAATTATTTTTTTCATATTATTCTCTCTTAATCTGGATACTCACATTTTAGCACATAAGCGCGAAATGTGCAATATATTTTCAAGATATTTAGGAAAGTATTTTTTGGTGAATAACACGCTTTATACCTGTCGAAAATATCCACATCACCCATAGGGAAAAGGAGGTAAACAGATGTCACCGAAGGAACTACTCTATATCGAGGATACACTCAGCCACGAAAAGCAGGTTAAATGCACCTGCAAGGACAGCGTCGAGAAGCTTGAAAACAAGGAGCTGGCAAGCTTTGTCGACGGCTTGGCGGCAAGGCACACACAGTGCTTCAACAAATTTTACGGTCTTGTAGGAGGTAACAATGCAGGATAAGGAAATCATGGAGAACATTCTTTTGAACCTCAAGGGAGAGTGTGATCTTCTTATGCACGGTACGGTTGAGTCCTCGACACCAAACGTACACGCAGCGTTCAAATCCGCGCTTGACGAAACACTCGCAATGCAGAGCGAGGTGTATGCAAAAATGGCAGCCCAAGGGTGGTATCCCCAGACTCCCGCGGAACAAAAGCAGATCGATGCTGTAAAGCAGAAATTCTCCGCAGGATGTTAATTATGTCATTTATGACTATAATAATTTACAATTAAATAGCAAAAAAGAGCAAGAGCAAAGATGATCATATCACCTTACTCTTGCTCCGTTTTTTCGTTTAACCATCCCACGGTGCCAATAACAGGCCGCTCTGTCAGTCCATCTTTTTCTTAATATCGATCAGCTTCACGACCGTGGGGCTGAGAATTATATTTAGCGCAAGCTCGATGAGGAAGTTGATACCGATCATTCCAAGTATAACATACGCCAGAGCGTTGTCGTAACCGAGCCCCTCGCCCCAAGCACTGATAGTTTCCATAAAGAACGTGAAGCAACCTAGCACGAATACGCCCGTATTGACCACAGGACACACAAACGCCGCCGCAAGGACTGCAACGTAACGGTTCTTATTCTCAATCAGCTTGTATACTAACGCCGCCATAACACCGGATAGGAATCCCTTAAGAAGTACAGTAATAATAGTACCGGGGATATTTATCGCTAAAAACGCCGCGGCGTCGCCACTGATGAGCACCGCCACTCCGGAAATGAAGCCAAGCCAACCTCCTATACCGATACCGCCTATAGCCGCACCGATTACTATCGGAATAAGCACGAGGTTTATGGAAAATGCCGGCAGTACCGCTCTCGTGAGCACCGCCATCACCTGAAGAACAACCACTATGGCCGTCATAATCGCTGATAAGACGAGTTTCCTCGTATGATCCGTCATTCTTCTATTATTTCTATTCATAATTCCTCCAAAGTCAAAACTGCATTTACTTTTTGAGATGCTCGAAAATTACTCTCCAAACGCTCTCATCCTGCTCGGTCATTCTCTTCCAATCATAGGATGCGACAAAGCTTGCCTTATCCTCTTTCGTAGCCTTTTTATTGCGGGCGATCTTCGCTCTCGCCTTGCCGAATTCGCCAAGATACTTAACCGCGTCATCGGTGTAATTCGGGTTATGCCCCTTGCCGCTTACATAAAGGAAATCAACGTTTTCTCTGCCCTCGAGCCCCGCCCTCAGTATCTCGTAATGCTTGGGGCGGCACATAGTATCGTTATCCGAATAAATAAGCAGAGCCTTAGTATTCGATTCGCTTAGCGTTTTCACCGCATTGAATTCTACAAAGTACGGATTAGACTCCCTCTCAAGCTCAAGAATTGCCTTGCGATAGGGCTTAAGAATTCCCGAGAAGAAGGTGCCTATCATATCCTCAACAGAGACAAAGCCCGACATAGCGACAATATGAGAAATTTCGGGATGAAGCGCCGAAATATTCAGGGTCGAAAACGCACCCCAGCTATGTCCCATAACCGAGATATCAAGACCTGAGAAGCGCTCGTCGGATTTAAGCATATTGATTGCGTCGTTAAGGTCGCAGAGCGACTGCGAGAGTCCCCTCGGAGTTTCTCCGCCTGACTCCATACAGCCGGTGTGGTCATATGCGAATACCTTGTATCCGCCCTTACAGAGCATATCGATTTCCCTCATATAAGCACGATGACCGCCGCCGAAGCCGTGATCAAAGACGATAAGTCTATCCTCTCTTGCGCCGTCGTATTGATATAGATACCCCTGAAGAGTATGTCCGAGCGACGAGGTGAAGGCTATCGGCTCGCTGCAAAGCTCCGGAAAATCCTCCGCGGAGAAATAGTAAACCGTCTCGGTATCATCGCACCGTGTGTGCATCATACCCTTATACATATTTACAACTTGCTTTTCAAAAATCATAATTATGCCTCATAGAAAATTAAGATTACTTTTACACAAGATAAATAGCGCGTCTTTAGCGTTACTCTCGTTGTATTATATCACAAAAAAATAATATATGCAAGTGTGAGTTGTGAAATCAGTTTTTCAAATCAGTTTTCAAAACCGCTTGCAAAGAGCTCCTTTGGGTGGTATAATAATTGTAGAATTCATTTTTCAGCAAGAGAGAATAATACGTTCGTATATTTTCTCTTGCCTAAGGAGTTAATATGCAGACCGTTAGACTTGGAAGAACCAATATTACAGTAAGCAAAAACGGCTTTGGAGCGCTCCCCATCCAGCGTATCTCAAAGGAGGATGCCGCCCACCTTTTAAGACGGGCGTACGAGGGCGGAATCAACTACTTTGACACCGCGAGATTCTACACGGATAGCGAGGAAAAGATAGGATACGCGCTCTCGGACGTCAGAGAGAATATCATAATTTCCACAAAAACAATGCGCACCACGGTGGAGGGCTTCTGGCGCGACCTTGAAGAAAGTCTCGCTCTCCTTAAGACCGACTATATCGATATTTATCAATTCCATAACCCCGCGTTTTGCCCGAAGCCGGGTGACGGCACGGGGCTCTACGAGGCTATGCTTGAGGCAAAGAGGCTCGGTAAAATACGCCATATAGGTATGACCAATCACCGTCTCGCGGTAGCCGAGGAGGCCGTACGCTCGGGGCTTTACGACACCCTGCAATTCCCCTTCTCATATCTCGCGAGCGAAAAGGAGGAGGCACTCGTCAGGCTCTGCGAGGAAATGGACGTAGGCTTCATCTGCATGAAGGCTCTGGCAGGCGGACTTATCACCCGCTCTGATGCGGCATACGCCTTCCTTGCCGATTACCCCGTAGCTCCGATATGGGGTGTGCAAAGAGAATGCGAGCTTGACGAATTCCTCGCCTACAACGAAAATCCTCCCACGATGACGGACGAAATCAGAGCGTATATAAAAAAGGAGAAAGGCGAGCTCTCCGGTGACTTTTGCCGCGGCTGCGGATACTGTATGCCCTGCCCTGTCGGAATCCAGATAAACAATGCGGCAAGAATGTCTCTGATGATACGCCGCGCTCCCGTGGACGCTCAGCTTTCCGAAGCGAGTCAGGAGATGATGAAGCAAATCGAAAAGTGCATAAACTGCGGAAAATGTAAATCTTTGTGTCCATATGGACTCGATACACCCAATCTGCTCAAGAAAAACTACGAGGATTACAAAACATTCCTTTGATAATTACAAAGCAAATAGCCTGCAGCCAAGGATGCCGCAGGCTATTTTTTTGCGTTTAATTTTGTTTACCGCACTCTATAAGACTACCAACCGTTATGTCCTCGTCAGTTACGTAGACTGTAACTACGTACACGGTCTTGTTGCCCGAGAGATCGGTTGCTGTGAGTGTTAACGTGTGAGTACCCTCGTAGAGTCTGCCTCCAAGGTCAATAGCGCCCTCACTCCACTCGCTGACAACGTCCACCTTATCGTAGTTATCAACGCAGGAAATTACCATACGGCAATACGTGCCGACGGGTACGTATATATCACTTGCCTCAAAGAGTATCTCGGGAGCCTCGAGGTCGGGAGGTCCTACCGTCACATTAAGCGTGAGAGTCGACTTGTTACCGTAGTAATCGGCAGCGCTGACAACGCAGGTGTGCTCACCCTCGAGCATATTGCCCTTTGAATCAACGGCTCTTTCGCTCCACTCATATTCTACGTCAACATATCTTGCCTCAAACTCATCATAAGCGGTAATGCCCGGCTCAAATGGCTTACCCGACGAGGTAAGTATATCGGTTTCACCGTCATAATTCAACACGGGGGCGCACTTATCGTCATCCTTGAGCTTAATGATAACGCTGTCAATATAGTAGTGCGCGTAGGTTCCGCTGTTTCTTCCGATAAGACAGAATGCACCGAGATTACCGTCGGAGTTTGCAAGAGTATCCATTGACGAAGATCCGAAGAATCCGAATCCCTGATGACTCAGGCTAACGGTATTCCACGCGCCCGTGGGAGCGGTGGAGCATCTCATTATCCAATCCGTGGTATTGCCGTTTCTCATTCTGAGCTCGGAATAGGAGGTCGGCATAAGAACCTTGAAGCTGATGCTATCAACTATACCGATAGGTATTTCGTACCCGGAAAAATCGAGGCACACACCAATATAGGATTTTCCGGAGTTATATGAGATCTCGTATACAGATCCGTTATAACCGCTTGCGATTCCCTTCGACTCCGCCTCAGCCTCTGTCAGCTCGGTGTATTTACCGTCATAAACGGAATCCGCTACTGACGTATCGTGCGGAATAAACGGAACGCTCTCAAGTTTCATAAGAGATGTGTCCGCCTTTACGGTTATTCGAAGTTCAATAGAGGACTCATTACCCGAGCGGTCGGTCGCGATC
>CAZUQN010000079.1:0-6725 GCA_964622425.1 uncultured Ruminococcus sp.
TTCTCAAGAGAGAGCACGTCGGTGTAGGGGTTAACGCCCTTCTCGTCAAGCTGGTCGAGGCTGATAAGATGGTTTCCAACCTCGTCAGAGGGGTAGGAGAGCATAAGCACAACCTTCTTCGCGCCCTTAGCAATTCCGCGAAGGCAGATAGCAAATCTGTTACGGGAGAGAATGGGGTGGATAACACCTACGGTCTCACCGCCAAACTTTGCCTTGACGTCAGCGGCAATATCATCAACGCTTGCGTAGTTACCCTGCGCTCTTGCGACGATAGCCTCCGTCATAGCTACTATATCCTTGTCGCGTACGGTGAAGCCATCACTCTCTGCTGCTTCGATAACCGTGTTAACGACTATATCTACGATATCATCGCCCTGTCTGATAATGGGCGCTCTGAGTCCTCTCGAGACTGTGCCGACCATACGACTCATAACATATCTCCTTTTCGCGCTTTGCGCGTTTTAAATTTTTCAACCATATTATTATATCACATTTTTCTCACAATGTAAATAAAATTGAGAGGATTTTTTTTACAAAATTAATTTTTCCCATTTTACATAAAAAGTTTTTATCCAAACTGTGCATTTTTTTAGAAAATGACTATTATGCGTGAAAAACAGATCATAGAGGTATTGAAATATAGATTCCGAAGTGATACAATATATTGTAAGCAATATTGTGCTTTTTGTACGGTGCATTCTTTTGTGTTTAAACCGCAAAGCATACGATCAATGCGGGATTTAGCTTATAATGCAAATAATTATTGTCATATTATCTAAAAAAAGGAGATAAAAATGAGGGTTATAAAACCAACTATCAAATGCGCGGTCATATTAATCGCGGTGCTTTTACTCGTTGTTTTATCCTATCTTGCCTACGTTATTCTCACTTATGACAGAATAGAGGATAATCAGCCGCTTACCATAGACGGCGGGGCAGAGAATAGCAAAGTCTCGGTAGGGACCGAATATACCATCGTAACGCAGAATCTCGGCTTCGGCGCGTATGTGAGTGACTTCACCTTCTTTATGGACGGAGGCAAGGAATCACGCGCAAGAAGTGAGGAGGGCGTTATTGAGTGCATAAATAATGCAATGGACGAGGTAGCGTCGCACGATCCCGATTTTATTCTCTTCCAAGAGGTCGATATTGATTCAACGAGGAGCTACCACGTCGATCAGTATAAGCTCCTTTCCGATGGCTTCCCCGGCTATTCAAGATGCAAGGCTATCAACTATGACTCAGCCTACCTGATGTATCCTATCCTTGAGCCTCACGGCGCGTCATACAGCTCGATGGCGACCTTCTCGCGCTTTACGATAACCTCGTCTCTGCGCCGCTCATTCCCGATATCCACCTCGCTTTCCAAATTCCTCGACCTTGATCGCTGTTACAGTGTTTCGAGAGTCAGCGTAGAGGGTGGAAAGGAGCTTGTGATTTACAACGTTCACAGCTCGGCATACGGTGGCAGCGATGAGATCCGCACAGCGCAGATGACTATGCTTATGAACGATATGAAGGCAGAGTATGAGAAGGGCAACTACGTCATTTGCGGCGGAGACTTCAACCACGATTTCACGGGTGACTCAACGCAGAGACTAAACGACGGTATGGGCACTCTTGACTTCGGTTGGGCTCAGCCATTCCCCGAGGAGCTTATACCCGAGGGCTTCTCCCGCGCGATAAGCTATAAAAATGGCGAAATGAATCCTACCTGCCGCGACTGCGATATCCCCTACGAGGAGGGTAACTTCACCATTATTGTCGACGGATTTATCGTCTCGGATAACGTAACCGTCGTTGAGGTTGAGAATATTGTAACCGGCTTTACCTATTCCGATCATAACCCCGTTGTTATGAAGTTTATTCTTAATTAAAAAAAGGCTGATTTATTTAGGTGTAACCGAAAAAGAGGCGAGCACCTAATGAAAGCAACCCTAAAGCTTAATTTTATATAAGTAAGAGGTGGAAATTACTAGAATTTCCACCTCTTACACTCTTTTTCTATCGCCGTTTCCTCACTCGATGTATTTATATACATCTCTCGCTCGTCAGTCGACGATTTCCATCCAAAATCAATATAGCCTTTTATTGTCAATGCGGTGTTTCACTGCAAAAAGTCTTTCCTCACTTCGCCGATAGGCGAAACTTCACTCGCGAAGTGAACTTCACTATCCTAGAGGGGTCCCCTAAGCGAGCAAAGTCGAGCTTTGGGGCAAAAAAGGATAACTTCACTTGCCCCATAGGCGCAAACTTCGTTTTTTATATCCCCGGCACGTGTCTTGAATCGTTTGCTATCTCAAATCTGGGGGAGATAAGCTCACCCTCCTTGCCCTTAAGCGTTACCACAGTTACCGCGGTAAGATGCGGGCGCAGAGCATCAAAGAGGAAGGTCGCGGGGAGGTTAAAGAGTCTTGATAAAACACCCGTCGAGGTGCCCGCGTGGCTGACGACCAGAATCGTATCGTCATTTTCCGCCGTTACCCGATAATAGAGGCCCTCGCGACGGTATCCAAGTGTGCTAAGCAGACCGTCAAAGCCGTCGGCTCTGCTTTTGAGGAAGGTGACTATTTTGTCCCTTGCGTAAGGGCCTTCGTTTTCCCAATTAAGGATCATAGTACTAAATCCCGCTCTGACGTACTCGGTCGAGACCTCCCAAGGACCTGCAAAGTCCCATTCGATCTCTCGCATAAAGTCGAGCTTCACTATATTCTCCGGAGGATAACCAATCGCCTCCGCTATATGTCCTGCGGTTTCGATCGCTCTACCCATTGTCGAGGCATAGATCCTATCTATAACCTCGCTTTTGAGTCTCTCTCCTGCCGCCTTTGCCTGCTCGTGACCGAGCTCGGTGAGGCAGTCGTTTTTATAGTCGGGGTGTCCGTGTCTTACGAAAATAATTCTCATTCTTCCTCTGCCGCCTTATCGTCGGGGGCTTCCGCGTGCATAAGAGTGAGGGACTCAAAGGTGGGTAACTCATAAGAGGGGAAGTATATTCCGTACTCCTCGCCGTCCTTTTCAAGCTCGAGGATATAATAGGGCTTCACGCTCACGCCGTACTGATTTGAGCTTATCTTGTATTGCTTGTATATTCCTTTATTATATGCTTCTTCCTTGTTCCACTCGGGCAGGATTATTCTCTTTTTCACGGTTGTGATTCTCTTTAGCGACTCAAGAGGGAAGGAGTAGACTCCTCCTACGTCAGCAAGGCAGAGATTATAGTCCTTAAGGTAGGCTCTCATCTCGTGATTAAGGTAAGGAGTTACGGAAAGGGCTGATTCCTTAGCCTTGCACACACCGTCCTTGATTACGAATCGGAAGAGGAGAATATCTGTGGGAATGGAGCTCTCGGGCACCTCAAGCTCTGCGAAGGCTCTCTTTGCAGAAACCTCGAGCATATCGAGCTTGCCCGCGGCGTCTTCTTCATCAAGAACGCGCCTTTCCTTTATACGGCCGATAATAAACAGAGTTGCCGAGACAATGCCCGCAACAATCCTCCGCTGACGAGCAAGGGCGCGTTGCGCATCGCCTGCTCAAAGCCGGCCTCTACAAGTGCTCTGAGCACTATAAGCGCCAAGAACAATCCAACCCATTTAATGAAGCCGAGTGCGGGGTGCAGCTTTGCGTTGTTCGCAGTCGTCTCGAGGCCCTCGACTCTCTCGTCGAGCTCTGCCTCGGTTCCTTCTGAGGGCTTTTTTGTCAAGAACAGGTCTGCGTAGGTTTTCTCACTGCGCTTGTCCTCGGTTACGTCAAAACCAAATACGGATTTCATAGGCGTCTCCTTCTTTTATTTTACAACAAATACCGAGTCAATGCCGTAATACGTGAAGGTATCTATCGCCGATCTATCGATTCTCTCGCCCGATACGGCGATCGGCACCGCAGGAGGACATCCAACAGACGTGTCGGCAAGTATCCTGCCTTCAGCCTCCGCTACCGAAACAGACTCCGCCTCGGAGAGTATTGCCTCCCTTGGGGTAAGCGCTACCTCTCCTACCGAAAGCCTTGGCGGCAGGGTAGTGATCGGCGCCTTTTTCTTAACCGTAAGAAGCACTACCTCGAGCTTTGCGAGCTCCTCATCGGTTATCTCGGGAGTCGGCATCAGCACCAGATAGTCGGGGTCGGCAAACTCGGAGATGATTCTATTCTTCTTGAGTATATCTGCCAGCTCATATCCGGTATAGCCGTAGGATTTCGGCTTGAGGGTGAGCTTCATCGGCTCGTTTCCTACAACCTCGTATCCTACTTTTCTAAGGTTATTTTTCATATCGTCGAGCTTTCTTGTAAACTCGCCGAGCTTTTCGCGATATCCGCCCGAAAGATATGCGTTTGCCATATCCAAGGAGGCAAGTATCAGATATGAGGGACTTGTCGAGCCAAAGAGCGAGAGCGCGGATTTCGCTCTTGCCTTGACGCTGCTCGGAGCACTCCTTGAGACGTGCAGATATGCGGCACCGGTAAGGCAGGGAAGCGTCTTGTGAGCTGAGTCAGTACACATATCAGCGCCGAGCGCGATAGGGTGCATCGACGGCTCGGTGAAGGCAAGATACGCGCCGTGAGCATTGTCAACAAGGAGCATAACGCCTCTGTCGTGACACACCCTCGCAAGAGCGCCTATATCCGCCATATTGCCGAGGTAATCGGGGGAGGTGATATACACCGCCGTCGGCTTTTTTGCCATCGAGTCAAGCTTCGCACAGAGCTCGTCGGCACTAGGATTGCAGGAGAGGTAGGATTCCTTACCGACCAGCCACTCTACGTCAAAATCGAGTAGTGCCGCCGCGCCAAGAAACACCTTGTGCGCGTTTCTTCCCGCGAGGATTACCTGACGCTCACCGCTTTTTGTAAGGACAGCGAGATAGAGCATAGCTCTTATCGCGAGAGAGGAGCCTTCTGTGGAGTAGAAGGTGTGAGCGCCAAAGAGGGCGGATGCATTATCCTCGCTCTCCTTGATTATACCGCTCGCTTCGTACAGACTGTCCGCTCCGTCGATCTCAGTCAGGTCAAACCTTTCAACCTCGCCGTGTCCCTTATGACCGGGCATATGTAATCTTAAGTTGTCAATAGATGCGTATTTACTAACAAAATCACAAATTGGAGTATTCATATTACTCGAGTTCCTTAGCGATCGCGAGCATTATCGCACATTCCATTCTCTTCTTGAAGAGCTCGCAGCCCTTCTTGTAGATGCCCTTGACAGAGCCTGTCGCGTGGTAGGCGTTTGCGGCACAACCGCCCGAGCAGTAGAGCTTAGCCCAGCAGTCGCGGCACTCCTCCTTAGCGTATACGTTACAGGAGGCAAACTCCGCCTGTTTCTCCTTGTTGGTAACACCGACGTAGATGTCACCGAGGCGGTAGCTCTCGTCACCTACAAACTGATGGCAGGGGTAGAGGTCGCCCCAAGGGGTAACCGCCATATATTCTGTTCCCGAGCCGCAGCCGGAGATTCTCTTATAGATGCAGGGACCTCCCTTGAGGTCGATCATATAGTGATAGAAGGTGAAGGGGCGACCCTCCTTATGCCTTTCGAGCATAAGCTCAGAGAGCTTCTCATACTGCTCGGAAACTATCTTTATATCCTCGTCGGTGAGCTCGGAGGGATCTCCCGCAGCGCATACTACGGGCTCCATGCTGAGCTCGTTGAAGCCGAGGTCAAGCATGACCTTTATATCCTCGAGGAAGTCGGGGTTAGCGTGGGTGAAGGTGCCGCGCATATAGTAGTTTTTGCCCTCTCTTGCCTCAACGAGCTTCCGGAACTTCGGCACGATCTTGTCAAAGCTGCCCTTGCCCGCATAGTCCACTCTGAAGCGGTCGTGGATCTCCTTACGGCCGTCAAGGCTGAGAACCACGTTTGACATCTCCTTGTTGGCAAAGTCGATAACGTCGTCGTCGATAAGCACGCCGTTGGTGGTGAGGGTAAAGCGGAAGTTCTTGCCCTTTTCCTTCTCGATGCTTCTCGCGTATTTCACGAGGTCCTTTACCACCTGGAAGTTGAGAAGGGGCTCGCCGCCGAAGAAGTCGACCTCGAGGTTTCTTCTCGTGCCTGAGTTTTCGATAAGGAAGTCGAGCGCGCGCTTTCCGACCTCGTAGCTCATAACCGCTCTCTCGCCGTGGTAGTGACCCTGGCTCGCAAAGCAATAGGAGCAGTTGAGGTTGCAGGTGTGCGCAATGTGAAGGCAGAGCGCTTTTACGACACCCGCGGTCTTTGCCTTGAGCTGATCCGCCATAGGCTCGAAGGTGTCGGGAGTGAAGAGCTTACCCGCCGCTTTCAGCTCACCTATCTGGTGGTAGCACTCCTCGATGTCGGAGGGGGTAATATCCTCGTTTGATTCATATTTTTTTGAGAGCTCGGAAAGTATCTCGTCCTTGGTCTTATTCTCATAGAGCTCGATGACGTCATAGGCAACGTCGTCAACAACGTGCATAGCGCCCGAGCAGATGTCGAGGACGATATTGTATCCGCCGAGTTTATACTGATGTACCATTTTTATATATCCTTTCAGGGGGAGAGAAGGCTGTCTATGGTAGGGAAGCGCACAGTGAGGATATGTCCCTCGGTGTGAAGCCCGCCTGCCTTATCGCTTTATCTCTCGAATAATAAACACTAAAAAAAGCCGCCTTAAAGACGGCAATTTTTAAGAATTACTTCTTGCTCTCGCACTGCTGATTTGCAATACCGCAGCTGGTCTTGCAAGCAGACTGGCAAGAGGTCTGGCACTCGCCGC
>CAZUQN010000080.1:0-6724 GCA_964622425.1 uncultured Ruminococcus sp.
AGCAGCTTTACAACCTGGTTACTGTTTTTAATCATACTTCATAGATTATATCACCTCTCGCCATAAAAATCAAGGGGTTTTACAAAAAAAGTTCAAAATTTTTGGTTATATTTCATATATTTTTTATTTAAGTACTTGACAAAGAGGATTTTATCTGCTATACTTGTAAAGTAATTTGCTTTACAGTATGACGAAGCGAGGTATTTATGTTTGAAAAGAATCTAAAGCTCGCATATCTTCTCGATTTCTACGGCGACGTGCTCGACGAGCACACGAGGAGCGTCATGAAGGCGTATTACGATGATGACCTTTCCCTCGCGGAGATTGCTGAGGGTGTGGGAATATCCCGTCAGGGTGTCCGTCACGTTATCAAAAAAGGCGAGGAGCAGCTCTCCTTCCTTGAGGACAGACTCGGACTTGCCGCGCATTACGAGGAGCTTGAAAGAGCCGTGGAGCTTATCGACGGCATAAAAAAGGGACTCACAGACGGCTCGCTTGAGAGTGAAAAGGCTATTGCAACACTCAGCGAAATACAGGATATAATCATCACAAGATGAGTCTATATGGCTCACAAATATTTAGGCAAGAGAGAATGATACGGACCAGCTCTAAAGCGTGAATTTTCAGCGCTTTAGGCACTTATCTCTCTTGCGAAATTTACGCACTACGTGCTGAATTGGAGGTACCATGTTCGGAGGTTTAACCGAAAAACTGGCAAATGCCTTTAAGAAATTCAGGAACAAGGGCAAGCTCACCGAGGCTGACGTAAAGGAAGGTATGAGAGAGGTCAAGCTCGCTCTGCTCGAGGCTGACGTTAACTTCAAGGTAGTAAAAGAGTTTGTAAAAGCAGTAACCGAAAGAGCGGTAGGCTCGCAGGTGCTTGAAAGCCTGCTCCCTGCTCAGCAGATAGTTAAGATAGTAAACGAAGAGCTCATCAAGCTTATGGGCGGCGAGACACCTAAGATCAACATCAATCCCAAGCCCCCGACAGTAATTATGATGGTAGGTCTTCAGGGCGCGGGTAAAACCACCCACTCCGCAAAGATCGCATCCTACTACAAGCACAAGGGCAAGTCTCCCCTGCTCGTAGCCTGCGACGTTTACAGACCTGCTGCTGTTGATCAGCTCAAGATCGTCGGTGAAGCTGCGAATATCCCCGTTTTCTCTATGGGCACGAAGATCTCCCCTGTTGAGATCGCCAAGGCAGGCGTTGAATACGCCAAGAAAAACGGACACGATATGGTGTTCATTGATACTGCCGGACGTCTTCACATTGATGAAGAGCTTATGGCAGAGTTAGTTAAGATAAAAGAAGCAACCGGCCCCTCTGAGATTCTTCTCGTTGTGGACGCAATGCTCGGTCAGGATGCCGTAAACGTGGCAAAGACGTTCAACGACCTTCTCGACATCACGGGTGTTGTGCTCACTAAGATGGACGGTGATACCCGAGGCGGTGCTGCTCTGTCTGTCAAGTACATCACGGGCAAGCCCATTAAGTTCATCGGTACGGGCGAGAAGCTTGACGCACTCGAGCTCTTCCACCCCGACAGAATGGCCTCGAGAATACTCGGTATGGGAGATATCCTCTCTCTTATCGAAAAGGCTGAAGCGGCTTATGACGAAAAGAACGCCAAGGAGCTTGAGAAGAAGATGCGCGAGCAGACCTTCTCTCTTGACGACTTCCTTGAGCAGATGCGTCAGCTTAAGAAGATGGGCAACCTCGAACAGCTCATCGCGATGGTTCCCGGAGCGAATATGGGCGCGCTTAAGAACGCTCAGCTCGACGAGAGCCAGATGGCAAAGACCGAGGCGATCATCCTCTCCATGACTAAGCAGGAGAGACTCCGCCCCGACATTATCAACGGCTCGAGAAGAAAGCGTATCGCAAACGGCTCGGGCACGTCGGTTGAGGACGTAAACAAGCTTCTCAAGCAGTTCGAGCAGATGAAGAAGATGATGAAGCAGTTCTCAAGTATGGGTAAGCGCCGCGGATTCGGCGGTATGAAGCTTCCCTTCTGACAAGCCGAAGGCTTGTAATTCGGAATTCGGAATGCGAAATTCGGAATTATAGAAACTCATCTATGAAGTTTCTTTGGTTACTTTCTTTACAAAGAAAGTGACAACACACGTTTATTATTAAAAATCAAAAATAAAAAACATTCATTTTTTGGAGGAAAAGAAAAATGGCAGTAAAAATCAGACTTAAGAGACTTGGTTCCAAGAAGAACCCCTTCTACCGTGTAGTTGTTGCAGACGAGAGATCTCCCCGTGACGGCAGATTCATCGAGGAAATCGGTTACTACAACCCCCTCACCGATCCCGTTGACATCAAGATCGACGCTGAGAAGGCTACCAAGTGGCTCGGCAACGGCGCTCAGCCCACTGAGACCGTTAGAACCCTTCTTAAGAAGTCCGATATCATTAAGTAATCCATACTGATAACGGAAGGATTGAAAGGTATTAATAATGGAGCTTAAGCAGGTACTTACCGATATTGCCCGCGCCATTGTTGACAATCCCGACGCTGTTAATGTAGTCGAAACCGTAGACGGCGACGACGTAGAGCTCGTGCTCACCGTTGCTGAAGGTGATACAGGTATGGTTATCGGGCGTCATGGCAGAATTGCTAAGGCGATTCGCCAGGTCATGAAGGCCGCGGCAAACACATGCGGAAAGCATGTAACCGTTGAAATCAAATAAAACGCATCCTCGGGGTATCTATGCCCCGAGGAAGTTTTTTATTTAAACTACACAAAAAAGGAGTTTTAAAGCTACTAAGGAAAGCGGTTCTTTTTGGTTATTTTTCTGTTTTCTTTACGGCGAAAATTCGTTATGAAAAAATATATTATGGCGCTGGACCAAGGAACGACGAGTTCTAGATGCATCCTCTTTGAGAAGGATGGCAAGATCGCGAGCATGGTACAGCGCGAGTTTGCGCAGATATTCCCCGAGGAAGGATGGGTCGAGCACGATCCCATGACTATATGGTCAACACAGATAGGTGTGGCAACAGAGGCACTCCTCAAGATAGGCGGATCATGGTCTGAAGTCTATGGAATAGGCATAACAAACCAGCGTGAGACAACGGTGGTGTGGGATAGAAAAACCGGTGCTCCGATATACAACGCGATAGTGTGGCAATGCCGCAGAACGGCTGATTATTGCCAAGAGCTTGGTGACTCCGGACACGAGGAAATGATCAAGGAGAAGACCGGACTACTCCTCGACCCGTACTTCTCTGCCACGAAATTACATTGGATTTTAGAGAATGTTGCAGGCGCAAGAGAGAAAGCGGAGCGCGGCGAACTATGTTTCGGAACCATAGATTCCTGGCTTATCTGGAATCTCACCGGAGGCAATGTCCACGCCACGGATTACTCAAATGCGTCAAGAACAATGCTCTTCAATATACACACTCTCGAGTGGGATAAGGAGCTTCTCGACCTCTTTAATATTCCCTCCTCTATTCTCCCCGAGGTCAAGCCTTCATCAGGTTTATTCGGATATACAGATGCGGGAGTGCTTGGCGCTGTGCTGCCGATAGCGGGTGTTGCAGGTGACCAGCAGGCTGCCCTCTTCGGTCAGTGCTGCTTCGACAAGGGTGAGATGAAGAACACCTACGGCACGGGTGCATTCCTGCTGATGAATACGGGTGACAAGCCTTACGTAACCACAAACGGTCTTATTACGACTATCGGCTGGGGTATAGGCGACAAGGTGACCTATGCTCTCGAGGGCTCGGTATTTACCTGCGGAGCGGCAATACAGTGGCTCAGAGACGGACTCAGAATTATCGAGTCGGCGGCGGATAGCGAATACTATGCATCCAAGGTAAAGGATTCGGGCGGCGTTATGATCGTCCCCGCATTCCAGGGGCTCGGTGCTCCCTGGTGGGATCCTTACGCAAGAGGCGTTATCATAGGCATCACAAGAGCAACGACAAAGTATCACCTCATCAGAGCTACACTTGAGTCACTTGCATATCAGGTCGTTGACGTAGTTGACCTTATGCAGAGATCCACAGATATTAAGGTCAAAAAGCTCAAGGTTGACGGAGGCGCAAGCGCAAACAACCTTATGCTTGACTTCCAGTCTAATATCCTTGGCGTAACACTTGAAAGGCCTGAGTGTATAGAGACTACCGCCCTCGGTGCGGCATATCTGTGCGGACTCGCGCTTGGTGTATATAAGTCAATCGATGAGATAAAAGCTAATAACGGCATAGAAAAGACTATCACTCCGACGGAAAGCGACGAGTGGAGAGAGTCGCACGTTAAGACGTGGAGACGCGCTGTAGAAAGATCGCTCGGTTGGATTGAATAAATGAATACGGCAACATAAATTTAGGCAGTCGCATTTTTGCGGCTGCCTTCTTTCTTTGCCTTTTTCTTTTAAGTACACTTAGAATCACTTGATCTTCTCAGAGTACACAAGAGCAAGTTCGGCATATAATCCCTCATTGGTAAAGTCCATAAGCCCAGCATAGACGAGGATATCACTTGTAGACATATCAAGGCTATCGTCAGTGTAAGTGAAAAGCTTGAGGTATGCGTCTTTTGCAACATCAAAGCCATACTCTATGGCAACAGCATAGATCTGCAAAGCGGATAATGCTGACACTGCATAAGACGCGTAATAGCACGGTGCATTGATGGTAGCATATCTCCAGTACTCTGCCATCTGGTATTCGGCAATACCAAAGTCCTCAAGTATACTCATATATAATAGATCGTACTCGTCTCGGCTAATTCTACCGTCTGACATTATTTCATCGGAATATGTGCCTGAATATGTACCTGTATAAACCGCCTGCTCAAATGTACTAACTGCAAGAGATGACATAATCGTATCGAGCATATTAAGTAGCTTATAATTCTCACAGAGCACAAAGCCTTTCTCGCTCATCCGATCGCGCAGGAAGCTTAAATAAAGCATCTCGTTCCCCTGAGACTGTATGTCAAGAAGATCAATAGACTGTTTTAAGTTATCGTAATCTGCGTTGTAAATCTCATTAATATAGTGGCCGAACTCATGTACGACAGTGAACGGCGTATCACGTCCATCACCGAAATAAGCAATCGGTATCTCTAGTTCCTTAAGGTAAGTAACATAAGCTCCCTTATATCCTCCGCGAAAGAGATTGCCACCGCCTACCAAATTATTAAACTCATCGGAGAATGTTATCTGTTTTTTAGGATTTGATGTGAAATCCATGAGATCTATATAATCATTCACAAATTTGTTAGACTCATACGAGGTAAAAAAGCTATCCGTAATCTGAGTATAATATGCATCTACATCAGTATTTGTCAAAGAAGTGCTTTGTGAAAACTCAATGTAGAAGTCGTAAAAATCGCAATAAGCATCACTTAAATATGTTCTAGCAAACCCCGCCATTTCGGTAATATCCGAATAAGAGTATTCTCTCGAATACATATTTTCATATGCATAATCAAGATAGTTTTCATACCCCATCAAATTGGCAATCTTGTTGTTATTAGAAACGAATTCTTCATAAAGCTCCAGTACTTTAGGATCGCTTCCGGGGGAAGTAAGAGCATTGAAGGCGTTACAGATCTCTATATTTCTATCCACAAGTACTTTATACTCAGTATCAAGGATACCATTACTATCGTAGAGGAACGCTTTTATTTCCTGCTCGGTCATACCGTAATAGTAAAACTCACGATACATGGAATCGTAAATCGGCTGAGAAAAGCTATAAAAACGAGAAATAAGCTCGTTTCTTAGCTCAGAGATATAGTTAAACCTTTCAGCTTTAACGGCAACGTCTTGGATATCATTAATGCTCGCATAAAACTCTACTCTTGCAATCTCATACTGAGTATCTACATAAGAAAGAACGTCATAAAGCTCATCGTGCTTACTCTTCATTGCAAGATATTGCTTATAAAGATCCGTGTCCCTAGCATACGCATGAAGAGTTGCATCATAAGCCTCTGCCGAAGATATGATTGCTTCAAGCTCAGCGTAAATGCTATCAAACCGAGCAATATCTTCATCAGTGAAATTATATACTATCACATTCTTATACTCTCCATCGCACTCAGGGAAAACAGCGTAAGAGCAATTTTTGTTTTTGCATGGAATAAGTCTGGATACCTCGACCGAAGCCCCAATAGAATGTCCGGTCGCGGGGATTGCCTCTACAGCCGTATACGTACAATTTCGACAGAAATAATTCTTTTCTCCGGTCTCGGTACAAGAAGGAAAAATTTGTCCACCGAGAAAAAGAATATGCTCAGCGTAATCCTCATGTTCTTCCGTCTTTGTTTCACCGCAGGAACAAGTATATAAATTTGTTCCCTTACGTGAACATGTCGAATCCTGTGTCTCACTAAGAATAAAGTCGTGCTCGTGCGTACTGCCATTTTCTAACGGAAAATACTTACAGCTTGTGATGGTAAGTAAAGAAATGACAAGCGCAAAAAGCAAAATCAGTACTTTTTTCATATTTATCTCCTTTCTATACTTACTAAATGTGTTTTCACATTCTCTTCAAAAAATCACACAAACCGTTACCGCTATAAACAATATAGCCTTTAAATTCATCACCGTCAAAAACCTCTTCGGCTCTATTTGTGCGCACAACTTCAATTTTAGCAGAAATCGGATTAATACACAGAATATTAATGACATCAGCTCCTATTTCAGCATCCACTTCAGGATTTATTGAATCTTCTTTAACATAATTATTGCGCGA
>CAZUQN010000081.1:0-6656 GCA_964622425.1 uncultured Ruminococcus sp.
GAGCGCCAGGTTGTGGCCCTGGAGGTCGAGGGTTCGAATCCCTTATTTCACCCCATAATATGAAAACACACTCGTGAGAGTGTGTTTTTTTTTATGCTTTCAGCGTATTTTTTATTGAAATAGAAATTTCTCCGTCAATAACTGATGCTTCTACGTTACCTGAGCGACTCTTTTCTTTTAGTATAAGATCAATGATTTTATCCTCTATCTCTGATGCGATTTTACGCAGCAAAGGTCTTGCACCAAGTCCTTTTGTTTCAGCACTCAATACAATGTTAGTCACCACCTCTTTGGTGTAGCTGAAGGTATAACCTTTATTTGATATGGAGCACGCGAGCTCATCAAGCTTATCTGTCACTATTCCCTCGAGTGTTTCGCGGTCAAGCGGAGGGAAGTATATAATTTCGTCAAATCTGTTGATAAATTCTTCTTTATAATATTTCTTAAGTGCGGAGATAGGATTGAAAGTCTTTGTTTGCGAGCCTCCAAAGCCTACCGCCTCGGTTGTTTGCGAGGTGCCTACGTTTGACGTAACAATTATAACAGTATTTCTGAAACTCACCTTTCGACCGCACGAGTCTGTAAGATGACCGTAATCGGAAATTTGAAGCAGAATATTCAATACCTCTTTATCCGCTTTTTCTATCTCGTCGAAGAGCACAACCGAATTCGGATTTCTTCGCACCGCTTCAGTCAGAGAGCCTCCATCCCCATGTCCGACGTATCCGGGAGGAGAGCCGATTAGCTTAGATATTGATTGCTTTTCGGAATATTCCGACATATCGAAGCGCAAAAGACTCGACGAGTTGAAGAATAAATTTTTCTCAAGCTCGATGGCCAGGGCTGTTTTTCCAACGCCGCTTTGTCCGATGAACATGAAAATCCCTCGCGGTCTTTCTGAATTGTTGAATCCTAGATCGCTTCTTTTTAAAGCAGAAACGAGTTTGTTTACAGCCTCCCTTTGTCCCAAAACGGCTTCATTCAATCTATTCTCAAGATCTACGTAGTTTACACTTTTTTTGAGCATGGATACGGGAATTCCGCACGCTTCCGAGATGACGTCCTTGATAATGGAATTGGTTACCGTAGGCTTACTTGCGTTATCAAAATACAAGTTTTTGTCAGGATATTCCGCCTCGCTTATTCTCTTTATATCAATATCCGAGCCTTCTTCATCAGTTTTTGACTTGATATACTGCTCAAAAATAAGACCTTTATTTTGCGAAACTGCTGATTTATTAGCGGTTAAGGCACATGCTTCATCGAGCACGTCAATTGCTTTATCGGGCAGATATCTGTCATTTATATATTTGCTTGAAAGAGTTACACATTCTTCTATTGCATCATTATCGATCGAAACTCCGTGATGTAATTCGTACCGGCTTTTTAGAGCCTTTAGCATACTTATCGTTTCTTTTTCGTTTGGCTCGTTTATACGTACAGGCTGAAACCTTCTTTCAAGCGCTGAATCTTTTTCTATATATTTATGGTACTCGTCAAACGTAGTTGCTCCGATTATTTGTACGTCGCCTCTTGCAAGCTGAGGTTTAAGTATATTTGAGGCATCTATCGCTCCCTCCGCAGCACCCGCACCAACAATTGTGTGTATCTCATCAATAAACAGGATTATATCCTTATTCTTTACGACCTCATTCACTATGCTTTTTATTCGGTCCTCAAAGTCTCCTCTGTATTTAGCTCCTGCAACCATGGAGGTAAGGTCTACGCTGATTATCGTCTTGCCTAGCAGAGCGGGTGGGACGTCATTGCACACTATTCTTTGAGCCAATCCTTCGATTATCGCTGTTTTTCCGACTCCTGCTTCACCAACAAGGCAGGGGTTATTTTTGTTTTTTCTCGATAGAATCCTGATAACTCTGTCTGTTTCGGCGTCACGACCGATAACGGGGTCGAATCGCCCCTCTTTTGCGAGCTCACAAAGATTCTTTCCGTATTGCTTTAGAATCGGAGCCAGATTATCACGTCTGACTTTTTGCATTGTCCTCTCACGGCTTTTTATCAGAGTAAAAATATCATCTCGTATAGCATTCAGGTCAGCCTTCATATTCCTTAAGAGCTTTATGGCTACGGAATCCCTCTCATCAATCAGGGCAAGCAGTATGTGCTCGGTGCCTATTGTTCCACCTCCGTATTGCATTGCATTATCGTATGCGCCCTCAAGGATTTTTCTTGCTCTCGGAGTCAGGTCCTTTGAAGACAGCTTGCTTCTTACACCTGTGCCCGAGTATTCCTTAATAATCGCTGAAATTCTCTCCTTGTTTAGCCCGTTTTTCTTTAGTATAAGAGATGCGCAGCAAAGCTCATCTTCGGCTAAAGCAAGAAGCAAATGCTCTGATCCTATATAAGTATGCCCTAGTTTTTCTGCCATTTTTACAGATTTGTTAAGTGCGCATTCTGCTTTTTCTGTAAATCTGTCACTCATTTTATCCCTCCTTCGGTATGTTGTTCGTATTATTGACGGCAAAATGCGCATTTATTAATCGCGTGGCTTTTTTATTTCTATTGACTCTCTTTCTCTCATAATACGTGACATCAGTTCTTCATCGATTATGTCCGATTCGCTCATATTGAATATTTTTTGTAAAAAATGTACTCCGCCTATTGTATCGTCGCCAAGATATTTACCTCTCGGCATCCTTCCTTCGTAGCTATAATCCCTAAGGACTGTTTCCAAAGCCTCGTTGATTCTTAGAACGTTATCTCCAATGTCCCCCATAACGTAAGGGAAGCGCGGATCAAAGAGATAATCGCTGTTCCATTGCTTATTTTTCTCGTTTCGGTATTCCTCGACTATTAATGTAAACGTCAAATAGTCTACAATTCCTGTCTCATCTAGATTGTTTTTTGCTTGGGTGCGTAACACAGCCTCCCGAGTATTTTTGTCAAATAGCCCCGTTGGTTTGAGATCTAATAGCCTTTGCAGCTCTTTTATTGCGCTGACTTTATCTTCTATCCGGTACATATGTCCTCCTATGAGATCCCATAACCGGGGAATTGTTCTTCGTTAACCGTATTTCCTGAATACAGATCGTCATAAACATTGATTATTGCATTCCATACCTGAGCGTTGACTCGCCCGTTACTGTCGGGTAATCCAAACGTTTCAACAAATATATTTACAGCTGCAGCTGTTGACGGACCGTACACCCCATCAACGCTTACTTTAGGTATGTTGGTGTAAGTATCGGAGATGTAATTAAGATATTGCTGTAACGCTCTTACATCATTTCCGTCAACACCTATTCGCAAAACTCTTCCCGGATAAGGGAGTATAAGTCCGTCGGAAAAATCGTAAGGGAAGCGGAGAAGTATTTCATAATAAGTGTTCTGTATACTGTTCCAGGTTCTTTCGTCAACTATGCCGGTCTCGTCTAAGCCGAATGTTCTTTGGTATGATCTTACCGCCGCATCTGTTCCTGTTCCAAAGTCTCCATCGGTTACAGGTGCGCTTACTGTCGGATAAAACAACGAGATGTATGCAAGATAGTATTGTAAGACGTAAACACTTCTTGAAGAATCGCCGAGCTTCAGCTCTGTTTCATAATCTGTATCGAGCTCGGATATCGATAACCCCTCCGAGTTTACTGTATAAAGCTTTTTGACGGCGTTGTATACAAAATTAATCGAATTCCACGTTGCCGTTCCGATTATTCCGTCGGGCGTCAAGTTAAATACCTCTTGGTACTTTTTAACCGCGTCCTCAGTGCTTACGTCGAAAAAGCCGTCGACAGGATATATCTTTGGAATACCGGGGTAGTTCTTAGATATTCTGTTCAATCTTACCTGCATCAGCTCGACGCTACTTCCAGAATCGCCGATTCTTAAAGGGCGGAGCGGTGGAGCAAAGTCGGAATTTTCTACGGGAGCTCCGCTTACAATCTCTATGTTGTCACCGTAGTAATTTTGTAATATCTGAAAATAATCGGCGCCTTGATTTGCAAGCTCAACCGATCCCCATTGATATAAACCGTTGCATTGTACCTCCACACCGTCGCAGAATTCGGCAAAAAGGGGCTCTACGTATCCTGTCCTTCGTATATAGCTGTTAAATATCTCGTCAACTATTGCGGAGATGTTTTCATAAATATCCCTTTGATATACGTATGTCTGATCGTATGCAGGTGAATTTGTTATATCAAAGCTTTTACCTTGATTTCTGTAAAACCCGGTATATACTCTGTTTAATGCTACGGAAATTTGTGCGAGTATATTAGCTCTGAGTGCTTCCTCAGGCCAGGTTGGGTAGATTTCGCTTGAGGCTACGTTTTTAATATAGTCTGCAAAGCTTTCGGTCACATTCGGAGCATCAGAATTCGGTGCTCCGAGATGAATAACGATGTTTTCGGGGATTGTAGGTGGCATTAACTTCTCCTTATTCTAAGTTTTCATTCTCGTATATAACTGAGTTGAGATTGCTTTGCGGAACAACGTATCCGTTGAAGGTGTATGTTAAAGGAATCATTTCTATCGGCAAAATCGCGGTTCTATCCGCGAAAATCGGGACGTTATCGATTCTTTTGGGATAAAAGCCGGCTTTCACAAGCTCGACGTTGTAGACGGAATACGGAGCTTCAACCGCGCCTGGGGATGTTGAAAGCGATTCCGCCGGAGCAGGGAGGGGTATTTCCTTTGTTACTCCGTCCACGTCAGTAATAACCGAGTACATAACGTCCTTGTTATATTCATCTGCGCCGTATATTTTTACCAATACTCCTTCAACCGGTATTGCGCCCGATGCGGCGTACGTGCGTATCTTCATGCTTCCTGAGCTATCGTATTTCATCGCATTCTCCTTTTCGTATTTCTATTTTATTGTATTCCTGTTGTGTATTTTTGATAAGTACGAACTATTTTACGACATATTTTTTTAATTTTCGAGTACTTGACTTTACGCCGATAAAATTATATAATATATTTAGCGCATAAATCTTTATAAAATTTTATACAGCGGGGTGCAAAATGAAGGATAGCTTATACGGTGAACTTAACGTAATTGGCATGAGAGGATGCGAGGAATTCGCAAATCAGGTAGACTTTTATCTTAAGGAATGGAGACGCCATCACACTGAAGGCACCTTCCTTGTTGATGCCAGCTGCCCCAGATTCGGCAGTGGTGAAGCAAAGGGAACTATTCATCAGTCATTGAGAGGTAATGACGTTTACATTATTGTAGACGTTTTCAATCACGGTGTTACCTACAATATGTACGGCAAGACCGTTCCGATGAGTCCTGACGATCATTTCCAGGATCTTAAGAGAACCATCGGCGCTATTGGCGGCAAGGCTCGACGTATCAGCGTTATTATGCCTATGCTTTATGAAGGCAGACAGCACAAGCGTTCCGGAAGAGAATCTCTTGACTGCGCTCTCGCGCTTCAGGAGCTTGTGAATATGGGCGTTACCAACTTCATTACGTTCGATGCTCACGATCCCAGAGTGCAGAACGCTATTCCTCTTTCCGGATTTGAGGACGTAAGATCTGCATATCAGATGATCAAGGCTCTACTTCGCGAATACCCCGATCTCGATATAGATCCAGAATCCACAATGATCATCTCTCCCGACGAGGGCGGTATGGGCAAGTGTATGTACTATTCCTCCGTGCTCGGAATTGATCTTGGTATGTTCTACAAGCGCCGCGATTATTCTATAATCGTTAATGGCAAAAACCCCATAGTTGCGCATGAGTATCTCGGCAGAGACGTTGAAGGAAAGGACGTTATCATAGTTGACGATATGATTTCCTCTGGCGAGTCTATTCTTGACGTTGCAAAACAGCTCAAGGATAAGGGCGCTAAGAGAATATTCGTATTCTCGACCTTTGGTCTTTTCTGCAACGGCTATGAGACAATAGACAAGGCGTATGAGGAGGGTGTGTTTACCAGAATCTTCACGACCAACCTTGTTTACAGAACTCCCGAGCTTCTCGAGAGAGAATGGTACTCCGAGGTTAATATGTGCAAGTACGTTGCATATATAATCGATACACTTAACCACGATCAGACCATCAGCCATCTTCTTGATCAGTCCAAGAAGATTCACGCTGTACTTGACAAGCATAATAAGTCGAAGAAAAAATAATTATATAGTGGGGATTGTCCGTATTGGTCAATCCCCCTTTGATACCAATAACGGAAGGAGAAAAATATGAGAATAACGCTTGAATCCGATTATGCGCTGCGCATACTCACTGAGCTTGCAGATCATGATGACGTGGTTGATGCAAATACGCTGTCAAACGCTACTTCCGTTACGATCAGATTTACACTGAAAATACTGAATAAGCTGGTTAAACACGGCTTTGTCAGCTCATACAAGGGAGCAAAGGGAGGATATAAGCTCAAGCGCCCCACAGATCAAATTACGCTTAAGAGCGTTATCGAGCTCATTGATGGCCCGATAGTTATTGCGCGTTGTCTTGAGACGAGTGAGGCGTGCTCGCTTAATAAGGACAAAACGTCCTGCTCATATCATCATATATTTAACACTATCAGCCTTGACGTTGCTAAAAAGCTTGACGGTATAACAATTCAAGATGTTATAAACAAAAATTATTCTTTGGTTTAATAGGTGAATCTATATGTTACAAATTACTAAGCTTTCTTTTCCCGGTCTCGGTATCGGGGAATTCTCGG
>CAZUQN010000082.1:0-6621 GCA_964622425.1 uncultured Ruminococcus sp.
TGCGGAATGCGAAGCGCGAAGTGCGAAGTGAAGGACGAGGAAGGCCCGTAGGGACCGGCGTCCTCGACGGTCCGTAAATGCGGAATGCAAAGCGCGGAATGCGGAATTGAGGGACGAGAAAGGCCCCATAGGGATCGGCGTCAACGACGGTCCGTGACTTTACCCCGACAAAACAAATACTAAAAAGCCCGATAATATGCAGAAAATAAATAGTAAGCCCCCCGACAGATTTCAAAAAGTCCATCGGGGGGATTTTCATTTTTTGATATCAAAGAAACATGGAACAAGAATACGTGGCAAGTAAGTTTCGATGGTGGAGTTAATATGTTCTTTGATTTCCAATAAAGATTTACCACCTAAATCTTTATCATAGATCATAGTTTCTGCCCACATATACGCAGGATTTGTTTTGTCGCCCCAGCCTCCGCCTCCTAATGAATCTTTCACCTTTTCTTGCAATACGTATTCAAACCAAATAATTTCATTGACAAATCCACCGCAAGAAAAAAGAAGGTCTAAAAATTCATCCCAATCTCTGAATATCAAATCGGAACAAACTTTGTTTTGTTCGATGTATTTATCTATTATCTGTGACATAATAAAGCCTCCTTTTGCGCTATTTCAAGTTTTGATATATAATCTTTAGCATCTAAACTCGCGCAGCGAATATCACTTGGACGAAGTCCAAATATCACTGCGAAGCAATACCACTCGCCATAGGCGAATAAAATTGGCGTGATACTCCGCTAAGAGTATCACGCCAAACGCACACGGGCTAAAATAATTTACTAATTTCTAAATCAGAAGGGAGCCTCGGGAGTGAGGTTCTCGTTGTCACCCTCGGTGTAGGGAGCCCACTTAGCGTAGATAGTGATATCCTGGTTTACGTGAGCGGAGAGATCCTCGATAGCCTCGGTGTACTCAGCATCAAGATACCAGCCCTGGAAGAGATAGCCGTCTCTGGATGCGGGATCAGCGAGCTCGGGAAGCTTGCCGTGGATGTAAGAGGTAACGTTGTCCTCGCTGAGCTCGCCGCCGTTAAGCTCGTAGGTAATGTAATATACCTTATACTCATAGGTAGCGTAAAGAACGAGGTCGCCGTATGTACCTGCAGCGATAACGGGGTAATCCTTGCCGTCAGCATCGCGCCAACCAACAACGGTAACGCCTTCCTTCTCAGCAACTGCGGGAAGAGCGATGTCGGTATCACTGATCTGATAAGAGGTAAGATCGAAGTCGAGCTTGGTCTCACCGTCGTAGAACTTAATGGAGTAGGTGATTGCGCTCCAGCCTGCGTATACGGTTACGTCGCCAAGAGCGTTGGGATCGATACGTACGAAGCGAGTGGTAAGCTCAGCGTCGGTGTACCAACCGGTGAACTCATAGCCGCCTCTGGTAGCTGCTGCGAGAGATGAGGGGATGGTATTTACGGTATACTCGGTAACGTTCTTGTCGGAGTTAACACCGCCGTTAAGCTCGTAATTGATCTTGAAGCTTACGGGAGCGTAGCCTGCATAGAGAACTATGTTCTTATTAGCATTAACGTCGATGGACTCAACCTTGTTGGTAAGAGCTGCGTCGGAGTACCAGCCGGCGAACTCATAGTTAGCCTTAGCATCGGGAGTAGGAAGTACAAGACCGGTGCTCTGGGAGTTATAGGTGTTGGGAGTAAGATCAAGTCTTGTTGCGCCATCCATGTAGATGATCTTGTAGTTAGCAACAGGGGGAAGATCGCTGCCGTCATCGAAGCTTTCTTCACACTTGTCACACTTACCGTCGTCATTTCTGTCAAGGTGTGTGCAGGGCTCAGGGAGCTTATCCCATTTTGCAACGAGGACCATATCCTCGGTTACAGGATTTTCGAAATTCCATTCGGTGTCATTGTAGAACCAGCCTGCGAAGGTGTAGCCCTCACGGGTAGGATCAGCGGGTGCCTCTACGGGCTCGCCCTCTGCAACGGATACGGAATCAAGCTTGGAACCGCCGTTGCTGTCGAACTCTACGGTAAGCTCGCTGTTAACAAAGGGTAACTTGTTAATGAGGTCGCCAACAGGCGAGTCCATGATAACGTCACACGATGTGAAAGCGAACACAACAGAGAGAATCAAAACCAAATATAAAGCCTTGTTGAGTTTCATAATTGAGCTCCTTTTTTTATTTATGCAATTCATTTTAACATAAACTTAAAAATATTTCAATAGAAAAGAGGAGAGATTTGGTTATTTTTGATATTTTCGGTTGGTTGAACAAAAAAGATTAATTCGGTTTGTACATTTTTACATTGAACAAACGGTTGAAAAAGGAAGTTATTTATGTTAAAATAAGACATAACGGATTTGTATGGATAAGCTGTACGCCCGAGGTTGAGGCGGCAGGCAGCTTTCCGAAGGGGGGATTTATGGTAAAGCAGGAGATAAAGAGCTTTGTTATGGACTCGGGGAAATACTCGGGTCTTGCATGCACGGCTCCGTGCTCTTTGTATTCCGTTTTATTTGAAAACGGTGTGACGGGCGACCCGTCGGTCTCGGATAACGCGGCAAGGCTTTTGCCATATTCCGACAAGGACTGCGTGTTTACTGCCGAATTTGAGATAACGCCTCTTATAATATCGATGAAAAACGTGCTCCTGCGCTTCCACGGTCTTGACGGATTTTGCACAGTCGAGATAAACGGTCACGTTATCGGAGAGACGGACAACGTCCATCGTACATACGTTTTTGACGTAAAGACTAAGCTCAGTCTTGGCAAAAATGTGCTTAAACTCAGCTTTTCAGCAGAGAAAAACGGCTCATCGAGGAAGATTGGCTCCACCCTCGGCTCTGAGGGCTCGCCGCGTCTTTGCGATATGGGAATCTTCCGTAAGGTAGAGGTCGTTGCCTTCAATCATAAGATAATCTCGGACATCAAGGTCAAGCAGACGCATACTGAAGGGGCGGTAAGACTCGATCTTTCCGTCAGCACCCTCGGATATGACGAGCTCTCGCGCGCGGTTGCAACGCTCACCTCACCCGCGGGTAACGTCTACTTCTGCGGATTCGTCGGAGGAGAGGGAAATATTACGGTTTCCGACCCGAATCTCTGGTGGCCTAACGGCCTCGGTATGCAGAATCTCTACAAGCTCAACGTCAATCTCTATTCGGAGAGCGAGATAGAGGATACCTACGAGATGAGGATAGGCCTGCGCACGGTCGCTCTTGAGAAGGACGATGAGGGAATGACGCTTAAGGTAAACGGCTCAAGAGTCCTTGCCATGGGCGGCGAATATATGTGTGAGGATATCCTTCCGTCAAGGCTCTCCGAGAAAAGGACAAGAGCCCTGCTTGAAGATGCTAAAAAGGCTAATTTTAACTCGATATTTATACACGGTAGCGGGTATTACCCCGAAAATTACTTCTTTGATGCCTGTGATGAGCTCGGACTTCTGGTATGGGCAGAGCTGCCGATAGAGGACTCCGAGACCGAGGACACTCAGGCATTTCGCGAGAGTGTCGGCGCAGAGCTTAGTGACAATCTCACCAGAATGGTGCACCACCCGTCCTTGGGTGTCATTGTCGGTAACGGCAGGATACAGCGCCTTTTAGGCTCGGATAACGAGGCGGCAGAATTTGCAGGAAGCTTTTCCGCATTTGACGGTATGAACGTCTTTGATATAACGGGTGAGGTGAGGAAGCATCTTGTCCGCGTTGGACATTCCTCGCTCCCGACCTATGACACGGCGACAAAACTCGCCGAGCCTGAGAAGAGAAATCTCGGCTCCGAGGTATTCGAGCTCCACGGCGCAAGCCGAGACGTAGTCATTGATATGATTTCGGGTGCTTACGATACCTATCCTTACGCCAATGGAATGAAGGAGCTCTCCTACGTTACGGGAATGTGCTCCGCAGAGCTCTCTATGCTTGACGTGGAGGAGGCAAGACGCAAGGAAAGAAAGCCGCTCGGCATTTTTATGCGCCGTATGAATGAGCCGTGGCCCTCGCTCTCTCCCTCCGCTGTGGACTATTACGGCGGACGGAAGCCGCTCCACTACTATGAAAAGGCATTCTTCGCTCCTGTGAGAATTTCGGTCGTCAGAGGCGGCACGAGAGTCAAGTTTATCGTATCCAACGATATGCGTCAGGATTACGTAGGAGTATTTACCTACGCGGTAATGAATTCGAAGAATCAGCCCGTCTTCCGCGATTCCTTCCCGATAAGAGTGAAGGCGTCGTCGAATCTCAGGGTGCACGACGTGGATCTCGGCAGCGCTATATCCGGACATGAGAATGAATACTATTTATTGTACTCTGTGTCGGATAAGAGCAATGAGTCCTCAAAAGGTGTATATTTGTTTACAAAAAACAAGCGTTTCGCCTTTCCTAAGCCAAATTACTCGATCGAGGTAATGGGTAACGGAACGGAATATGTTGCGACCGTCTCGGCGGATTGCTTCGTCAAGGGGGCTGAGGTCAGCTTTGAGGGCGAGGACGTCTCGCTTGACAAAAACTACTTTGACATCACCGGCAAGGCGCCGATACGTATCAGGCTTACTACACCGAGAATCACGACCATAGAAAAGCTGAAAAGAGTGATTCGGGTACGGTCTCTGTATGATCTCGGCGTGGAGGAGTAAGGCAAGGCAAGAAAAATACGGACAAGCTCCGGGGCGTGAATATTCAGCGCTTTCAGCACTTATCTATCTTGTTTAAGAATTGGTTAATACGCCTCGCGGACGAGTATTCTGCGAGGGTGCTAATAAATCACTAAAAGGAGAACATTATGAAAAAAATCATCGGCGAATTCAAAAAATTCATAACCCGCGGCAATATCGTAGACATGGCTGTCGGTGTTATCGTAGGTAGCTCGTTTACAGCGATCGTAAACGCGTTGAGTAATAACATACTCAAGCCTATCATCAACTATCTTCTCGCTCTTATCTTTGGCGCAAACTCTCTTAGCGAGGTTTACACCTTCCTTACCCTTGTTACCAACCCGGAGACAGGTGAGGTTGACCTTACTCAGTCCATATACATCGACTGGGGAACATTCATCAACGCTATTATCAACTTCCTTCTCGTAGCTATCGTGCTGTTCACCATCGTTAAGATCGTTAACACGCTCCGCGACGGACACAAGAAGCTTGTTTCGGACATTATGCAGGACGTTCCCACCAAGGCTGATCTTAAGGAAATGAAGAAGCAGGGCATCAAGATCACCGACGAAAACATTGAGAAGTTCCTTGCTGATAAGAAGGCTGCTCTTGAGGAGGCTGCCGCTAAGGAAAAGGCTGAGGCAGAGGAGAAGGCAAGACTCGAAAGACTTGCTAACCCCACCACCGAGGATCTGCTCAAGGACATTCTCGCAGAGATCAGAAAGTCGTAATATAACCAAATAAATAAAAAAGAGCACTCCGGATTACTGAGTCCATCGGGTGCTCTTTTTATATGTTTTTGACAACGGTTATTTACCTATTATGCGATATTTCATAGTAATATCGGAGTCATTAATCTGCTTTCTTTCATCACGAGTGAAGAAATGAGCGAGCTCTGCGCCGAATACTACGCTGTTCTTGAGATCGCTGACAAACTCGACGTCATTTCTCTGGTCATTGCCTGTGAGCCACGTGTAAACAGCAAAGACGAAGAAGTTAGCATAGAGGACGACGTTCTTGTCGGTTATGGTGATGCCCTCGAGCCTCTCGCTCATTTTCGCGACGAAGTTCTTTTTGCACATTGACGCGAAATAGTCGGTAAAGCAATTCTGACCGTCTATCTGAAGTATTTTTTTGTAAAAGGATTTGTTCTTATAGAAGTATGAGCACAGGATTGACATCATCTCCCAGACGTTGCCGTACTTTTGCCCCTTTACATTCTCTATAAATTCATTCTCAAATATCCAGATTACAAGCTCATATTTGTCGTGGAAGTGATAATAAAAGCTCTTTCTGTTCATGTTGCACAGGTCGCATATCTCGCCTATGCCGATCTTTTCAAAGGGCTTTTCGGTTACTAATTTTTTTAGAGCTCCTCCGAGAGCTGCCTTGGTTATGCTCGAGTCTGCCATTTGCGCCTCCGTGAAAAAACTTAATTTGTTTTTGCTGATAGGGTACAAAAAAACGAGTCCTATCTGCCATACAGATAAGTCTCGTCGCATAAGATGATGCCAGACCGCCCTATAATCCCACGTCTTAAGACGCTTTTTGAATTTGCCGAGCGAATCACGATGTTGAACAATCATCACACAGGTGTGCCGACTACTCCCTTACATTCGGTAATTATAACACATAATTATGAATAAATCAAGCTTTTTTAAGTTTTAATTAAAATAATTAAAATAATCACATTAAAGCTTTCGGGAAAAATTGTAACAAAATATAAAAAATGTCTATTGTCGAGAAGTAAAGTCAATGATAAAATATACTAGGTTAGCATTTTCCAAAATGATAATAATAAAAAGGAGATATAAGTGAAATGGATTTTCACGCTAAACAAACGGGCGAGGTATTAAGTGACCTTGCTACCGACAGCGCGCTAGGTCTTAGCGAAGCTAAGGCGGCAGAGCTTGCCGAAAAATACGGCAAGAACGCGCTCAAGGAAAAGAAAAAGAAAAGCACCTTTATGAAATTCGTCGATCAGTTTAAGGACG
>CAZUQN010000083.1:0-6579 GCA_964622425.1 uncultured Ruminococcus sp.
TTCGTCGGACGACACGACGAATAACGCAAGATACCGCTACGCGGTATGCAGTGGGTCCCGGGTCAAAAAATATTTTTGAGGGGAAGCGGTACTGAATGACAGTCCGGTGGACTGTCAGAGCCGCGGAAGACCGAGCGCGCAGTTCGCGCGAGACTCGAACGTCCGAGTCGCATAGTTTGCTATTCGGCAGTGCGCATATGCCGAATGACGCAATATGCCGCAAGCGGTATGCGTCGCACTTCGCCTCCGCAAGTCTGCGGCTCGCGTGACTCCTTGCTTTGTCGGACACCGCTCCAAAAAACAATTATCAATTATTTTTTGTTCGCTAACCGGTTCAGGTGCACCAAGGACTGTACGGTTTTTGCTTTGTTCGAACATAGCGTTTACGCTTCGAAGCAGCTGACATCAATAATTACCAGCAACTGACTCTGAATTTGCTATTCGTCGGACGACACGACGAATAACGCAAGATACCGCTACGCGGTATGCAGTGGGCGTAAAGTTAAGGTTTCTCAGATTAATGTTGAGTTCGAACGGTTGTTTATAGAAATACAAATGAATATAGAAAAACCGCTGCAGTTATGGCTACAGCGGTTTTATCGTTTAATGCCGAAATATGATAATAAAAGTTGACATTTAAACTGTTATTGGTATATTTCCTTAGTGATTTTGTCGTGAGACTTGCCGACGAAATCATAGCTGGATATCAAGTTAAGTTTACTTTCGCCTATGTCAATTCCGAGCTTTTTATCTGACGGATAAAGTCTGTTCCAACGATATATTATCAGCTCGGATATGCTGTCGATATGCTCGGAGATAGCGGTTAGCTCAAGGAAGCACAAGCCGCCGTCGGGACACTCGGAGATGGGATCATCAACAATCTTTACTCTGTTTGTGAAGTCCTCAAAGAGCGGAGCAGAGTAGCTTGTGACGTAGATATCACCGTCTGTACTTTTACACAGATCTTCAATAAGGAGTTTATCACGACTCTGTCTTCTCTTGTTAAATGCTACGCCCATTTTATCATCAACGGTTACAGCAACGGTTAGTCTTCTCATTATTCCTCCGGATGCGAGTCGCCAGTAGCGTAATCGATAATTACGCCTGGCTGATTATTGTATGCATATACACAGAAGCAGATGCCTTCGCCGTTATCCTCAACCGACCAAGCTTCCATAAGCACTCCGCTTGCCACGAGATTATCCCCCTCAAAGATAGGAGTAACACGGAGCATAACGTGGTTTTCAGTCTCCTTGACGTAGTCGGCGATCATATTCTCAAAGGGAAGCATTCCCTCAATATTGAGGAATCTTGTGCCAGTTATGAGATTCTGTCTATTTGCGTTTTCACCCGTAAGCTGATATCCAATCAGGTGACATCTATTGTACAGATACTTTCCGGAAACAAAGTCGTACTTTACAGTCTGCCAGCCCGAGGGCTTAACAGAGCCGATCGAGCCGCGCTCCTCGGTGGGCATTATATCAACTCCAACGCACGCGATACATACTGTGCATCTGCCAAGGCCGTCAAGCTCGCCGTATTTCTCATACGAGTCGTCGACGATCTCCTCCTCTGTAAAGAACGGTACGTTTTCGTTGATCGTGACGTAGGCTGTCTCGCCGTCAAACTCAGGAATCGAGTCAAGACTGGCAGAGGGAATATGTTCATTGCCACCCGGCAGCTCAGCAAAGAGAATATCACATGAGCAGAGCGAAAGTGAAAAGGCGAGCAGCAGTGCTATCAGGCCAAGTAAAAGCTTTGAATTTCGTTTCATCTTTGTCCCTTTCATAAAGGTATTTGGGATAGTAAAAATCCTACTACAATTATACAACAAAACCGGTCTTTTGGCAAGGGAAAAACAAGAAATAATTGCATTTGTAAAAAAGAACATTTTGTTTGTAAAATAGTGTAATTTACTCCTTTGTAATTGACTAAAAAATGCACCTATGATATACTGAATCTGTATTAATTTTACCTAATTATAGGAGGATACCGTTATGGAAAAGATCAGAATGGCAGTTGTCGGCTACGGACAGAGAGGCTCTTACGTTACCGTACATTCGCTTCATCATATAAATGAGATCGAGGTCACCGCAGTTTGCGACCTTTATCAGGACAGAGTAGACCAGGGCGTTAAGGAAAGCGAGGAAAAGTACGGCAACAAGGTGCTCGGCACTCTTAACTATCTCGACGTGCTTGAGTCGGACAACGTTGACGCGGTTTACGTTGCTTGCTCCTGGGAGTACCATATCGAGGTTGCTATCGAGGCTATGAAGCGCGGCAAGGTCGTTGCCCTTGAGGTTGGCGGCGCATACAGCATTGACGAGCTTCACAGACTCGTTCGTACATACGAGGAAACCAAGACTCCCATTATGTTTATGGAGAACTGCTGCTTCGATAAGTTCGAGCTTCTCGCAACCGCGGCGGTAAGAGCAGGTAAGCTCGGTAAGATCGTTCATTGCCACGGCACCTATGCTCACGACCTCAGAAACGAGATCTCCTCCGGTAACATTATCCGTCATTACAGACTCCGTAACTATACAAACAGAAACAGCGAGAACTATCCCACCCACGAGCTTGGTCCTATCGCAAAGCTCCTTAACATCAACCGCGGTAACAGAATGCTTTCCCTGGTATCCGTAGCATCCACATCCGCAGGTCTTGAGCAGTACGTTAAGGATCATCCCGAGCTTGTAGAGAAGGATCCTACCCTTGAGGGCAGAAGATTCAAGCAGGGCGATATCGTAAACACCATCATCACCTGCGTTGGCGGTGAGACCATTCTTCTCAGACTCGATACAACCCTACCTCGTCCTTATTACAGCCGCGAGTTCGGTATCAGAGGCACCAAGGGCTTTGCTCTTAAGGATACCAATACCATTTACCTCGACGGTGAGAAGGAGTATTGGAACACCACCGAGGGCGTCAGAGAGTCTCTCAACTCCGCGGACAAGTATGAGGAGGATCTCCTTCCTTCTCTTTGGAGAGATATGGATCCCGCAGATCTTGAAAGCGGTCACGGCGGTATAGATACTCTTGAGTTCAGAGTATTCGTTGATTGCCTTCTCAATAACAAGGAGATGCCTATCGACGTTTACGACGCAGCATCCTGGATGGCTGTAACCGCTCTTTCCGAGCAGTCTATCGCTACCGGCGGCGCACCTCAGCTTATCCCCGATTTCACCGACGGAAAATGGATCAACAGAAAGCCTCGCGACGTGGTTGAAATGAGAGGCGTAAATTGAATAAATATACAGAATTTGCAGTAGAAAAAACCTGTGAGTTGCTTGCAATTGACAGTCCCTCGGGCTTTACCGCAGGTGCGGTAAGATACGTAAAAGAGGAGTTTGAGGCGCTTGGCTTTGAGGCTAGCGTAACCGTAAAGGGCGGTGTACTCGTTGACCTTGGCGGTGAGGACTTCGAGCTCGGAGGACTTCTTCTTGAGGCTCACACCGATACCCTCGGCGGTATGGTCGCAGAGCTTAAGGGCAACGGCAGACTCCGTATCACCAACCTTGGCGGTATGAGGGCAGAGAACGCAGAGTGTGAGAATGTCAGAGTTTACACCCGCGACGGAAACGTTTACGAGGGCACACTCCAGCTCATAAATCCCTCCATTCACGTTAACGGTCAGTACGCTGATACAAAGCGCACCTTTGACACCACCGAAATCGTGCTCGACGAGGACTCCTCAAGCCGCGACGATCTCAAAAACCTCGGCATCGAGGTAGGTGATATAGTTGCCTTCGACCCTCGCACCAGAGTTACCGATTCCGGATATATCAAGAGCAGATTCCTCGACGACAAGCTCTCGGTCGGTATCCTTCTCGGCTTTGCCAAGTACGTTAAGGATAACGGCATAAAGCTCCCTCGAAGAACCTACGTTCACGTAACGGTTTATGAGGAGGTCGGCCACGGCGGCTCGGCATCTGTACCCGAAGGAGTTACCGAGGCTATAAGTGTTGATATGGGCTGCGTAGGAGCAGGTCTTGAGTGTACCGAAAGACAGGTTTCCATCTGCGCCAAGGACTCTCACGGCCCATATAACTACGACGTTGTAGGTAAGCTTATCGAGGCCGCAAAGGCAGAGAGCGCAGACTATGCAGTAGACATCTATCCCTACTACGGCTCGGACGTTGAGGCCACTCTTTCCGCGGGCTACGACATCAAGCACGGTCTTATCGGCGCAGGCGTCTACGCAAGTCACGGATATGAAAGAAGCCACAAGGACGGCGTAAAAAATACGCTTCTCGTCCTAAAAGGCTATCTCGGTATATAATACGAATATAATAATAGGAAGCAAACCTCAAAATCACGGGGAATTGCTTCCTTTTTTTCATAAATTTAGAAATATTCTAAAAAATTACCATAAACTATTGACAAACAATACTATGTATGGTATAGTATTATACGTAAGATGGTATTGAATCTATCGATGGTGCGGAGCATCCGCACGGAAAGGAGCATAATGGATATACAGCTTAAACGCGGTCTGCTTGACGTTTGTGTTCTCGCCGCAATAAAGAGCGAGGACTCATACGGCTATAAGATAATTAAAGATATGAGCGAATACGTGGAGATCTCCGAGTCAACGCTTTACCCGATACTTCGCCGCCTCGAGTCAGCGGATATGCTGACCGTTTATTCCAAGGAGTATAACGGCAGACTCAGAAAATATTATCGCATAACCGCATCCGGACTTGAGAGGCTCGAAGCCTTCAGGGAAGAATGGAAAGAAATTGTTTCGATATACAAATTTGTTGTTAAGGAGGACGTCTTTGATGAATAAATACGAATTTTTAGCCGCCATCCGTCAGGGGCTTGACGGAATGGATAAAAACAATATAGACAGATCTCTCGATTATTATAGAGAGATGATTGACGACAGAATTGACGAAGGACTCTCAGAGGAGGAGGCTGTGGCTGCGCTCGGCTCAGTCGATGACATTGTAGCCGAGATACGCGCAACAACAGACGGCAGCACCGACTCTGATAAGACACCTCCGCCTGAAAAAGAGGAGAGGGAAGAGGAGAGCGAAGAGGAGAGCGACCACCTCTATGGCAAAAAAATCAGTCCTGAAGCAAAGGATAAGATCAATAAAGGCTTAAAGGTCCTTGCCGACGTATTATACGCGATCGTCGCTATATGCTTCTGGTGCTTCGCAGTGCCTAGCTTGATAGTCGGAATATCGCTTTGCGTAGCCTTCTTCGGCACGTTGTTTTCTTCGTTTGCCGTGCTCTTGTCAGGAAAGTTCGTTGAATTTCTCGTTCTTCTCGGAGCATCGCTGTGCCTTGCCGGCGCAGGCTCCATACTCACAGTGGCCATGACTGCGCTTATACGTGTTTCAAAGCCTCTTGGTAAGAGATTCCGCGAGGAGCTTGATAACAGTCTTGTAATGAAAGGAGACAGAATATGAAAAAAGGTATTAAGATATTTCTCACAGTCGCATTGATTTGTATAATCGGAGGACTTTGCCTTGTGTTTGCCGGCTTTGCCGCAACCGGATTTGATCCCACGGGATTTGTTAATGCGAAGCTCGTGTCAAACAGCTATTCCTTTGATATTAATGATTTTGATAGCATATCGGTAGATATCTCGGTACAGGATCTCAGAATCGTACGCTCGGATACCGAAGGAAATACAGTCACCGTTAATACACGATTTGAGGAAAACGCAAATGTAAACAGCACCGTAGAAGTAATCGACGGAAGCTTGTCGGTTATTGAAAGAGAGATAAAGTGGTATCATAAAATACACATCTTCTCATCTAAGCAAACTGTTGAGATAATACTCCCGAAAAACTTCAGCGCCGAGTCGATCATGATCGATATAGACACGGGTGATACAGTCATCGAGTCGGTTGAGGCTCGCTCTCTTAAGCTGGAGGGAGATACTGGAGACGTAAGGATTGCTTCATCGGATATAACCAACGTTTCCATCGAGCTTGATACGGGCGACGTTGAGATAAAGAAGCTTAATGCAAGCATTCTGAAAATAGATAACGATACCGGTGAGCTTGATATTACCGACTCTGCGGTGACCGATAAAGTAAATGCTTCAACCGAGACCGGAGACGTCGAGATAGGCAGACTCAACGCGAATACACTTAGCGTAGAGACGGATACCGGAGACGTTAGCATAGAAGAAACGATCCTTACGGGCAAGCTCACCGTTTCGACCGATACGGGCGATATAGATTTTGAGAGCTCCGATGCCGCAGAAATCGATATAAGAAGCGATACCGGAGATGTAGATCTTTATCTCCTCAGCGCAAAGATATTCGACGTCGATTCCGTGACAGGTCGCGTTCGCGTTCCTCCTTCGGGCGAGGGCGGTGTATGCAAGATCCGCACGTCCACGGGTGATATCGAAGTAAAGGTAAAATAAAAAACAAGGTGCGCGGCAATAGCGTGATACTCTTAACGGAGTATCACGCTAAACTATGATTGCCCTTGCGGGCAAATGATGTTGCCTGCGGCAGTGATGTTCACTGCGTGAATGATGTTACGCCTGACGGCGTAGTGGCAAACATCACATCACTGCGAGCAAAGAATTGCACAGCAATTCGCGAGCAACAT
>CAZUQN010000084.1:0-6432 GCA_964622425.1 uncultured Ruminococcus sp.
AGTAGCAGTCCGCGCCGAGCTTGTTGAGGGCAATTGCCGCATTCGCGCCCTTGCCTCCGGGAATATAGGCAACACCGCCGTCGTCGATAAGAGTCTCGCCAACCTCGGGTACCTTATACATATTCATCGACAGATCCATATTTGCGCTGCCGACGACGAGAATTTTCTTGTTTGCCATTTTTTCTGTCTTCCTTTTTGATTTCTGAGAAGATTTTTCAGGTTAAAAACGTAAATACACCTAATTCTTTCGATTTTTGAGTGAGAAGTGCCGTTCTTTTGGACAGATAATCAAGCGAAAGCGTGTCGGGGAGCTTGCTCACCAGTACGCTCGCGCAGATTGCTCCGCGGCCGCTCACACGATGGTGTGAGCAAGTACGAAGTACAAGAGCGGTAACGCTCGGGGCCGCATAGGAGTAAGTCGTATACACATACAGCGAGCCTTTCCAAAAAACGGCACTTACCGCCAAAAATCAAATCAGTCTTCTACGACTGAGAGCTTGAAGATTCCTGCCTTCTTCACCATCTCCGACGCGAGAGTCGCCTCTCTTGCACGGCAGGTAAAGATGAAGCTCTGGTAGCCCTCCTTGCCAAGGTGAGCAAGCGACTTCATCATAGACTTCGCGCGTACGTTGTCCTGATGAGCGAAGCTCTCGTCAAGGCATACGGGAGGCTTCTCTGTATAGAGCATATCGATAAGAGCCATTCTGACCGCTATGTAAGCAAGGTCTCTTGTACCGCCGGAGAGGAAGTCTACTGTTCTCTGCTCTCCTGTCTCGGAGAGGTAGCTTACCTTAAGGCCGGAGGTAACGTCGAAGTCGCCGTACTTCTTGTCGGTCATAATGCCCATAAGCTCGGTGGAATACTCGCCAAGGCGAGGAGAAATGCCTGCGCGGAGGTTGTCGGACGCACTCTCGATGGCCTTGTAAGCTATGAAGTACGCCTTATGTCTCTGGCGGAGCTCGTCGATGCTAGACTCAAGCGACTTAACCTTTGCATAATACTCAGCGGGGTCGCCCGAGTTGGTCTTAAGAGCCATTATCTCGTTCTCGACGGTGTAGATCATTCTGTCGAGCTCAACTATCTTATTCTTGTAAGCCGCGATGGAGGTAATTATCTCATCGTGATTGATGTGTGTGAGCGCCTTTCTCTTAAGCGGAGGCACCTGACCGCGAATGTCGATCTCGTTCTTATCAGCGAGAGACTGACGGAGCTCCTTAACGGTGAGCTCGATAGTGTTCTTCTCCTCGAGGAGAATTCTCTTTCTCTCAAGGAAGGTAGCAACCTTAGACTCAAGTCTGTCAAGGAACTCGTTGAGAGAGGAAGTCGGAGGCTCCTCGCCCCAGCGGATAATAACGCGGGTGAGCTCCTGCTTTGCGTTCTCGTAGTTGAGTCTTGCCGCCTCGAGAGCGATTCTCGCATCCTCGGTGGACTTGATCATACCGTCTCTCTTAGCGCGGGCGTCGGAGATGACCGCGATCTTGCCCTTGAGGTCGCCGTAGCCGGATACACCAAACTTACCTGCGAGGGTGGAGAGGCTCTTCTTGTTCTTGATGATGCCGACAAGCGCGACGATAGAGAGCGCAAGAGCGCCTGCGCCGAGCACGCCGCCGATAATTCTGAAGGCTGTGCCAGCAAGAGTGCCCTTAGCTATGATTTCATAGACGATGACTGCGATGATACCAAGTGCGCCGACGGTGGTAAGAGCGATATTCTTAGCAAGCCCCTTAACGTAGGAGAGAGCTCTCTTAAGGATATTCTCCTCGCCGCCCTCCTCGTCAGCGTGCTCGATCGCACCCTCGATCTCGCGGGTGATACCGATAGCGTTCTTCTCTTTGGTGTACGCGTCATCCGCGTCCGCGAGCGCGTGGTAAGCCTCGTTAACTCCGCGGCGCGCCATGCTGATCTCGGTGATATAGGAATCGGAGGGGACGTATCCCGCTCTGGTATTCTCGTCGATAAAGTTGTTGTACGCCTCGTTCTTGCGTACGCATTCCTCCTCGAGCTCGTGGAGCTTGTCGAAGGTGTCGATGAGCATAACGCTCTTGTAGCAGGAGTCGAGGTCGTAGAGTCTCTCAAGCTTGTCCTCTGCCTCCGCTCTCTCCTGACGGATCTTGAAGAGCTCGGTCTCCTTGGCGAGAATCTGCTTGTTGTCCTCGTTGGAGCGCGCCATAGCCTCCTCGAGTGCCTCCTGCTTGTGCATAAGGTCGTGGATAACTCCGCCGCCGCCACCGCGGTGAACGAGTCCCTCCATCTTCTCGGAGATCTTGGTCATAGCTCTCTGGTTGTTGATCTTCTCACTGCCTGAGAAGAGAATGTTCTCGATAGACTCCTTGACAGAGCCCTCGTTGATGGCGGAGTCGCCGATTTGACCGATGAAGGCTGTGTTCTCAAAGAGCTCGCGGCTCACGCCGAAGAACACCTCGCCTGCGGGCATCTTACCGAATGCGGTAGCGCCGCTCTCCATATCGATAATGGAGGACTCCTCCTTGAATGCCTGTCTGCCGTCCTGTCTGACGGTAGGGGTGGTGGAGCGGGTGATAAGGTATCTCTTATCCTTAACGCGGACTACCATAGAGCCCTCTGCGATACCCGTATCCCAGTTGATTCTCTTTCTTCTCTCGCTGAGCACCTCGTCGGTCTCAACACCGTCAAAGCCGAAGAGCATATATTTGATGAATGCGGCAATGGTGGTCTTACCCGCCTCGTTCTGTCCCTCGATAACGTTGACCGTGGGGGAGAACTCGAGCGTCATATCCTTGATAAGTCCAAAGCTCCTTATCTCAATCTTCTCAATAATCATTTTCTGTCCTCATCCTTTACTCTCTTTTTTGTTTTGCGTCTATCTCCTCGCCGAAGCATCCGCCGAGGAATTTAACCGCTCGCTTGACCGAGTCCTTGGAATTGTACCACGGCTCCTCATCATAGCGGTAATCGAACTTTTTGCAGAACCAGCTGACGTCACCCTTCAGCTCTGTTATATATTTCTTCTCGATGGCGTGCGCCTCGTCGTAGAAATCGTTGTAAAGCTTTTTCGGCATCTTCTTTGACGCGTACTCAAGCATCGCGCGATAGTGCGGTAAGCAGAACCACGGTTGCTTATTAAACTTGCGCCTGAAGTCTGGATCTGACTCCCAGAGGTAACACACCGTGGCAACCATCGCGGATAGATTCTTTTCTATCCTCGAGCATACATAGCAGCTTTCTTCAAGCTTGCCGAGTGCCTCCTTTGCGGTGGCGCGTTTATTGCCGAGGACCGTCGGTCCGTCGAGCTTTTTCTCAACCTCGTCAAGATGGCTCTCGAGGATAAGTCCCATACCGAGCATCCTGCGCCTAGAGAGCATCATATTGTAATGCGTCAGACAAAAGCCAAGCTCGTTGGTCTTTATCCTGATATCCGGCTCCATCATGGAAGCGCCGAGAATTATGTCGAGCTCGTCCTCCTGCAGTCGCTTGTACAGCATACACACAGGACAGCCGCACTCAGGCTTTTCTATCACCGCGTCAAACGCCTCGTTAACGGGGATCGTATAAATCTGTTCCACGTTGCCTCCTTGTTGCCTTTTTTTCTGCCGTTTTTTAACAAAAAATAGTTGGCGTAACGACTTGAAAAAAATCAAAATTTATGTTAAAATATATAAAAAATATTACGCCTCATCTCATTATACTACATAATTTTACGTTTTTCAAGAGGAAGATTAAAAATGTTTAAGAAATTTGAGACCGTTTTTGACGGTAAAAATGCAATAAAAGTCACAGGTCTTGGCAGATATAGTCTCACCGACACTATGGAGTGCGGTCAATGCTTCAGATACGAGAGAGTCCCGAGAGATGACGAATACGTCGAATATATGACCGTGGTCGGTAACCATCTTATCAGAGTCGCGCAAGAATCGCGCGGCGAGCTCATCTTCCCCGAGATGAGTGACGAGGTGTTTGATAGCGTGGCAGTCCCCTACTTCTCTCTTCGGCGAGACCTCGGGAGTGTTAAGAAAAGCGTTACCGAGAATACCGACTCAGAATGGTTAAAGGCAGCCGCCGACTTTGGCGAAGGAATCGCTATACTCACTCAGGATACGTGGGAGACGCTCCTCTCCTTCATCATCTCGCAGAATAACAATATTCCGAGAATCAGAAAAATCGTCAGAGAGATCTCCAGCGAGTACGGAACCAATTTAATCCTTGAAAATGACTACAATAGTTGTCCTTTAAAGCGGATTAAGAGCGCTCCCAACGATGTCGATTGTAAGTCGTGCGGAAGGTGTTACACATTCCCAAAGGCAGAGGATATCCTTGAGGACCCCGACGGACTCCTCCCCTCCAAGCCCGGATTCAGATACGGATACATGCTCGACGCCGCAGAAAAGGTCACCTCAGGCGAGGTCGATCTTGAGAGAATCAAGGCAGAGGCAAGCTATGAATATACTCTCGCCGAGCTCAAAAAAATCAAGGGTGTCGGCGATAAGGTCGCATCCTGCTGCGCTCTGTTTGGCTTCGCAAATCTCGAGGCCTTCCCTATCGACGTGTGGATGAAAAGAGCTATCGACACCTACTTCGACGGTAAGCTCGACCCCACCTCCCTCGGTCCCTATGCGGGTATTGCTCAGCAGTATATATTCCACTACATAAGGAACGAAGTTTCTTAAGCTTGCTACGCAAAGCGATATGTCACCTTGTGACGCGATATATCTTCGATGCGATATGTTGCCTGACGGCAACGCGATATGCGCTGCGGCGCGTAAAGAAATACTCAATCCCCCCTTTTCATATCAAAAGAGCCGATGCTTTGCGCATCGGCTCTTACTTTCTTATTTTTTAATCGTACCTTGGTAGTGGTAGCGCTGAATAGATTTTGAGATAGTTTTGTCGTTCTTCGATCCGAAGCAATAGTTACCTATTGCGAGCTTGATCGAAAACGGCGGAAATATCCAAAATATATCAGCGCTTAACTTCTTCCATGATGAAGGATTCAAGTACATCCCCCTCACGGATATCATTAAACTTCTCGATACCAACACCGCACTCGTAGCCCTCGTTAACTTCCTTCACGTCGTCCTTGAAGCGGCGGAGAGAGGAGATCTTATCCTCGAAGATAACTACGCCGTCACGAACGATACGAATGGAGGACTGACGGGTGATCTTACCGTCCTGGATATAGCATCCCGCGATGATACCGACGCCGGGAACCTTGATGGTCTGTCTGACCTCGGCGTGACCCTGAAGGACTTCCTTATACTCGGGAGCGAGCATACCCTTCATAGCGGCCTCGACCTCGTCGATGATCTCGTATATGATACGGTGAGTTCTGATGTCGACCTTGTTTCTCTCTGCGGAGTCAAGAGCGTTCTTATCAGGACGCACGCTGAAGCCGACAATGATAGCGCCGGAGGCAGCCGCGAGCATAACGTCGCTCTCGGTGATACCGCCTACCGCGGTGTGAATTACGTTAACCTTAACCTCGTTGTTGGAGAGCTTAAGGAGTGATGCCTTTACTGCCTCGGCAGAGCCCGCAACGTCAGCCTTAACGATGATGTTAAGAGTCTGAGTACCCTCGGAGATCATGGAGAAGAGGTCGTCAAGGTTAACTCTCGCATTAGCGTTGAGTATCTCCTGTCTCTGCTTCTCACGTCTCTGCTCTGCAAGGCTTCTTGCCATTCTCTCGTCCTCAACGGCGTTGAGCTCATCGCCCGCCTGAGGAACGTCGTCAAGACCGATGATCTCAACGGGAACAGAAGGACCTGCAACCTTTACGGTCTTGCCCTTATCGTCGATCATAGCTCTTACTCTACCGGTTGCGGTACCTACGATTACGTAGTCACCCTGATGGAGAGTACCGTTCTGAACGAGGACGGTAGCTACGGATCCGCGGCCCTTATCGAGCTTGGATTCTATTACGATACCCTTGGCTCTCTTCTGAGGATTAGCGCGGAGCTCCTTCATCTCTGCGACGAGAAGCACGCTCTCAAGAAGGTCCTCGATACCCATACCCGTGTGAGCGGAAACGGGCACGGTGATAACATCACCGCCCCACGCCTCGGGAACGAGCTCGTAGGTTGTAAGCTGGTTAAGAATGTTATCGGGATTAGCCGTGGGCTTATCCATCTTGTTGATTGCTACTACGATATCAATGCCTGCCGCCTTAGCGTGGTTGATAGCCTCAACGGTCTGGGGCATTACGCCGTCGTCTGCCGCAACAACGAGGATCGCGATATCGGTGGACTTAGCACCTCTCATACGCATAGCGGTGAACGCCTCGTGACCGGGGGTATCAAGGAAGGTGATGTCCTTGCCCTGAGCCTTAACACGGTACGCACCGATTGCCTGAGTAATACCGCCCGCCTCGCCGCGGGTAACGTTGGTGTGTCTGATCGCGTCAAGGATAGAGGTCTTACCGTGGTCAACGTGACCCATAACGCAAACTACGGGTGCGCGCTC
>CAZUQN010000085.1:0-6248 GCA_964622425.1 uncultured Ruminococcus sp.
TCCTCGGATTATGCTTCTCACCGTCAAACATAACGCACAGATGCGTTGGGTGATAAGTGTCGGCAAGGCGATTTATTGCACCCACAAATCCGATGACTCCCTGTATTGCCTGACCCCTTGCACCGATGATTCTTGAGGGCATTCCAAAGAACATTTGGAAGAGTAGATTGTGTCCGTCAACTATAAGTAATCTGTTCATCTCTTTACCTCAATAAAAGCCCACCTTGAACGAATCCACCGTCCAAAGTGGGCATTTAATTTTAAGCAGTTTGCATATTTTGCTATTAATGAGTGCTATGCTGATTGCTCGAAATATCAGCAGAATTCGATATTTCCGTCATCAGTCATAGACGAAATTCTAGCCAAAGACTCCACTCTGTAACCGAGCCTGCGGATATACTCTCCGCCGCCCTGATATACCTTCTCGACAGCCGCGCCGCAGCCAACGACGGTAGCGCCCGCAACCTTAACGAGCGAGATAAGAGCTCTCATAGCGCTTCCGTTTGCTAGGAAGTCGTCAATGATAAGCACTCTGTCCTCCTTAGTGAGGAACTTCTTCTTCGCTACTACGTTATACTCGTGTCCGTGAGTGAAGGAAACGACGGTAGTAGAGTAGAAGTCGTCACCGACCTTGTTAGTCGCGTTTGACTTTTTTGCAAAGAGAACGGGAACGTTAAAATGACGCGCAACAAGGCAGGCAATACCAATGCCCGAGCCGTCGATAGTGAGTATCTTAGTTACTCCCGCGTCCTTGAACAGCTCATACCACTCCTCGCCGCACTTTGATACGAGCTCGGTGTCGATCTGATGATTTAAGAAGCTGTCAACCTTGATTACGTTTCCGGGGAGAACCTCTCCGTCCTTGCGAATTCTTTCTTCAAGCAATTTCATATTCCATTCCTCCTCTTTACTCATTAATTCTTGACCAGTCTATCGGCTTTTCATTCACCGAGAGAAGATATTCGTTAGCCTTGCCAAAGTGATTTGAGCCAAAGAAGCCTGCGTAAGCGGACAGGGGACTCGGATGTGCGCACTCAAGCACGAGATGGCGCTTGTTGGTTATCAGAGCCTTTTTTGCCCTTGCGTTTCCGCCCCAGAGCATAAACACAACCGGCCTTTCCTTTTCGTTCATCAGCTCGATTATTCTGTCCGTGAGTATCTCCCAGCCTTTGCCCTTGTGGCTCTGCGGCGCGCCCTCGCGCACCGTGAGGGTGGTGTTGAGGAGCAGTACGCCTTGCTTTGCCCATCCGACGAGCTCTCCCGACTCGGGCGTATCAATGCCGAGTGAGTCCTTCAGCTCCTTGAATATATTCTTGAGCGACGGAGGGTGGGGAATACCGCTCTTTACCGAGAAGCACAGACCGTGAGCCTGTCCCGGACCGTGATACGGGTCCTGACCGAGAATCACGACTCTCGCATCATCGTACGAGGTATATCTCAGCGCGTTGAAAATATCGTTCATCGGCGGATATATTCTTCTTGAGAAGTATTCCGTTTTGAGAAATTCGCGCAAGGAGAGGTAGTAATCCTTTTTGAACTCCCCCTCAAGAAGCGTGTCCCAGTCGTTTCCGATATGTACCATAAGCCCCCCATTTTCGTCCTTTTACTTAATTATAACATCAAAAAACGTATAAATCAACAAAAACCCGAAACTTTTTATAGCTTCGGGTGTAAATTTATGTTATTCAAATTAAACAAAAACCGTCTCAATGACCTTTTTGCAGTTCGGGGGTGAGTATTGCCAGGAGTCTATATGTCTTACAATGTCCGTATCTATGAAGTATTCGAGCTGCTCGGGATATTCCTCCTCGTCGTGCGAGTCAATGATTATCAGCTTTATCTTCATTTTTTCGGGTATTATTGACTTTATATACACCGCCGCGCTTTGTCCCGGGCGCACGTCGTCGCGGTATTCGGCAAGTCCCGCGAGATTTGGTCTCAGCTCGATAAACACGCCGTAGCTTTCAACGCTTCTGATAACTCCCTTGACAGTCTGCCCCTCGTTAAATAGCGATGCGTTCTCGTTCCAGCTTCCGAGCAGCTCTCTTTCGGAAACGTAGATGCGTCCCTTAGAGTCAATCGATTTAACAACCGTGTGTATCATATCTCCGACAGCGAGTCTTACCGACGGATGAGATATTCTTGAGACGGATATCGAGTCGATGGAGAGCAGAGAAGTGATACCGCATCCAATGTCCACGAATGCGCCGAAGCTTTCAAGGTGAGTTATCTTCGTTGGGATTATGTCGCCGGGGATGAGGGTGGATATGTAATTGTTCATACATTCCATTTGCGCGGCTCTGCGCGAGAGAATAACGATTCTGTCTCCGCCTGCGCTCAGATCAAAGCCGACAACCTTAAAGCACACAGTCTTGCCGACTCGTGTCAGCACAGCGATATCCTTGATTATTTCGCCATCTCTGACGTATTGTACCTCGTCGCGGGGAATTACGGCGCGTATTTTTGAGCCGAGATCTACGTGCAGATTAAAGTTATGGTCGCACAGAGTTACTCCCGCCTCGAGAATTATCCCTCGCTCAAGAGCTGCCTCGAGCCCCTCAAGACTAGATGTATATTCGTGATTTCTAAGTGTGGATATCAGCGATCCCTCGGGCATATACTTATTCATTCAGCTTTACCGTTCCTTTTTTATTAGTAGCATGGTTGCTATTTGAGGATATGATAAAGCGAGAGAAATTATTACCCGAAAATCTGTCCGGAAGGAGGGAAGAATACGGCAAGGCCTCCAATCATCAGTTATCAGCGCGCTATTTTATCCGGTAACTCCGCCTCCGGTAAGTCCGAAGCTTACCTGTATCGCGTTGTTTACAACTCTCATAGTTGCGTCGTCAAGGTGTCCCATCTTCTCCTTGAGCCTTTGCTTGTCGAGTGTGCGTATCTGCTCAAGCAGAATTACGCTGTCCTTGGCAAGCCCCACGTCGGGTGCTGACACGTCTATGTGCGTCGGCATTTTCGCCTTACCCATTTTCGAGGTTATAGCCGCCGCAATTACGGTTGGACTGTATCTGTTGCCAACGTCGTTTTGCACGATAAGTACAGGGCGCAGACCGCCTTGTTCACTTCCTATGACCGGACTTAGATCCGCGTAAAAAATATCACCGCGTCTTATTGTCATTTTTTCTTTTCCTTTCGACTTGTGCTTAGCAAGCGTTTATATCCTTGCTTGAATAGAGTAAAATAACGGAAAGGTCGTAGCTTACCTATATTCTGCCCCTTGAGGAATTTTTTATAACGTCCTTCACAAAAAATCCTCACTTTTATTTTATGCAAAAGCAAAGGAAAACGGGGCTGTCCCGAATGCATAATTCAGGATAGCCCCGCGGCGGGAAAATGTCAGTATATGGTTCTCTTGCTTTTTCCGCCTTCCCGACGATTCACTTACACCCTGTGCTCGACTGTCTCGTCCTCATCTCTGAAGAGCAGAGAAACGCACCAAATGCCCGCAAGAGCAACTGCTACGTAAATAATTCTTGCAAGCACGGTCTCGGGTCCGCCCGCTAACCAGGCTACGAGGTCGAAGGAAAATAAGCCGACCAGACCCCAGTTCAAGGTGCCTATGATAGCTATCGCCAGAGCAATTTTGTTCATGATCATCATATGATCTGACCGTCCTTTTCGGATACTGTTTGAGCCGTAGAAAGCGTTTGTGATAACCCTCGTGACGAGCAGTCTGCCCCGATTTATACGGCTGAATGTAGTTTTACACGTTATTTTCGTTTTATACATCAATCGTCAAATTCGGGCCTTGCTCCGCCAAATCCGTCTCTTAGCTTTTCGAGAGAGCGCTTTTCGATTCTCGACACGTATGAGCGCGAAATTTTAAGATAGGCGGCAACCTCTCTTTGCGTCAGGGGCTTATACCCCTCTAGCCCGTAGCGTAGTGTTACTATCTGCTTTTCTCTGTCGTCAAGCTTGGTCCTTACAAGCTCAAGAAGGCGCGCCGTATGTATCTTCAGATCAACGTCGTCGGCTATATTTTCATCTACGCTGATAACGTCGAGATAGGTCAGGGGATTACCGTCCTTATCCACGTCTATCGTATCGTTTATGGACACCTCGTTCTGCATCTTTTTCTGGCTCCTGAAGTACATTAAAATTTCATTTTGCACGCACTTTGCTCCATAGGTTGCAAACCGTGTTCCGTACTCACTCTTGAATGAATCGACCGCCTTTATCAGCCCGAGACTTCCGATGCTCAACAGCTCATCGGGGTATTGATATGCCGAGTAGTATTTTCTGATAATATGCGATACGAGTCTCAGATTTCTCTCTATTATAATCTCCCTGGCTTTTTTATCTCCCGCCCTCATTTTTTCAAACGCGGCTGCCTCCTCGTCCTTGCTTAGCGGCGGCGGAAAGCTCTCAAATTGCTCTATACCGAGAATAAGGCTTATAAACCGCAACAGGATCTTAGATAATTCTCTCATTCTTACTCCAATACGTATTATTTGTCGGTGTAAAACATTATATTCTCATAAAAAAAGAAAATGCATATCCGCCTATATGACAGATATGCATTCATTTTCTAATTAGCTTCGGAAAGTGATTTCAGTATTTCGGGTGTTGAGACGACGTAGCCCTTGCCTTGAATATTAAGGAATAAGTTTTTACCCCTTATCTCGCGGAATTTTCTGTTCATGACCGAAACGTGAGTCCTGATACTAGTTATCTCAGGCTTTCTCGATGGCTTGAAGGAATATTTGATTATTTCTTTCGCGCTTTGCGGTATAGGATACGAGCTTATAAGATAGCGAAGTATCATCGTTTCCGTTTTCGTAAAGCCGATCGATTCGTCAAATACCGTTACGCGCTCCATATCGCAGGATGCATCGATGCCTGCGAGTCGGTAATGCGCTGTTAAGGGGAGATTCCTCCTTGTCTGGTATTTTACGATCTCTTCAACGAGAGTGGAGGAGTATATCGAGTCGGGGTAGCTTCCGTCAAAGATGCTCTTGGGATAAAGCTCCGGGGAAGCATCGGTTATCGCAAAGATCGGGATTTTCGAATCGTAGGAGTGCAGTCTTTCGACGAAATTCTCTGCATCAGGCAAATTTTCCGGATTAAGCACCAATATCGCGCTGTAAAGACTTGATATTTCCGACAGCGCCTCTCTCGGAGCCGCAGCATAGGACAAAACGCCCATATAGTAAAATATATCGCTTATCGCCTGAGCTTTTCTTTTCATTGAGTCAATAATGAGTACCATGATGATTTCCTTTCGGTCATTCTCCGTGTCAATCGATGTGCGCTCTCGCGTTATTATATCAAAGATGAGTTAAAAATTCAAGTCTTTGCGCAAATGAGTTGACATCAGAGAGAAAAAAGTATATAATATGTTTATTAAATTATTCGGAGAGAATGATGAAAACTGTACTTGTAACGGGCGGCTCAAGGGGAATAGGACGCGAGATCGTGCGCCTTTTCAGAGAAAACGGATATAACGTCGCCTTCACATATAGATCAAGCCGTGATGAGGCAGAGGCACTCGCTAAGGAAACGGGAGCGCTTGCCATTATGGCGGACTCCGCGAAAGAGACGGACGTCTTGTCGGCTGTTGAGAGGACTCTCTCTACCTTTGGCAGAATTGATTGCCTTATCAATAACGCGGCTATATCCTCCTTCTCGCTTTTCACGTATATTACGCTTGAGGAGTGGAATAATATGCTTGCGGTCAATCTCACCGGAGCTTTCCTTTACTCCAAAGGAGTAATTCCCGATATGCTTAAGAGAAAATCGGGTAGAATAATCAATATCACCTCTATGTGGGGACTTGTCGGCTCGTCCTGCGAGGTTCATTACTCAGCGACCAAGGCGGCTCTTATCGGTATGACCAAGGCTCTTGCCAAGGAGCTCGGCCCGTCGGGTATTACCGTCAACGCCATCGCCCCCGGTGTTATCAACACCGATATGAATGCGGCGCTCAGTGAGGAGGATAGGGAAGCGCTCATAAGCGATACTCCCCTTATGCGCATTGGAGAGCCCTCCGACGTTGCCGAGGCGGCTTTGTTCCTCGCGAGTGATAAGGCATCCTTCGTGACAGGAGAGGTGCTTAACGTGAGCGGAGGCTACGTTATTTAAGCTTTTTCCTTGGACTTCGCGTAATTTGTCGGTAAAAAATCTATGAAAGCTATTGATTTTTTAAAATATATGTGATATAATCTTAAAGACTGTAAAGGTCTAATAAATATTTATCGGTGCGTCGGATGGAGTCATACCAGCCGGGGTGG
>CAZUQN010000086.1:0-6090 GCA_964622425.1 uncultured Ruminococcus sp.
AAATTACGAGAATTTCCACCCCTTACACTCTTTTTCTATCGCCGTTTCCTCCCTCCGACGTATGCATATACGCCTCTCGGTCAGAGAACGACAATTCCCATCCTAAATTAAGCTAGCCCCTTTTACTTGTTAATAATGCTGACGTTCTCGGGATTAATGCCCGTGGTGTCATATACAATGGCGAGTATCTGCGCCGCCTCTGCCGCCTGAAGCTCCTCTGCTCCTACGATAACGCTTACCGCACCCTCGGAGATGATCGCCACGCACTCGGTGAAGCCCTTCGCTTTAACGAGAGTCTCGATGTTGTTCTCGTTCTGAATATCTACCGCTATCTGAGAAATTTTTGCGGTAGCCTCAGCCTTTGCCTCCTCGGTGGATTCCTCGGACTCACAAACGAGCTTCAAAACGTCGATAGCCTCGTCTCTGGACTGCTGACGGTTGAGCGCTGTCGCGGTGAAGTAATTCTCCTCCTCCGCGTTATTGCCTGTCGCCGCCGAGTCATCAAAGTTGTTCTCCATATTGCCGTCGCCGTAGCCCATACCGTCAACCGGATCGTAGAAGAGCTTGTAGTTGACGTACACCGCCGCGCCGATAAGAAGCACTACGAGAAATACTGCAAGACTCTTGGTCAGCTTAGATGAGAAAATTTGCTTAAGTTTTTCGTTTTTCATAATATTCAAAATCTCCTTGTTTTGTTACTACTAAAGACTATGCGCCGCCGCGTCCTCATATACCACGGCGGAAAAATTTATTCCTTCATTTTTTCTATCCGTATTCTGTTTGAGCCTATACCAAAAAACGAGGATAGCATATCGGTGAGCCTTAACCTTACCTCGACGTCGTCCGCTCCCTCGCAGATTACTATCACGCTCTCGACCTCGCCCTCATCAGAGGGAGCATAGTAAACGAGGACAGAGCACTCGCCTACCCCGTCAACTCCGGAGCATAGCTCGGTAAGTCTCTCCTCCATTCCCTCCGCCTCCTCGGGTGTGTCCTCCTTTGAGGCGCTCCCTATGAATATCAGTACAAGACCGAGCGCAAGAACTACGGCAATTTTGGTAATATCCTTCTTTTCCTTAATAAATTTCAAAAATCCCTTATCCAAGATCAAGCGACACCTCACATTCTCCTCCCCTTGTAAACTCGAGGGCGAGCGCCTCCTCTATACGCTTATAATCAACCAATAGACCTTTTCCTCCAAGGGTAACGTATATCCTCTCTGCGCTCAGGCTCTCCATATCAAATCCGTCTACCCTGACGTTCACGTTATCTCGGTCAATCTCCCATTTTACCGACACATACTCAGCAAGCCCGTCCTCAAACGCCAATTCGATCGAGCTGTCCGTCGCGTCTCCGTATTCAACATTGCCAAGTATATTATCCAAAGAACTATTCACATCAAAATCACGAATTATGTCAACTAAAGGTAGCATAATTGCGCAAATTATAAGCACACCTGAGCCAAAGTTTGTTATTGCTGAAAACCTAGGATGCGCAACTCCTTGCGCAACGGCAAGAAAGAGACAAAGCGTCATAATACCGCCAAAATACGAGTCAAGCAACGGCCCCGCCTCCCTTCAAAAAGGATACGAGTTCTGCGATATACACGACCGAGGAGAGTGAATAAACCGCGATAAGAGTGTCGAGCGAGCCGACAAACGAGGAGAGAATCCCTTCGCACCCCGAAGGGGCGCACACACCCGCAAGCGCAACTCCCGCCTTAAGACATATGCGATATGCGAATAGAAGAATCAAGGGAGAGAGCATAAGCGAGAGGATAACCGCAATCGCGCCTCCGCCAACTATTCCGCGGGCGTAAGAGACCCCGCCGATCGCAACCCCGAGCGCACCCGAAACCGCACTGCCAACAATGGGCACAGAGCTTGAGATCGCGTATCTCGCCCCCCTGACGATAGCCGAATCCGCAGTTGCCGATATTGCGCTCTGCAGTGAGAAGGTTGCGCCGACAAGAGCGGAGATGATACCGAGAGCGGTGATAAAGAAGCTCCTCAGCCCTCGGGAAATCCTGCCGAAAAGCGGGTCAATGGCTGAAGCGGCAGAGCTGACAAAAATTGCTAGCACGAGCGACGTCATTACCTCGCCTGTGATGAATGAAAACACGCTGAGAGTAAGCCCCATTCCGAGAGCCTGAGTAGATGCAGTTGTCGGAGAGACACCTACGGAATTCACCGCGACGGTTATAGGTATTACCGCGCCGAAAAAGGAATTGATCTGTCCGAGAGACTCGCTCGCCCCCTTCACAACAAGGACAAGTCCGTCAAAGAGCATAACCGAGCTGACCGCTCCCACCGCGCGGGAGGCAAACGAAGCAAGCTCCCCCTCCCAAAGTGACGCAAGCGTGCTCATAAGGGTGATGCCAAGCAAGCATAAAAGAAGCCTCGACAGCTCCCCCGCATTTCCCTTTAACGTATCGATAACACCGCTTATTATCCGCTTGATGCTCACCGCCTCGGATACGTCGGATATTCCGTCGAGCTCGGGCGCACCTTCCGGCACAGTATCAAGAAAGTCGCTGATTATACCTTCTACCTCGGTATTCACCGTATTCTCGGTTGACTCCTGCGCGGCGCACGTCATTCCCGTCATCAGCACGGCTAGTGTCGCAACAAGAACCACTAACGCTAATTTATGTAACCTATATTTTACTTTTTTCTCGTTTTTTCTCATAAGAGTTTAACACCCTCTTCAATTATCCTTTTAATATACGGCACTGACAAAGCAACTATCTCTACCCTGCCGCACAGCACCACCGCGCTAGATAGGTTTGTCTGTCCGAGCTGCGCACACATATCCGAGCATATGCCGAAAATATACCCTGCGCCGACTATCTTTAGCATCGCCTCCGCATACTCGCGACCGTCTGTGCCAACGCTAGGGAGAAGCGAAATAACCTCGCCGAGCGAAATCACCGAGATACCCACCAGCGAGACCGTCCCAAGCAGCACCACGAGTGCCGACCCGCGGAATCCTAATTCCTTCAGTAAAAAGCCGAGAAACAGAGTTATCAGTGCATATGCGGCTATCCTCATCCACTCGCTCATAGTCCGAATATCCTTTTCAGCGACTCAAGCATCTCACCCACTCGCTCTATAATAATCAAAAGGATAATGACGATGCCCGTAATGGAAACAAGGGTTGCCTGCTCCTCTCTGCCCGCCTTGCTGAGAATTTGGCAGACAACCGCGACTATCATACCGACCCCCGCCACCTTCATTATTAAATCAACGTCCATTTTCCCCTCCTCGGGGCATCGCCCCTCTTTGTTTATTCTTACAGCGCAAGACTCGACGCCGGACGCCCCGCGCTCAAATTATCATAATAACGATTCCGCAGACACAAGCGCCGAGAAGCGCGCCTGCCGCCTTGCGTTTATTTCGCACCTCGGGAGAGCTCCGCGCCTCTATCTCGGCAAGTCCCGAAATAGCAAGGTCAAGCACCGCAAGCTCGGTATCAAGGTATCCGTTGCCAAGCCGACCGAAGCACTCACCTAGTATCGCGTCCGCGTCGTTGCCTAGACGCAGTGACCCTTTAGCCGACGAGTAAGCCTGTGACAAGTCCGCGCCCTCTGAGACAGAGGTAAGAAACCCGCACTCCGTGAGCAGCTCATCATTATACGTCGATGCCCACTCCGAGGGTGAGACAAGATAGCACCTCACACGCTCGCGATAATCCTTCAGCGCGCTAAGAAAAGCGCGGCAGCCCGAGAGCTCCCCGTCAAGATAGGAAACGTATTCTCTCCATATCAAAAAAGCGGCAAAAATCACCGCCAAAGCGCCGATATATGACATAAAACCCCCATACCGTGTTAAGTTTTCAAGAGATTTTGCTCTACCCGATCAACCGAAAAGGAGAAGCGTCCGCCTATCCTCTCGATTACGCATACGCTCCCAAAAAGGCCTCCCTCAACAAGCTCTCTGACGTAGCCTCGCATAAGAGCAGACCTTAGCGAATCCGCATGTGCCGTGGCTATAACGTCAACCCCCGCGCCGAGTGCCGAGAGCATAGCCGCAGAGTCCTCACTAGAGGATATCTCATCAACCACAAGCACCTCCGCGGACATAGTCCTCACCGCAATATCAACGCCCGTCGCCCGTCTGTAACCTCTGAGAATATCCACGTGCGAATGAGAGTAGTCTCTCGGGTCAAACTCACATCGCTCGTCCACCACAACCACTCTCCTCGGCCGCTCGCCAGAGCCTATAAGCCTCGCAAGTGAGCGTATGGCAGTAGTCTTTCCCTCTCCCGCGCGAGAGCAGATGAGCATACCGCCCTCGCATAGAAGCCACTCTCGGTAAAGCTCGCGAGCAATTGAGCACTCCCCTGTCGGAATTCTGAATACAAGAGAGCCGACGTCACTTACTCCAATCAACGCGCCGCCCTCATACCTCGCGTATCCCGACACTCCGACTCTTACGCCGCCCTCAAGGGTGACAAAGCCGCGGCACACGTCATCGCGGTGAGCGTATATTGCGCCGCCGCATACTCTTTTAAACGTCTCGCTCATAGCCTCCGCGCCCACCGATATGCCGAGCGATATATTCTCCCCACGCACGACGAGCGAGAGCGGACCGTGTGCTCTGAGCCTTATTTCACTCACGTCGCACTCGCTTGTCCTCCGCCTCTCAAGATAAAGAGATATCTGCTCGCCTATCTCCTTAGGTAAGCACGAGAAAACCGTCTTTAGCCCCTTATTTTTTTGCATATCAGCCATTTCCTTTTGTTTTTCCATAGATAAACCTACCCCACCGCTTACGGTAACACTTTTGACAAAGTGTCCAAATCATTGGAGTGTTTTTTTACAAAAACTCCTTGACAGTTAAGCATAATTTTGGTACAATATCTCTTGCGATGAGGAATGTATACAATCTCCACATCGCTAAATCACTTAAGATAAAACATTAATATCCCAGAAAGGAAAGATTAATGAAATCAACAGGTATAGTTAGAAACGTAGACGAGCTCGGCAGAATCGTTATTCCAAAGGAAATGCGTAAGAAGATGGATATCGCAAGCTCTGATCCGGTTGAAATTTATGTCGAGGGCGACAAAATAATCCTTACTAAGTACCACCCCTCCTGCCACTTCTGCGGTAGCGAGAGCGGCGTAGTCGAATTTAAAGGCAAGAAGATCTGTCACTCCTGTCTCGGTGAGATCAAGAACAGCATCTGATCTAAATAGAGCTCGTCTTACGGACGGGCTCTTTTTTCGTCCTTTTGAGCACGGTCCCCTTCGGAGTCGGGCTTTTTATAAAAAATATATACTTGACTCTTGATTTTTCCTCTATTATTTGTTACAATATATGTGTATGCGAAAAAAACTAAAAATATAATTCATGAAAGGGATTTTCAAAATGAAAGTTATTACTTTTGGTGAACTTATGCTCAGACTCCAGCCCTACAACTACGAGAGATTCGTCCAGTGCGATCACGTAGAGTTTACCTTTGGCGGCGGTGAGGCTAACGTTGCTGTTTCTCTTGCTAACTACGGCATGGATGCGGCATACGTAACAAAGCTCCCCACTCACGCTATCGGTCAGGCTGCAGTAAACAGTCTCCGCCGTTACGGCGTTGATACCACCAAGATCGTCCGCGGCGGCGACAGAGTTGGTATCTACTTCAATGAGAAGGGCGCTTCTCAGCGTGGCTCCGTATGTATCTACGACCGTGCAAACTCCGCTATTTCCAAGGCTTCTCGCGAGGACTTTGATTGGGATTCCATCTTCGAGGGTGCTGACTGGTTCCACTTCACCGGTATCACTCCCGCTCTCGGCGCAAATGTTGTTGAGATCTGTAAGGACGCTTGTAAGGCAGCTAAGGCTCACGGCCTCAAGATCTCCTGCGACCTTAACTACCGCGGTAAGCTCTGGACCAGAGCTGAGGCAAGAGAGGCTATGACCGAGCTCTGCCAGTACGTTGACGTATGTATCTCCAACGAGGAGGACGCAAAGGACGTATTCGGCATCGAGGCAGAGGCTACCGACATCTACGGCGGTAAGCTCAACCACGAGGGCTACAAGTCTGTTGCTAAGCAGCTCGCTGACAAGTTCGGCTTCGAGTACGTTGCTATCAC
>CAZUQN010000087.1:0-6083 GCA_964622425.1 uncultured Ruminococcus sp.
TAGTCTTGAAAACTTTTTGTTTTTTTCAAGTGTCTACTCTAAGGGGATTATATCAGTATGTTTTTGTGCTGCCTTGTTCTCTCTTTTTATTTTTAGCACTTGAAATATTTGATATGTTAATATATAATAGAAAATGAAGAAATTCCTTCTTTGGAGGGTACTATGAAAAACAGAGTAATAAACGACGTGATTTCTCACACGGGTAAGGGGGTACACCCGAGATTAATCCTCACGGGTGCCGACTTTGAGCGCATTCGCGCGACAGAGGACCCGATATACGAGGCGGCGAAGGCGAGTATGTTTGCCTATGCTGACAGATATATGAATGAGCCCGTGCTTGAGTATGACATACCCGACGGAATCAGACTTCTTGACGTATCGCGCGGTGTTCTTTCAAGGACGCTCAATCTCGGTATGGCGTACAAGCTGACGGGTGAGGTGAAATACGCGAGAAGACTCTATGATGAGCTTGCCAATGCGGCAGCCTTCAAGGATTGGAATCCCTATCACTTCCTCGACGTTGGAGAGATGGTATTCTCCTTCGGTCTTGGCTACGACTGGATATACGAGTGTCTTAGCGAGGAGGAGAGGGCGATTCTTCGCAGAGCTATAATAAAGCATGGCTTTGAGGCGGTTATGGACGACTACCTTGACAGAGAGCGCCGCCGCAGTTACAGATGGTATCAGGATGATCCGGGAGATAACTGGAAGATGGTTTGCAACGGAGGTATTACCGCTGCCGCTCTTGCTATATGCGACGAGGATGACGTTGATAAAGAATACCTCAAGGAAATCTTCGGCTACGCCTTTGAGAACACCTATCGCGCGGTGAGAGATTTTTATCTTCCGGATGGCTCTTACGCTGAGGGATTCACCTATTGGAACTATGCGACAGACTATCTTGCGTTCTATATTTCCGCCTTAAAAAGCAGCACGGGTACCGACTACGGCCTCGCAGACTACCTTCCTGTGGAAACCTCCGCATACTACGTTAAGTGTATGTGCTCGAACACCTTCCGCTCCTTTAACTTCGGTGACGCGATAGAGGAGTTGGTCTGTCCCGCTATTATGTTCTGGATAGGTAAGAATTACGGCAAGGCTGATATTACCACCATGAGAAAGGAACAGATACTGAAGGATCCCTCGATCGCTTGCGTGCGCGATATGTTCTGGTATATTCCCACGGAGTCTGTGGGACTTGAGGGAAGACCTATGGGCTTTGGCTCGGTTGGCGGTGACAACGCCTCCTTCCGCGCGGGCTTTGGCGAGGACGATCTTTACGCCGCTATCCACTTTGGCGACAACGATGCGTACCACTGCCACGCGGATATGGGCAACTTTGTCGTAGAGTGGAAGAAGCACAGATTTCTCTGCGATCTCGGTCAGGATAACTACAACGTGCCGAGATACAGATTTGTATACAGATACCGCGCTGAGGGACACAATACGCTTGTTATCAACCCGGGCGAGGGTATGGATCAGGAGCAGTTCTCGATCTGTCACGTTGACAGATTTTCTGACGGCGCTGACGGCGGCGACGCCTACGCTATCTCGGATATTTCCGCGGCATACTTCGGCAAAGGGGTTATGCGTGGTATGAAAATGACGGCTGACAAGAAGTGGGTTATAGTTCGCGATGAGCTTAAGCTCGACTCCTCTGACAGAGGCTATTGGTTTGCGCACACTCGCGGTGCGGTGACGCTTTGCGAGAATGGAAAGAGCGCTGTAATCGAGATGGGAGGCGATAAGCTTTACCTCACTATTCTCGGTGGCGGTGTGTTCTCGGTTATGGAGGCAAAGCCTCTTTATGACGGTCACAATCAGGAGGGACAGCGCGACAACTCCGACGTAAGAAAGCTCGCGATTCGCTTTGCGGGAAGTACGGATATATCGGTTGCCATCGCTCCTATGGAGGGCGGAAGGGCTCCTGAAAATAAACCAGCTGACAAGCCGCTTAGCGAGTGGTAACATACTTACTAAAGCAAAAGCCCCTTTGAGTAAGATTTAGCGTTTACCCCGGGGGCGTGTTAAGAAAAACTGTAATTTTAGCGGTAAAAACCGCATAGAAAAGAGTAATTTTAATGAGAATTCTTTGTATTGGCGACGTGACGAGTCCTAAAGGAGTAGAGCATCTTCGCCACAACCTATGGCGCGTGAGGAAGGAAAACAAAATCGACTTCTGCATTGTCAACTGCGAGAATGCGGCGCTTATTACCGGTGCGTCGGCCTCTGATGCTGAGACGCTCTTTGCCTCGGGTGCTGACTGTCTGACGGGTGGCAACCATACAATGAGACAAAAGTCGGTCTATACCTATCTTGACGATACAGAGGCTATGCTTCGCCCGATCAACTTCGGTGACGGAGCGCCCGGTCACGGCTACGCCATTCTTGACTGCAACGGATATAAGATTCTCGTCATTAACGCGATGGGTAATATCCATATCGAGCCGACACTTGATAATCCCTATCCGTACATTGATCGCGCTCTTGAAAGAGAGAAGGGGAGATACGACCTCGCGGTGATGGATATTCACGCCGAGGCGACGGGTGAGAAGATGGCGCTCGGCTACGCGTATGACGGTAAGATCAACGTTATCTTCGGTACACATACTCACGTGCAGACTGCGGACGAGCAGATTTTACCACAGGGTACGGGATATATCAGCGACGTCGGTATGTGCGGCGAGAGCGGAGGCATCCTCGGTATGAATCCCGAGCTCGTTGTGAAGCAGCTTCTCACAAGAATGCCTATCCGCTTTGAGGCGGCAAAGGGTGAGCCCACGGCTACGGGCGCGATTTTTGACGTTGATACGGACAGCGGTAAGGTTAAGGGTATTGAAAGAATAAAATTCTAAAGTAGCGTTGTTTAACACTTATTATAATTAAAAGACAACTATACTTTATTTTAAGGATAAATAATGAAGGATTTTAAGACGGATATAATCGTAATTGGCGCGGGACACGCGGGTATTGAGGCGGCGCTTGCCTCAAGCCGTATGGGTGTAGATACTGTCCTCTTTACGATAAATCTTGATGCGGTCGGCAATATGCCCTGCAACCCTTCTATCGGAGGCAGCGCTAAGGGTCACCTCGTCTTTGAGATAGACGCGCTCGGCGGTGAGATGGGATACGCGGCGGACAAGGCCACGATACAGTCGAGGACGCTTAATCTCGGCAAGGGAGCGGCGGTGCACTCTAAGCGTGTGCAGGCAGACCGAAACGCATACAAGACTATAATGAAGGAAACGCTCGAGCATGAGCCGAATCTCAGGCTTGTGCAGGGAGAGATAGTTGATATACTCACAGAGGAGACGGATGGCGCATTGCGCGTCTGCGGTGTGCTCACACATCTCGGTGAGGTATGGGAGTGTAAGAAGGTTGTTATAGCCGCAGGCACCTTCCTTGAGAGCCGGATATTTGTCGGTGACAAGGTTTACTCTGCGGGCCCCGACGGTATGATGCCTGCAAAGGGCCTTTCGGCATCTCTTGAGAGGCTTGGTATAAAGCTCCAGCGCTTTAAGACGGGCACCCCTGCGAGAGTGCATAGACGCTCCATCAACCTCTCGACACTCGAGGAGCAGAGGGGGGAGGATATGCCCACACCCTACTCGGCATTGACACCTGAGCAGGATGCGGATGAGGTAAACAAGGTTGCTTGCCACGTAGTATATACGAATAAGAAAACGCACGAGATAATACTCGGTAACCTCGACAGATGCGCGATGTACTCGGGCAATATCGTTGGCACCGGACCGAGATACTGTCCGTCGATCGAGACCAAGTTGGTCAGATTCGCCGACAAGGAGAGACATCAGCTTTTTGTTGAGCCGTGCGGACTTGACACCGATGAGATGTATATTCAGGGCTTCTCGACGTCGATGCCCACTGACGTGCAGTATGAGATGCTCCGTTCGCTCGAGGGCTTTGAGAATGCGGAAATTATGCGTTACGCATATGCGATAGAGTATGACTCGGCAGAGCCCACGCAGATGCTCCCGACACTTGAGTTTAAGGCTATCTCGGGACTTTACGGAGCAGGTCAGTTTAACGGTACCTCGGGCTATGAGGAGGCCGCCGCCCAAGGACTTGTTGCGGGTATCGATGCCGCTCTCGCGGTGAAGGGCGAGGAGCCTATGATCCTCACGCGTGACTCGTCGTATATCGGCACTCTGGTTGATGACCTCGTTACCAAGGGTACAAGCGAGCCTTACAGGATGATGACGTCAAGAAGTGAATACAGACTCCTTCTTCGTCAGGATAACGCAGACCTGAGACTCACCGAAATCGGTCACAAGGTCGGTCTTATAGGCGATGAGAGATACGCCCGATTCCTTGAGAAAAAGGCAGAGATAAAAAAAGAGATCAAGAGAGTTGAGAAGACCACGATACCCCCGAGTGACGAGGTAAACACCTTCCTCGAGAGTCAGGGCTCGACAACGATTTCGACCGGCATCAAGCTTGCTGAGCTGCTCAGACGCCCTGAGCTAAGCTATGAGGCACTCGCCGCGGTGGATAAGGATAGACCGCCCCTCCCCCGCTCGATAACTACGACCGTCGCGATACAGATCAAGTACGAGGGGTATATCAAGCGTGAGCTTGCAGAGGTCGAAAGACAAAGAAAGCTCGAGGAGAAGGTCCTGCCGAAGGATATTTCCTACAAGGATATTCTCGGCCTCAGACTTGAGGCGGCAGAAAAGCTCGACAAGATAAGACCGATGAATATAGGTCAGGCATCGAGAATCAGCGGAGTAAATCCTGCGGACATCAGCGTGCTTCTTATCTATCTTACGGGTCTTAAAAGATAATCCGAATGACGGCCAAGAATAATACTAACCGCTTTATATATCAAAAGCGCCCCTTTTACATATACTGTATCAGGAGCGCTTTTTGCGTATTCTCTCCGCATATTGCGGTTATGGTAACGCCGCCAAGTCGTGGCAAAACAATATTGATAGGTGAAATAAATGAAGATAGTAATCTGGAAATCGCCTAAGTACTTATCAAAGCTTCTCTCAAAGCTCTTCGGCGTAGAAGGAAAAGAAAAGAAGAATTAAATAAAAAGGTCACAAGGCGTGCCTCAGCAAACCTTGTGACTTTTTTGTGTTAAACTATAAATCTGACTATAATAGTTGTCAAAATTAACCTAAATCGAGCTCTAAAATGTTCTCAAGCATCTTTTTTGCGTTTTTGAGATGCTGTTTGTGCTCGTTTGATTTACCTCCAAGGACGCTGGGGCGTCTTATACAGATGAGCGTGTCCTCTGGAAGAGCAGAGAGGCCCGGGAGCTTATATGCCTCGGTAGAGGAGAGGAGGATTGCGTTATCGGCGTAGAGCTCAATATCGGGGCTTGAAGCCTTATAATCGCTAAGAGAAATAAAGAGCTCTTCGTCGCCTACCTTGTGATACTGCTCGTAAACCGCTGCCGAAATGAATAAGAGGTAATACTCACTGTGCTCAAGCACGCTCGAGATGGATTTTTGATCGCTTGCCAAGAGCGCCTCGTTAAGGTCTGTGAGGTCCTTTCGCTCGTCCGCGCTGAGGAAGTAATAGTTTGTGAAGTTGAGGGTGACCTCGCCGTTTTCGTCAAAGTCATCGGTTATCCTCTTAAGCGAGGAAATGACTGTCGCAATCTCGGCAACGTCGCCGTCCTTTGCCGTACGGCCGATGCTCTTACTGCCTGCGTAGAGTATGTACGCGTCATATTCTTCCTTACTGCAGAATTGCAGCGAGCAGATGACAATAGCCACGATGAGGAGTAAGGCTACCACGGTGTGCCACTTGTAGTGGTATATGAAGTTTTGTATCTTTTCCTTTGGTGTTGAGGGGGCTACGACCTCTCCGACGCCTTCTATATTTTTGTTCATTCCATTCTCCAAAAGAGTTTATATATACAGAGTATAACACACACTAAAGGGAAAGTCAATAAAGTGAGTAGTAACTTTATTTTGAACAAGCCGCAAAAAAACTCTGTCCGAAAAGGGCGATGTCCTTAACGGAGGATTTGAATCTCACACCAAATGCAAATGCTAGCATGGCATTTGACGGGTCAAACGGAATAATGGGGTAAGCCCAAACCCTTATTG
>CAZUQN010000088.1:0-5774 GCA_964622425.1 uncultured Ruminococcus sp.
CGGTTTCGCTTCGACAAAAACAACACTCAGTTGTTTTTGTCTTGCTACCTTCGCTACGCCTCGATTAATAAGTTGAAAGTTGAAAATGGAAAGTTGAAAGTTGGAACTTACTTCTGCTTTATCGCCTTCGCAAGTCTCCGAAATTGCAACAAGGGTATTATAGCACAAGATATTTATTTTGTCAATTATTTTTTCATAAAATAATTTGCGAGTGGGGAGTGTGAGCTTTTTAGCGTTGTTAAGGCGGAAAAAGGCTCCTACGCGCCCATAGAATGCTGTCGAAAGATGTGTTAATATATTATTAATAATATAAATAGTAAAGATGTACAAGTGCGCGCTCGTGCCTTTGTGCAAAGTGTGAAAACTTTTTGCGCGTTCATTTCTTATGCTTGACTTAATTTGGCGTTTATGCTATCATATGGATGGTAAAGTGTAGTGATTATCCGTTCTTGCCTTGCGGAAGGGTGAAACCGCAATGCCTGATCGGGCAGAATGCCCTTGCTTTAGCTTGCTGAGAGTAGGTACTTGCTCTCTTCGGGGAGCTACAGCCTGACATTCAGAGCTTTAGCGACTCTGCATATAATCATAAGGGTACACTCGCTTTAACACTTGCTTCCCCTGCCAAGGAAACAAGTGAAAGTAATGGCGAAAATCAAAAAAGGAGAAAAACATGAAAAACAGAATTATCGCACTTCTGCTTGCAATGGTTGTTCTTGTTATGTGTCTCGCTTCCTGTAATAACGGAAACTCCGGTACTGATCCGGATGTCGATCCTAACAACAAGATCCCCGGTGACGATTCTAACTACGTCAACGACAACTATCCCTGGAAAACAACCAACCTTGTCTTCCAGTTGACCGAGAACTCCAACTCTCAGGAGCTCCCTTCTACTTGTAGAAGATATCTTGCAGGCGACCTTGACGGCTTCGAGGATGATGCATCGACTATCGATGACTGGGTTTCTGACAGAAACGAGGATGCTCTCGAGTACACCAACGTTACTGTTACCTATGACTATCTTCCCGACACTTCCTCTTACGGATGGGGTCAGAACATCAACACCATCTTCGAGGAAGTAATGGCTAAGGATGCAGGACGTCCTGATATGTACTGTAACTTCGTTTACGATATGGTTGCAGTTTCCCTTAAGGGTGCGTTTGCAAACCTCAAGTCCACAACCATGTACAAGGATGGCCACGAGCTTGCAGGCGCAGAGCACAACTATTTCACCTTCGTTAACCCCGATGAGAACACAGTAGTTGATGAATACGGTGAGTACCTTGATACCGGTAAGGGTTACATGTACGAGTACATGAGATCTCTTACTCTCTCCAAGTTCAAGATGTACTGCCTCTCCTCTGACTATTTCACCGATATGGTACGTGCGTTCCTTATCGTTCCCGTTAACATCGGTCTTCTTGAGACTCTCTCCGCAGATATGGAGAACGAGGGTCTCTACAACTCCAACAGAGTTGAGACCTTTGCCGAGGATGGAACCGAAGAGACCAACTACACCATCGAGGACTTCTATCAGCTCGTAACCGACAATCAGTGGAACTACGAAACTCTCGCTGCTTTCTCTGCAGCTGTTACCATTGAGGGTGAGGGTGACGACGGCACAGACCTTCGCGATACCGTAGGCTTTGCACTTGGTTCCGCTTCCGGTCTTCCCGCTTCCGGTATTCTTTATACCACCTCCATAACAATAATCAACAGAGAGTACGACGTAGCTAAGGGTGACTACACCTATTCCTACCCCTATACTCACCAGCTCGCAGACGGTTCGTTTGCGATGGACAGCGCGGGTACTCACGAGGAGCTCATCACCTTCTGTGAAAACCTCTCCAACCTCTTCAAGCAGCCCGGCGTTATCGCAGTTAACAACTCTCAGACTCAGAGCTACGGCTCTGACGCTCTCCTTGCGATCCGTGCAAGATTTGCTACCAACAACGTTCTCTTCGGCGGTATTATCTGTCTTGGATCTCTTGAGTACGACGTTTATAAGGAAATGAACGGCGAGGGCGGCACAGGCTACGGTATCGTTCCTGTTCCTCTCTACAGAGCAAGCTACGAGGAAGATGGCGTAACTAAGGTTGATCCTTATCTTACCCAGATCCACAACATTGGTAGAATTGGTGCTATCTCTTATACAACCGAGAAGTTCTCTCAGTGCACCGCATACCTCAACTATCAGTCGACACACTCCACAGACATCCTTAACGAGTACTATGACTACAAGCTTCAGTACGACGTTGTAGGTACCAGTGTAAAGGGTAACGTTGAGATGCTTAAGTACATCCGTGAGAACGTTCGTTCCGCATTCGATAAGGCTTTCGAGGATGCTCTTGGCAGATTCTACAGCGCAACCGACGAGGAAGCTATGAACGAGCAGTGGCATACCATGATCAAGAATGAGGAGTTCGACCTTACCGGTGATGAGATGAGAAAATACTACGAAGAATACACTCCCACGAAGGCATGGAGACTCTATAACCTTGAGAATAGCGTATATCCCACCCTTCCTAACTAATTTACATAACTAGTTAATTAGCTTTTAAGACAGAGCGGATTCGTCCGCTCTGTTTTTTTCTTTTTTTCTTGACTTAATCCTGAAAATATATTACAATAATGGAAGAAAGAAAAAAGAGGTACGAAAATGTCCAGGATAATACTTGCTTCCGGCTCTCCGCGCAGGCGTGAGCTACTCGGTAAGCTTTACGATAAATTTGAGATCATAACCTCCGAGGTGGATGAGAGCCTTGACGGCGATATTTCCCCCGTGGAGGGCGTTGAAATTTTATCGGTGAGAAAGGGCAGGGCGGTAGCAGAAACGCTTCCTGCCGACTGTATCGTCATCTCATCGGATACCCTCGTTGAAATCGGAGGCGAGCCGCTCGGTAAGCCCACGTCACGTGAGGACGCGCACCGTATGCTCAGCCTCCTTTCAGGCAATTACCACAACGTGCATACAGGTATTGCAGTACATCACGGAGGACGCGTAATTTCGGGCGTAGCCTCGGCACGTGTAAAGTTTAAGCCCCTTTCCGACGAGGAAATTTACGCCTATATCGATGGCGGAGAGCCTATGGATAAGGCGGGAGCTTACGCAATTCAGGGCGAGGGCGGAAAATTTATTGAGGGCTATGACGGAGACTTCGACACCATTATGGGACTGTCGGTCAGCCTTACTAAAAGCCTTATTGAGAGGATAACCGAGAATGACTAAAAAGGAGAAAAGGGAGCGCCTCGGTCTGATAGTCGAGCGCTTCAAGGAAATATACCCCGAGGCGACCTGCGCGCTCGAATACGGAGGCGACCCGTGGAAGCTGCTCGTTATGGGCAGACTCTCCGCGCAGTGCACCGACGCGAGGGTTAATATAGTTTGCCGTGAGCTTTTCTCACGCTTCCCGAATGCTAAGGCTATGGCTGATGGAGAGCTTGAAGAAATTGAGCGCATTGTCAAGCCCTGCGGCCTTTACCGTATGAAGGCGTCAAGCATCAAGGAGACCTCGCGTATGCTAGTCGAGGATTACTCCGGTGAGCTTCCTCGCGATATGGACGAGCTTCTCAAGCTGCCGGGCGTGGGACGTAAAATAGCAAACCTTATCCTCGGTGACGTATACGGTCTTCCGTCTGTCGTGTGCGACACGCACTGTATGAGGATATGCGGCCGATTTGGAATGTATAACGAGAGTCTGCGCGACCCGAATAAAATAGAGAAGATTCTTCTTGAGCTTCTCCCATACGGCGAGGGCTCGGATTTCTGTCATAGGATAGTTAACTTTGGCAGAGAGGTCTGCTCGTCCCGCTCGCCGAAATGCACAGAGTGTCCTATGCGGGATTTGTGTGAGCATCATCTGAAGGAAGCAAGGCTTAAGAAGGGATAGAGTATGACTGAAAGAATTAAAATATCCCTTCCTATAATTGTAGAAGGGAAGTATGATAAGAGCACCGTCTTATCGATGTTTGATACAACGGTTATAACGCTCGGCGGCTTCGGAGTTTTTAATTCTAAGGAGAAGCAGGCGCTTATCAGGCGCGTAGCCTCGGGCGGAATTATTGTACTCACCGACTCGGACGGCGCGGGCAAGGTTATTCGCTCCTTCCTAAACGGGATCATACCAAAGGATAAGATTTACAACCTCTATATACCAAAGATACAGGGCAAGGAAAAACGCAAGACCTCCCCATCAAAGGAGGGACTCCTCGGCGTCGAGGGAATGGGCAGAGAAGAGCTTATGCGCGTCCTATCTCCTTTCATCATCGACAACGACTCGGGTGAGCAATCTCGCAAAATTGGGGCGGAATTGATAACTAAAGTTGACTTTTACATGGATAAACTCACCGGAGCAGAGAATTCTGTCGCCAAGCGTGACGAGCTCGCCAAGCATTTTGGACTGCCTGACGGTATGAGCGCCAACGCGCTTCTTGAGGCTCTGAATATCATAACCGACAGGGAAGAATATAAGAGGGTAGTAGAGTCGGAATTGTAAGAGAAGAAAAATACCCACAAGGTGCGGTATTTATCATGTGACAAAAGTACTAATATATGACGAGGGAGGAGTAAATATCCTCCCTCCTGTATATACTTTAACAAATATTTTAATTTTCTTCTTTACTTTTAGAATTTTATATGCTATAATATAAAATTGAGGTACGAGGGCGCGCTCTCGCACCCCTAAAATGTGTGTATTATTAAATTTTTTATATGGAGGAAAAACCAATGATAGTTAGAAAGAAAATTTCTATGGATGGTAACACCGCTGCTGCTCACGTTTCTTACGCGTTCACAGAGGTTGCTGCTATCTATCCTATCACCCCTTCCAGCCCTATGGCTGAAGTAACAGACACTTGGTCCGCTTCTGACAAAAACATCTTCGGCGAGCCCGCGAAAAACATTTTCGGCGAGAACGTCAAGGTCGTTGAGATGCAGTCCGAGGCAGGCGCAGCAGGTGCTGTTCACGGTTCTCTCGGAGCAGGTGCTCTTACCACTACTTACACCGCATCGCAGGGTCTTCTTCTTATGATCCCCAATATGTACAAGATCGCCGGTGAGCTTCTTCCTTGCGTTATTCACGTATCCGCAAGATGCGTAGCTTCCCACGCTCTTAACATCTTTGGTGACCACTCCGACGTATATGCTTGCCGTCAGACCGGCTTTGCTATGCTCGCTGAGACCAACGCGCAGGAGATCATGGACCTTGGCGCAGTTGCACACCTTGCTACTATTAAGTCCAGAGTTCCTTTCCTTAACTTCTTCGACGGCTTCAGAACCTCTCACGAGATTCAGAAGGTTGCTGCTTGGGATTACAAGGATCTTGCAGATATGGTTGACTGGGATGCAGTACAGGCATTCCGTAACAGAGCTCTCAACCCCGAGCACCCCGTACTTCGCGGCTCGGCTGAGAACGGCGACATCTTCTTCCAGCACAGAGAGTCCTGCAACCCCTACTACGATGCACTTCCCGCAATCGTTGAGGAGTACATGGACAAGGTTAACGAGAAGCTCGGCACTAACTACAAGCCCTTCAACTACTACGGCGCTCCCGATGCAGATCGCGTGATCATCGCTATGGGCTCTGTATGTGACGTTGCAGAGGAAGTTATCGATTACCTCCTTGCTAAGGGCGAGAAGGTTGGTCTTGTTAAGGTTAGACTTTACAGACCCTTCGTTGCAGAGAAGCTTGCTGCAGCTATTCCCGAGACCGCAAAGGTTATCTCCGTTCTTGACAGAACCAAGGAGCCCGGCTCTCTTGGCGAGCCCCTTTACCTTG
>CAZUQN010000089.1:0-5646 GCA_964622425.1 uncultured Ruminococcus sp.
CTGAGCCGCCTTGAACTTCTTGCCATTGGGAATACCGCCGCCGATGTCATAGATGATCTCACGAAGGGTAGTACCCATGGGGATCTCAACAAGACCGGTGTGCTCGATCTTACCGCCGAGAGCGAATACCTTAGTACCCTTGGATCTCTCAGTACCCATAGAGGTGAACCACTCTACGCCGTTAAGAATGATCTGAGGAATGTTTGCGAAGGTCTCAACGTTGTTCTCAACAGTGGGCTTGTTGTAAAGACCCTTAACTGCGGGATACGGAGGACGGGGACGGGGCTCGCCACGGTTACCCTCGATAGAGGTCATAAGAGCGGTCTCCTCGCCGCAAACGAACGCGCCTGCGCCAAGTCTGATCTCAAGGTCGAAATCAAAGCCGGAGTCGAAGATATTCTTGCCGAGCAGGCCATACTCCTTAGCCTGGTCGATAGCGTGCTGAAGACGGGTAACCGCGATGGGATACTCAGCACGAACGTAAACGTAACCCTTGGTTGCGCCGATTGCGTAACCGCAGATGATCATTGCCTCGATAAGAGCGTGGGGGTCACCCTCAAGGATAGAACGGTCCATGAATGCTCCGGGGTCACCCTCGTCCGCATTACATACAACGTACTTCTGGTCTGCCTTATTGGGAGCAGTTAGAGCCCACTTTCTACCGGTGGGGAATCCTCCGCCTCCTCTGCCGCGAAGACCGGAATCGGAAACTACCTTGATAACCTCTTCGGGAGTCATTTCGGTAAGAACCTTACCGAGTGCCTGATAACCGTCCATAGCTATGTACTCGTCGATGTTATCGGGGTCGATAACGCCGCAGTTACGGAGTACTATACGCTTCTGAGACTTGTAGAAAGCGGTGTCGTTAAGAGAAACGCTTGCCTTTTCTACGATTTCCTCTGCGCCGGTGTCAGCGTATACGAGACGCTCAACAACACGACCCTTGAGGAGGTGCTCCTCAACGATCTCCTTAACGTCTTCGGGTGTTACACGGCTGTAGAATGTACCGTCGGGATAAACGATAACTACGGGACCGAGTGCGCAGAGACCGAAACAACCGGTCTGAACGAGCTTTACCTCATTCTCAAGGCCAAAAGCCTTGATGTTTTCCTGGAAAGCCGCCTGGATCTTGCTACTGCCTGAGGAGGTACAGCCTGTACCGCCACAAACAAGAACTTGTGCACGAATCATTTTTTAATACCTCCTTATGCGTTTGTGGGGGTGAACTCAGCTACGATTTCACCGTTCTTAAGATGCTTTTCTACTACGGTTTTTGCCTTTTCGGGAGTCATCTTCACGTAGGTAACCTTTTCTTTTCCTGCCTCGTAGATCTCTACGATGGGCTCGTACTGGCAAAGACCAACACAGCCGGTCTGAGAAACGGTAACCTTTTTGGAAAGACCGGAGTTGTTTACCTCTTCAACGAAGGCGTTAAGAACCGGTCTAGCGCCTGCTGCAATACCGCAGGTAGCCATACCTACAACAACGCGCACGTCATTAGAGCCCTCGCGAAGAACAACCTTGTCCCTCATTTTGTTTTTGATTGCCTGCAATTCAGCCAAAGATTTCATTTTTGTGTCCTTTCTCTGTTTGCTTTTTTTATTTAAATTTATTTGATCGCTTCATATTGCTCCTTAAGGTTGTCACGTATCCAACAGATGACCTCGTAGGTATCGAGCGGCACGTCCTCAAGGACAGCTCTCAGCTCGCGTGTGTCAAGCTCGACCTCGCCCATCTCGGTCCTGTGACGGAAGAGAAAGTCGGTGTCGGGATGTCCCTGTATCAGGGTAACAATGCTTGACGTTACGTCGCCAAGAGGCGTAAAGTCTATATGATTCTTGAGAAAAACAGCCTTGACGGTCGTACCGTGCTCAGTCGCGTCTGTGGTTGACGCTATCGAGAGGCTGCCGCCCGTTTGCTCGCAAGCGAGCTTTAAAAGGGGGATACCAAGTCCGACCTTTCTTGTTTTTCTCGTAGTATAAAAGGGATCAGTGACGGATTTCACCGTCTCCTCGTCCATTCCGCATCCGTCGTCCTTGATGGTGAGAGTCAGCTCGTCACCTATCTCGTCGACGTAAATCTCGGTCAGAGTGGCCTTAGCCTTTACCGAGTTTTCCGCAATGTCGAGTATGTTAAGTGATATTTCTTTCATATCTTATTTAGTAGCTTGAAAAGCTCTCGTCTCACCTCATCTGGTGAATCGGGATCAGCCTCAAGCTCGAAATAGTTATTTGATTCATTTATATCGGTCAGGTAATGAGAGTCAGAGCTCACAATAACAAGCTTGTCGTATAAACCGTATTTTTCCTTGTACTCTGCGACCTTGTCCGCCGAGTGTATCTCGACCGCGTTAAAGTGCGGTGTAGGAGGGAGAGTGCCGAGTATTGCGATAATTCCGTTTGCGTCTCTGTCGATATGAGCAGGGTAACACACACCGCCATATTCCTTAGCGAGAGCGGGAGCCTCGTCAAGCGATACCGTCGTTGCGTTGGATAACAGATGCTCGTCGCGTCCGATGATCTCGTCCTCTCCGTTAAGGATAAGCTGATCACCGAATATGTCGGTCCTGTTCTTTATAAAAACGCGTCTTTTCTGCAAATACTCATCAAATTTCAAGGCAGACTCAAGTTCCTCAAACAGACAGACGAGGTGAATATCCTCGGACGTAGTAAGCTCAAGGCCTGCTACGGGGATTATGCCGTACCTCTTTGCCGCCTCGAAAAACGCCGGACAATTCTTCGCCGTGTTGTGATCCGTCAGGGCAACGATCTTTATTCCGGACAGATACGCCATGCCGGCAATATTGTTCGGGGTGTTGTCGTTGTCGGCGCACGGAGACAGACACGAGTGATTGTGCAGGTCATACGTATAACGCATCATACCTCAAGCTCCGATAGCTTCCTTGCGATCTCGTACGCGCCCTTGTCCGATGAGAGAAGATTAACTCCCTTTGTCTCTGCCGTCTTGGCAACGCCCTCATCGGGAGTCACGCCCTCGGCGAGTATGATACAAGAAACGTCGGCAAGAGTCGCAACCGCTACGATATTCGAGTTAGACATTATCGTGATCCACGCGTTGTCCTCGCTCGCTCTGCCCATAACCCAGCTGAGAAGATCTCCGATATAAGCTCCGTTTACCTCACGCTCGGGGCAAGGCAGGGTGATCGCCTTAAGATCGGCGGCATTGATAAGCTGTTCTACGTTCATATCAACCGTCCTTTCCTTCCTTGAGCTCCTTGAGTGCCTTTATGGGGCATCCGTCGGGCTCTGCGTTACCCTTGATAACGTCCTCGGCAAATGCTCTGCAGGTCGGCGAGCCGCACGAGCCGCAGTCAATACCGGGGAGCGTATCCTTGAAGCTGTGGATATCAGCAAGCATCCTCATTGATTTTGCTATACTGTCCGAGAGTCTTGATATCGGCACGTATTCGGGCAGGTCATCAAAGAGATAATGCTCGGGAATGTACTCTCCGTCCTCCTTGCTCACTTGATTCTTAGATACGGGAAGATATCTTCTGAGTGTCTGGAGCCTTGCTCTTGCGATAAACGGGTTCTGTATCGTGAGAACTCCGCCAACGCATCCGCCTGCGCACGCGTTAAGCTCAATGAACTCTACGGGCGGCATATTGCCGTTTTCAAGCTGGTCGAGCACGCGTATTACGTTATCTATGCCGTCTGCTGCCAGATAGTCGTCGTTGAAGATCGCGGTCGCCTCGCCGCCGCTTCTCGCCCATCCTATGCCTATACGGCCGGATTCGGAAAGCGAGGGGACGTCATCGCTCTTCTTCATTTTACCGATTAAAAGGAAATATACGTCGTTTATCGAAATTACCTCGTCAACACAGCTCTTGTAAGAGGCAAAGCCATTCTTTACGTAGCTTGCCTTTGCGGGGCAGGGGGAAATGAAGCAGACGCCTATCTCCTCCGGCTTAAGCTCGGGGTGCTCACTGAGAGCCTTATCCTTAGCGAGCTTTGCTGCAACCTCCATAGGAGGGAGCATATGTATGATGTGCTCGGACAGAGAGGGGAATCTGAGGCTTATAAGCCTTGAGATAACCGGACAAGCCGAGCTGATAGCCGGCTTCTTGACTCCGTCAAGCTTGAGGTAAGTTCTTGTGTATGCCGTTACGAGCTCCGCCGCCTTAGATACCTCATAGACGTCGTCGAATCCGATCTTAAGAAGTCCGTCAAGGACGTAGTCGATCTCCTCAAGGTTATCGAACTGTCCGTAAAGGGAAGGAGCGGGTAGAGCTATCTTCCACTTGAACCTCTCCATGTCGGAAAGCTTGCCGCAAACGGCCTTTTTTGCTTTGTGAGGGCAAACTCTGATACATTCACCGCAGTCTATACATCTTTTCGGATTTATAAGCGCGCGGCCGTCCTTAATGCGTATCGCCTCTGTGGGACAATGCTTAAGGCAAGTAGTGCATCCGGTACACTTACTCTCATCCAAAAGAACCGAGTGTTCGTAAGTATACATAAGTTTCCACCTAATTGTTAAAATTTACTCGCATAACGATTTTCGTACCCACGCCCGGAGTAGAGAATATCTCGAGTGAGTCGGTGTTCTTCTTCATATTGGGAAGACCCATACCTGCGCCAAAGCCGAGAGAGCGGATAGTGTCGGATGCTGTGGAGTATCCCTCCTGCATCGCCTTGTCAATATCCGAAATACCGGGGCCGTGGTCGTCAAGGATTATCTCGATATATTCGTCATACACACCGACCTCAGCAACGCCTCCGCCTGCGTGGATAACCATATTTATTTCACCCTCGTACATAGCGATAGAAACTCGTCTGATAGTCTCGGGGTCAATACCGATCTGTCTGAGATTCTTTTTTACCTGTACGGAGGCCTGACCGGCAGAGGTGAAGTCCTCGCCGTCAACGTCAAATCGAAAGATCAAATGATCCTGCATTACAGGAGCTTCTCCTTGCCGTAAAGTCCGTTAGAGTATATGATACCGCAGGACTCATAGAGCGTTTTATTGGTGCTCATTACGACAATACCGCTTTCCTTGGCTAGAGCCAAAATTTCATCGGTCGGAGTCTTTGAGCGCACGAATACCACACATACCATATCCAGCATAATGGCGGTACGAATGACCTGTGGATTCACGAGTCCCGTGAGAAGAACGCTCTGGTCCTTGACGTAGGCGAGCACGTCGCTCATAAGGTCACAGCCAAATGCTGAGGTAACTTCCTTGTCAAGGTTGTCTCCGTGGCAGAGGAGCTTTGCATCAAGCAAATGTTGAATATCTTTGATTTTCATATTGTTTTCCTATCCCTTTCGGGTGAATTAGGAGTACTTTGCGATAATATCGTTTACGTCATCAACGCCGAGACGGCCGTAAACCTCTTCGTTAACCGTAAGAACGGGTGCAAGTCCGCACGCGCCGATGCAACGGCAAGCGGTGAGAGAGAACTTTCTGTCGGGGGTACATTCGTCGCCGCCGATGCCGAGAACCTCCTGGAGCTTGTCATAGATGTCGCCCGAGCCCTTAACGTAGCAAGCAGTTCCGAGACAAACGGAAATGTTGTAGCTGCCCTTGGGGGAGAGAGAGAACTGCGCGTAGAAGGTGGAAACACCGTATACCTTCTCGAGCGGAACGTCCATTCCCTCGGCGATCATTTTCTGTACCTCGAT
>CAZUQN010000090.1:0-5574 GCA_964622425.1 uncultured Ruminococcus sp.
GTGTCGCCCTATGGGTTCGACTCCGTGCTTACGCACTCCGCTCAGGATGACACTCTAGCCCGCTTCGCATTTCGCGCTTGCGGACGTCGTGGCGCCGTCCCCTACCATTCTTCATCGTTCTCCTCATTTTGCATTTTGCATTCTGCATTTTGCATTTGCGGCTCCGCCGCACGTCACTGCTTGTTACACCCAATTTCCGCGCCGAGCCCCCGCGCGGAGGATACAGAGTGTCAGTTATTAGTTATGAGTTATAAGTCCGCTTACGCGAACGTTATGATTTTGCTGTGCAAAAGTTATACTCCTACGTGGCGCAAGCCACTATGTGTCTTTTGTGTTACGCACCTATGCTCGTCTATGACGAGCCGCCACGGAGCAATCTGCGCGAGCGTCCTTGTGAGTAAACTCCCAGATACGCTTTCGCTTGATTATGAAATAATTACCCAATGAACTTTAACTTGCCTTTAGGCAATCATAACTTGGCGAAGCCATTCATAACTCATAACTTACCCTTCAGGGTAATCATAGTTGTAGCGTGAGCGTGGCTCACGCTACTGCAGGATGTCTAAAAAATAGGAAAGGAGATGTGCCTGTGTTTTTCAGAAACTACAGTGCGTATGAGGGAGAGCCGGCGAGACTTTACCGCTCACCCGAAAAAATAAGAGAAGACATCTTTGAAATAAAGACGAAAATTGAGTCAGTGGATTCAATGCTTAACGTAAGGAATATTTTGACCGCCATGATCGACGAGTGTTCCTCGGGTGAGCCCGAGAAATGGATACCCGCCCTTGCGGCAATCGTTGCCGATGCTGAGGAAACTCTCGACCGCCTAAAAGCTCTCAAGGAGAGCCTCGACTCACTTAGTGAAGAGCTGGAGGATACCAAATGGGCGTTGGGTATCTGAGCTGTGTAGGCTATCGCGAGACGCTCGACGCCCTGGTCGTTGCCTTCTGCCGAGATTACTTTGAGCGTGAGCGTGTGATCTGCGAGGGCGCGTGCTCCCGACGGACGAGAATGGAATACGAATACGTGAACGGACGCATTCTTGACGCGGCGCGTGAGATCGTAGGATCTGACGGTGAAATTTACATAAGAGAGATTGGAGAAAAATGCGGCTACGCAAACAGCGTCATCGCCTCCGTCTCGGAGCCTAAATACAAGCAAACGAAAAAGGAGGTCAAGCTGAATATAGCGAAAAAGCTACATCTGATCGATTAGAAAAAATATTTTTCTCCCCTAAGTAACGACAAAATTCTTAAATTCGGTTTGATATAATGCTTGTAGTGTGTCGAAAAGGACGTATCCCTTTCGCAGATGTAGGACAGCCATAAAAAAGCTTATAAGCTTTTAAACTACAATCATTGAAACAGAAATCGGAAGAAGATCAAAAAGTTCAAAATCCAAGGAGTTCAAAATGGACAATGAAATCGTGAAATTCTCGCGCGTCGGTACAACGCTTATCGCGAGAATATGCTGTGAGATAGATCACCACACGGCAGCCAGAGTGCGCGCAAGAATCGACCGCGCCATCTTTCTTGAGAGACCGAAAATACTCTGCCTCCACTTCGGTGAGGTGAGATTTATGGACAGCTCGGGCATCGCGCTCATACTCGGCAGAGTCGAGACCTCGGCGGCGGTGGGAGCCAAGGTGCATCTGGACGGCCTCTCGCCCACGCTCTATAAGTTGGTCAGGCTCTCGGGCATTGAGAGAGTGAAGAATCTGACGGTCTCGCCGTAGGAAGGAAAAGGGGTGGAAAAATGAAAAAGATACTTAATGAGATGAAACTAAGACTCCCCGCAAAAAGCGTGAACGAGTCGGTCGCAAGATCCTGCATCTCCGCCTTTGTCGCGGAGGCAAACCCGACGGTTGAGGAGCTCTGCGATCTCAGATGCGCCCTGTCCGAGGCGGTGACAAACTGCATCGTGCACGCGTATAGAGGCCGCACCGACGAGTGCTACGTCTACATATCTGCCAGACTCTACGAGTCACGTGAGGTGACGCTCGAGGTGTCGGACAACGGCTGCGGAATCGAGGATATCGAGCTCGCGCGCACGCCGATGTATACGACCGGTGAGTCAGGTGAGAGATGCGGTATGGGATTCCTTGTGATGGACAGCTTCACCGATTCGCTGACGGTAAAGTCGCGCGTCGGCAAGGGCACGTCCGTGCTTATGAGGAAAAAACTCGCTCCCATATCCGACGGTGTGAGCTAACCGACGGGGAGAAATGAACGAAATACAGGAAAAACAAACGGCTTACGACAAAAATCCCGAGCTTATCAGACGCTATCGAGAGGGTGACGAGGAGGCGGGCGAGAGGCTCGTCGAGCTAAATCTGCCGCTCGTGTATAGCATCGCGGGAAGATTCAGGGAGAGGTGCGACGATATGTCGGATCTCATCGAGTGCGGAACTCTCGGTCTTTGCAAGGCGTTCAAGACCTTTGACGAGGGGCGCGGATGCGCCTTCTCAACCTACGCAGTGCCGCTTATCTTCGGTGAGATACGCCGATTTCTCAGAGATGACGGAATCATCAAGGTCTCGAGGGAGGAAAAGCGCGTCGCGGTGCTGATCAATCGCGAGAAGGAGAGACGGCAGAATCTCGGGCTCCCGACCGACGTACACTCGCTTGCGGAAGCGCTCGGAATCACGCCGCAGGACGCGGCCTCGGCAATGTTCGCGGAGGTTGTGCCTCGCTCGCTCGAGGAGAGCGTCTTTGACGACGGCGACTCTACCACCCTCGGTAGCCTTCTTGCCGACGAGTCGGAGGCGGCATCGAGCTTTGATAAGCTCGCGCTCAAAATGGCGATAGAATCGCTCGAGCCACGGCAGCAGAGGATAGTTTACCTCAGGTACTTCAGAGACTTCTCGCAGGCCGAAACGGCTAAGGTCCTCGGCCTCTCGCAGGTCAAGATATCAAGAGAGGAGAAGAAAATCATTTCGCTTCTGAGAAATGATTTTCAGTTATGATTGCCCTATGGGCAAGTTATGAGTTATAATACACTTCGTGTAGTTATGATTGCCTGACGGCAAGTTAAAGTTAGTTGGGCAATCATACCATAATCAGGCGAAAGCGTATCCGGGAGCTTGCTCAAGAGGACGCTCGTGCAGATTGCTCCGTGGCGGCTCACCGAAAGGGGGCAACGTGAATAGCACGCAAGGCACATGGTATCTTGCGCCACATAGGGGTATAACGAGTGCGGTAGCAATCTTATAACTAACCACTAACAACTCCCGCAAACGCACGCGCATAAATATTTAAAATGTTAACAAATTGTGAAGTTTTAGGAAAGCTATTGATTTTTACTGTGGTATATATTAGAATATAATCTAGCAACAGTTAGCACTCCAAGACTTCGAGTGCTAAAACAAACGGAGGAAAAATTATGAATCTTAAGCCCTTACTTGATAAGGTAGTATTAAAGAAGGTGGAGGCTCAGGAGACCACCAAGACAGGTATTCTTCTCCCCGGCTCCGCTCAGGAAAAGCCTCAGATGTCCGAGATAGTAGCAGTTGGCCCCGGCGGACTCGTTGACGGCAAGGAGGTCGTAATGACTCTCAAGGTTGGTGACAAGGTCATCACCGGCAAGTACACCGGCACAGAGGTTAAGCTCGACGGCGTCGAGTATACAATAGTAAGTCAGTCCGACATACTCGCAGTAGTAGAGGACTAAGATATAGTTGCTTTTTGGCAACCAAAGTTTACAAATAGCCGTACGTACGGCAGAATGGAGTAATTATGGCAAAAGAAATAATTTACGGTATGGAGGCTAGAAGCGCCCTTCTTCGCGGTGTTGATAAGCTTGCAGATACCGTTAAGATCACCCTTGGTCCTAAGGGCAGAAACGTAGTGCTCGACAAGAAGTTCGGCGCTCCCCTTATCACCAACGACGGCGTTACCATAGCTAAGGAAATCGAGCTTGATAATGCCGCTGAGAATATGGGCGCACAGCTTGTACGCGAGGTTGCGACCAAGACCAATGACGCGGCAGGCGACGGTACAACTACCGCAACCCTTCTCGCTCAGGCGCTCATTCACGAGGGTATGAAGAACGTTACCGCGGGAGCTAATCCTATGGTACTCAGAAAAGGTATCTTCAAGGCAGTTGACGCGGCTACCTCAGAGCTTGCAAAGCAGTCTAAGGCAGTCTCCTGCAACGAGGATATCGCGAGAGTCGGCGCTGTCAGCGCTTCCGACGAGGAGATCGGTCAGCTTATCGCAGACGCGATGAAGAAGGTCACCGCAGACGGCGTTATCACCGTTGAGGAGTCCAAGAGCGCAGAGACCTACTCCGAGGTCGTTGAGGGTATGCAGTTTGATCGTGGCTATCTCTCTCCCTATATGGTTACCGATTCGGATAAGATGGAGGCAGTGCTTGACGATTGCCTTATCCTTATCACCGACAAGAAGATATCTTCCATTCAGGAGCTTCTCCCCCTTCTCGAGCAGATCGTTCAGTCGGGCAGAAGACTTCTTATAGTTGCTGAGGACGTTGAGGGCGAGGCTCTCACCACCCTCGTGCTTAATAAGCTCCGCGGCACCTTCACCGTTGTTGCTGTCAAGGCTCCCGGCTTTGGCGACAGACGTAAGGAGATGCTCCGCGACATCGCTACCCTTACCGGCGGCCAGGTTATCACCGACGAGCTCGGCCTCGACCTCAAGGACGCTACTCTCGCAGATCTCGGTCGCGCGAGACAGGTTAAGATCACTAAGGAGAACACCATCATCGTCGACGGCGCAGGCGATAAGGTCGCTATCGCGGAGAGAGTCGCTCAGATCCGTGTTGCTCTTGAAAATACCACCAGCGAGTTCGATAAGGAAAAGCTTATGGAGAGGCTCGCAAAGCTCGCAGGCGGCGTCGCTGTTATCAAGGTCGGCGCGGCTACCGAGGTTGAGATGAAGGAGAAGAAGCTCCGCATCGAGGACGCTCTCAACGCTACTAAGGCGGCAGTTGAGGAAGGCATCGTCGCAGGCGGCGGCACCGCTCTTATCAACGTTATCCCCGCAGTTGATGCAGTTGTCGCTACCCTCGAGGGTGACGAAAAGACCGGCGCACAGATCGTCGCAAAGGCGCTCACCGCTCCCATGAAGCAGATCGCAGATAACGCAGGCCTCGACGGCGCGGTTATTATCGCCAAGATCCGCGAGTCCGGCAAGGTAGGCTACGGCTTCGACGCATATAGCGAGACCTACTGCGATATGGTCGAGGCAGGTATCGTCGACCCCGCAAAGGTTACAAGATGCGCCCTCCAGAACGCCGCATCCATCGCTTCCACCGTCCTCACCACCGAGGCGGTTGTCTCCGACAAGAAGGAGCCCACACCTCCCCCCGCACCTCAGGGCGGCATGGACGGAATGTATTAATGGGCTGCTGAATTTAGGCGTAACCGAAATATCTAAAAGCAATATATCAATCCAAAGGCGTGTGCTTCGGCACACGCTTTTTTTGGCCTTCCCTTGTGAGGGAAGGGGGACCGCTTGCGGTGGATGAGTAGTTTTTGCAAATAATAAGTAGCATTTTTGTATATTTTCACCCATTTTTCACCTCGTTCATATAATACCGGTTATGTGCAGATAA
>CAZUQN010000091.1:0-5223 GCA_964622425.1 uncultured Ruminococcus sp.
CCGGCGGATAACGGTGTTGCAGACCGGGGCCTTACCACTTGGCTACTGCACCAAACTCATTTGTACTATGACATTATAGCAAAGATTTTAAGCTTTGTCAAGGGAAAAACAATAAAATGTTAAAAGAAATTTATTTGAAATTTACGTGAAATTTATTTGTACTCACAAACGGTGATGCCGGTACACATACCCCAATCGGAGATCGACAAGCTTTCTTGTCAGGCGCAGATTGAGGGTATCTTCGCTTTAGGCGAATATAGGGCCTTGAGTCTATACCTTATAAATGCCATTTTTATCAAGACATTAGCTGATAATTTTGTTACGTAACAAATGGTGAAGTGGGGGTGCTAAAGGCGTTTCTCGTAATAATTGTTTTTCGTAAATACTTGACGAGTTATAGAAAACGTAGTATAATTTGAATATAAACCAAGAAAAGGAGTTGATCAATTATGTCTGCAACTATTCACTTTACAAATATGCTTCAAACAAAACAAAATATTGATAGGAGATATAATGATCAAACTACAAGGAAAAAGAAACTCCGCAATCGTTTTTGCGGATAAAATCGATAAACCCACCAAAACACAAATATCCGAGCTGTTGCGCGAGGAAGCGTACGCTGATAGCAAGATACGCATTATGCCTGACACGCATTCGGGAAAAAACGTTGCCGTGGGAACAACAATGACTGTAAAAAACAGAATTGCCCCCTCACTTGTGGGCGTTGATATCGGATGCGGAATGGAAGTTGTGTTTTTGAAGGAGAAGGAAATCGATTCGGAAAAGCTGGACAACGTTATACATTCTCTTGTCCCATCCGGCACAAAAATACACGATGCTCCGATGGCTTCATTTGAGCTTGACACCTTGCGTTGCAAGGGCAACGTCAATTTGGAAAGAGCGCTTCGTAGTATCGGAACGCTTGGAGGCGGCAACCACTTCATAGAAGTGGATCGGACAGAGGACGGCAGGCTTGTGCTTGTTATCCATTCAGGCTCGCGTCAACTCGGAAGCGACGTTGCGATCTATTACCAGGATCAGGCATACCGATACCAATGCAAAAAGCAAAGAAAACGAGCGCGGCAGAGCTATTACGATGATGACGAGGCAGGATTTATCCGCAAAAAATCAAGTCAAGGCGCAGTTAACGTAAAACGCGAAACGGCTGTCCTTGAAGGAAGCTTATTAGATGATTATCTTCATGATCTTGATATAGTGGTCTCCTTTGCCGATTTGAACAGACGAACGATCGCAAAGCTTATATGTGATAACATGGGACTCACTGCAGAGGACCGCTTCGCGTGCATTCATAATTATATTGATACCGAATATATGATACTGCGCAAGGGGGCAATTTCGGCCCGTTTAGGCGAGCGTGTGATTATTCCCTTGAATATGCGGGACGGCGCACTGCTAGGCGTAGGAAAGGGAAATCCCGAGTGGAATTTTTCCGCTCCCCACGGAGCAGGTCGTGCCTGCAGCAGAACAGAAGCAAAATACGCTTTTACTGTAGAAGAATTCAAGCGGGAAATGGAAGGGATATATACGACAACTGCCACAGAGGGCTCAATTGACGAGTGTCCGATGGCGTATAAAGCACCTTCCAGGATATTTGAATTCATAGGCGAGGCGGTATCGGATTACGAAATCATAAAGCCAATATATAACTTTAAATCCTGCTGATTTTCAAATACTCGTTTGGCATCTTTTTTTGTCAAGACGAGTCAAAGCAGAAGGACACTCCGTGTGGGTGTCCTTTTTGTTTTGCTGGGCAAAGCTCCGGTTTGATGCGGTTGCGTATGCCTTTAGCGCGGTGGATTGACACGCTGACGATTTTATGCTATACTGAACACAGAAAGGCGGTGACATCCTATGGAACCCAAAAACGTGATTATATTCGGTGACAGCTACTCGACCTTTTCGGGATGTATTCCCGAGGGCTATGCGACATATTACTCGGGTGTAAGAGAGACTCCTCCCGACATCGGCTCTTGGGACGAGTCCTGGTGGGCAATGGTGATTAAGGAGACGGGCTGGAAGCTTGTGAGAAACGATAGCTGGAGCGGCTCGACCATAGGTTATACCGGCTATGACGGAGCGGATTATTCGAAAACGAGCTCGTTTATCACAAGGCTTGAAAGGCTTAAGGCAGAGGGCTTCTTTGATGCGGCAGGGGTGGATACCGTGTTAGTTTTCGGCGGCACTAACGATAGCTGGTGCGGCGCGCCTCTTGGCGAGGAAATGTACGAGGGATGGAAGCGCGAGGACCTTTACAGAGTTCTTCCTGCAATCGGTTGCTTCTTCACAAAGCTGAGAGAGACACTCCGGGGCGCTCGGATATACGCAATCTGCAACACGGAGATAAAGCCCGAGATAGTCGAGGGAATCAAGAACGCCTCTGAAAGAATCGGAGCCGAGCCGATCGTGCTTGAAAAGATAGATAAGATAAACGGACACCCAACCCATCAGGGAATGATCGATATCAAGGATCAGGTCCTCAGGGCAATAGGCGTGTGAAATAAAACAATATATAGAGGAGCGGTATTATGAAGAGAAGGCTTTTATTTTGCTTTTTACTCGTAGCTCTGATTACGCTCGTATTTACCGGATGCGACGTAATTGACAGCATCATCGGCAAGGATGGCGATGATCATGAGCATACGGGCGGCTCGGCAACCTGCCTTAAGGCGTCGGTTTGCGACGAGTGCGGCGAGAGCTACGGAGAGCGTGGCGAGCACAGCTTCAAGGAGGCGACTTGCGCGTCACCTAAAATATGTACGGTTTGTCGCTTTGTTGAAGGCGGAAAGCTCGAGCACGACTTTGCCGACGCGACCTGCGATAAGCCGAGTGAGTGCAAGCTCTGCGGTAAGACCGAGGGTGAGGCTCTTGGACACGTGATGGGTGAATACGAGGCAGACGTGATGAATCATTGGCGTCCATGTTCAAGATGTGACGGACAGGTAGATAAGACGGTTCACACGGGCGGCGGAGCAACCTGCAAGCACGGAAAGATCTGCGAGGATTGCGGCACGGAATATACGGCACGGGGCAATCATTATTATGTCGACGCGACCTGCACCGAGCCTAAGACCTGTGTCAACTGCGGTATAACAGAAGGCGAGGCTTCGCATTCATACAATACACAGTATTCCCACGATGATAACGGCCACTGGATCGAGTGCTCAAGGTGCGGTGATAAAAGTGATGAGGCTGAGCACACGGGAGGTGAAGCAACCGTGAACGAAAGGGCAAAATGCCAGATATGCGGAGCTAACTACGGCGAGTATCCCGATTTGGTAATTGATTGGCAGACCGAGGCTATTCTTCCCACCGATGGCGCGACGGTTTATCTTGCCAACGACCGTATCAGAAAATGGTACGAGGCTTACGATTACAAGACAACCGATACCGACGCGCATTGGCTTGAGTCGGATATCTTTACCCCGAGCGTTCCGGTACTAAAGTGGAGCGTTGGCGAGGAGGCAAGATATTATAAGGTCTACGTTGCAAACAACCGGGACTTTAATTCCGCGCAGTGCTACTTGACCAACCTTTGTGAGCTTTCCGTAGAGCATTTGTACGTGGATACGACCTACTATTGGTACGTTGACGCGGTGTACGGTGACTATACCGTGAGAAGCGAGACGTTCAGCTTCACAACGGCTGGAACGCCGAGGACTGTTTATATCGACGGTGTCAGTAACTCGCGTGATATCGGAGGATATATTACAGTCGACGGAAAGAGAATCAAGCAGGGTATGGTTTATCGCTCCGCGAAGCTTGATGACATTACAGAGCTTGGAAAGTACACTTTAGTTAACATTTTAGGCATAAAAACCGATCTTGATCTCAGAGGCACGAGAACGTCTGACGGAAACGGAGGATATTATTCCGATCCTAAGAACGCAACTCATCCAGTCTCTGAGCTTGAGCATATAACCGTAGCTGCTCCTTGGTATTCAACCGGTGAGAACGGTATCTGGTATGACGAGTTCAATAAAGATGAGCTTGCAAAAGCCGTTAAGGTCTTTGCGGATCCTGACAACTATCCGATAATATTCCATTGCTCTCTCGGACGTGACCGCACGGGTACTCTTGCCTTGGTGCTCGGCGGGCTTCTCGGTCTTGATGAGAATACCCTGTTGATGGAGTACGAGCTCTCGGTATTCTCCTATTGGGGCGCTTACGGCTCTACTAAGTATAACGACGGACTTCGCAACTCCATACATAATACTTATCTCTATATTGATAACAACTACGAGGGAGATACCTTCTCGGAGAAGGTCGAGGACTTCTTACTTGAGATAGGCGTCAGCGCTGACGAGATCGCCTCGATAAAGGACATTATGCTCGAGGAGGTGGAATAAGATGAAAAACGTTCTTCACACTATCTTAAGCCTCACTCTTATCGCGGCTCTTATGCTCGGCAGTATTAACGTACACGCCGTTGACAAGGGATCCGCAAAGGACGAGATACCTTACACCTCGCACGACACCTCGGTTGCGGAGCAGACGTATGACAGCGTAATCACGGAGTATTACGGTCAGGACGGTATTGACGCGGGCGTCCCTGAGGGCTTCTCGGGATATGCTCTTAAGCTTACTCCAAATACGGACCCGGGACACGCAGGTGTTTGTGTTGATTACAGTGATCAGAATATCCCGATCGATTCGGTCGAGCAGATATCCTTCCGTGTCTATATTCCTTCGGGCGGAGCCAGCGAATTCAGGATTATGAACAAGGCAAAGTCATCCTCTTGGATAGTCAGAGCTACCCCCTCGGCATTCTCCACGTGGGTAGACGTTGTTCTCGATAATACCTCGGGATTTATGTCGGGTTGTAGCCTTGATTCCTTGGCAAATTCGGAGGAAAACCTCGGATCATTCTGTATTATATTCAGACTTAAGAGTCCGTCGGAAAGCGCGGCATACATTGATTCTGTCAGCATCAAGTACAAGGAAGGAGCATCGGACGATATGACACCTCCTGTGATAAATTATAGCGGTCCTACCGAGCTTACCGCATCCGAGGGAGAGAAGCTCTCGATTGACGGGGTAAGCGCGTTTGATGAATACGATAACTCATCCGCCACTATCAGCTATGAGTGGAGCGCAGGGGCGGTAAATAGCCTTGGAGAGCTTCAGCCTGGCACGCATACCTGCAGGGTGATCGCGACCGACCGCTCGGGTAATGAGTCCTCTATTGAACTTCGAATAACCGTA
>CAZUQN010000092.1:0-5149 GCA_964622425.1 uncultured Ruminococcus sp.
CTGCATTCTGCGCTTCGCATTTCGCATTGGCGCTCTGCGCCATAATTTTGCATTTTGCATTCTGCATTTTTAATTTCCCTCTTGACAAATGCTTCCAAAGGTGCTACAATTAACGTATCTTTTATTTTTAAAGGCGTTTGAGCGAAAAGTAGTAGCCGTCCTATGGACTTGCAGAGAGCTGTCGTTTGGTGCAAGACAGCAGTCTCGTGCTCGGTGAATTCATTTCGTGAGCTGTGGGCTTAAAGCGGACAAGCGAGTAGGCCTTACCGGGTGCGACCGTTACATCGCCTAGGGTGTGTTGGCACCCGATGAGGCTTATACCGTGAGGTATAGGTGAAACAGTGTGGTATCACGTTTTTTGACGTCCTGTGCTTTATTTTGGCATAGGGCTTTTTTCTTTTTTCATCTATTAAAGCACAGTTACTTAGGGCAATATAGATGAAGCAAAAAAGAAGATTTCTTCCTTAGTTAATTTACGTAACGCGAGGGGCGTGTAGCAGTAAGACTTGTTAATTCGACTCTCTAAGGGCTAAGCTTTCCCGCGCTATGCGAGTTATATATTCTAATCCCGAAAGGAAACAAAAACAATGAAAAAGGCATTATCTCTTATTCTCGTTCTTGCTCTTACACTCGGTATGTGTCTGAGCCTTGCATCCTGCAAGAAGGAAGAAAAGAACCACTTCGTAGTAGGTATTATCCAGCTTGCTCCTCACGATGCACTCGATGCGGCTACCCAGGGCTTCAAGGATGCTCTCACCGCTAAGCTTGAGGCAGAGGGCAAGACCGTTGAGTTTAAATTCGAGAACGCTCAGGGCGACTCCAACACCTGCAGCACCATCGTTAACAGCTTCATTTCCGCAGACGTTGACCTTATTATGGCAAACGCAACCGCGGCTCTCGCCGCTGCTTACAACGCTACCGACAAGATCCCGATCCTCGGCACATCCATCACCGAGTACGGCGTGGCTCTCAGCCTTGACGACTTTAACGGTACCGTTGGCGGCAACGTTTCCGGCACCTCCGACCTCGCTCCCCTTACCGAGCAGGCTCAGATGATGATCGACACCCTCGGTCTTGAGTCGGGCGCAAAGATCGGTCTTATTTACTGCTCCTCCGAGCCCAACTCTCAGTATCAGGTAGACGTTGTCAGAGAGTACCTCACCTCCAAGGGTATGGTATGCACCGACTACAAGTTCTCCGACTCCAACGACCTCAGCACAATTACCGCTAAGGCTGCTGACGAGTCCGACGCTATCTACGTTCCCACCGATAACACCGTAGCATCCAACACCGAGATCATCAACAACATCTGCGCTCCTAAGCAGATTCCGATCTTCGCGGGTGAGGAAGCAACCTGCGCAGGCTGTGGCTACGCAACTCTCGCTATCAGCTACTACAACATCGGTCAGGTTACAGGCGAGATGGCTGCAGAGATCCTTCTTGGCACCTCTGACATCGAGGACATGGCTATCAGATACGACGCAAACCCCGTTAAGAAGTACAACAAGGCGGCTTGCGAGAATCTCGGCATTGACGTAGCGGCTCTTGAGGCTGCAGGCTACGTTATGATCGAGGGCACCGACAAATAATTTTCCGGAGTAGAAATGGGATTTATTAACGCTATACCCGGCGCTATGGCGCAGGGCTTGATATGGGGACTTTTCGCAATAGGTCTTTATATCTCTTACAAAATCCTTGATATTGCAGACCTTACCGTTGACGGCTCGATATGTACCGGAGCCTGCGTGCTCGCCGTCCTCCTCTCAAGCGGAGTGAACGTTTACCTCTGCCTTATCGCCGCATTTATTGCTGGCGCTCTGGCGGGTGTTGTGACCGGATTATTTCACACGGCTATGGGTATTCCCGCCATTCTCGCGGGTATTCTTACCCAACTTATCCTCTGGTCCTTGAACCTTAAGATACTCGGTAAGGCCAACCTCGCCATCAGCGCGAGAAAGTATTCCGTCCTCCTTTCCTCTATGGATAACTGGAAGGCTATCGTTGTCTCCGCCATCTTCTGTATCCTTGTTATCGTAGGACTCTATCTCTTCTTCTACACCGAGGTAGGCTTCTCCATCAAGGCGACCGGTGACAACGAGCATATGAGCCGAGCTCAGGGTGTAAACGTTGATCTTAATAAGGTAATAGGCCTCGCGATCTCCAACGGTATAGTTGCTCTCGCAGGTGCGCTTCTCGCACAGTATCAGGGCTTTGCCGACATCAATATGGGCAGAGGCGCGATAGTTATCGGCCTTGCCGCGATCATCATCGGCCTTTCCGTTTCAATGAAGATCATGCCCAACTTCGTCGTATCTCTTATCGGCGTTGTTTGCGGAGGTATTGCGTACTATCTCGTATATACCTTCGTCATCTTCTTAGGACTTGACACCGACCTTCTCAAGATGCTCTCTGCGCTCGTCGTTGCTATCTTCCTTGCGGTTCCTTATCTCAAGACAAGATACTTCAAGAAGCAGAGAATTTACGAGGACGCAAACGCGGTGAATACCGCAGAAGAGGAGGAAACAGAGAATGCTTAAGATTACAAACCTCCACAAGACCTTTAACCCCGGCACCGTCAACGCAAAGCACGCTCTTAACGGACTTAACCTCGAGCTTCGCGAGGGCGACTTCGTGACCGTTATCGGCGGTAACGGAGCGGGTAAATCAACTATGCTCAACGCCATCGCAGGCGTATTTCCGCCCGACTACGGAAAGATAGAGATCGACGGCGTCGACGTAACTAATATTCCTGAATACAAGAGAGCGGCATACCTCGGCAGAGTTTTCCAGGACCCTATGAAGGGTACTGCCGCAGATATGGAGATTGCCGAGAATCTCTCGATAGCCGCAAGACGCGGTACAAAGCGTCGCCTCGTCTGGGGCCTTCCCAGAAAGGAGAGGGAGAGCTACAAGGCACTTCTTGCCGAGCTTGACCTCGGACTTGAGAACCGTCTTTCCTCTAAGGTAGGACTCCTCTCGGGCGGTCAGAGACAGGCCGTCACCCTCCTTATGGCTACCATCAAGGAGCCTAAGCTCCTTCTTCTCGACGAGCACACCGCCGCCCTTGACCCAAAGACCGCGCAGAAGGTGCTCCAGATAACCGAGAAGATCGTCAAGGAGCATAACCTCACCACCGTAATGATCACTCACAATATGCGCGACGCCATCAGATACGGCAACCGCCTGATAATGATGCACGAGGGCAGAATCATCGTCGACGTCTCCGGTGAGGAAAAAGAGAAGCTCACAGTCGAGCAGCTTCTCGGATTGTTCTCCAAGGCGAGTGGGGATGAGTTTAGTAGCGATAGAGCGATTTTGGGTTAGTTTTGACAACTAGAAATAGCAAAAGCACCCCGATTTTTGGGGTGCTTTTTGTTTTACCCGTCGATGGGAGCGATATGATCATATGCGAATTTGCCGTAGTTGTTTAGGTAAAAATCTCGGTACTCGTCGAAGGTGAGCTGGCAGTTCTTGCCGAGCAGCTCCATATCCACTCCGAAGAGCTTGACGTAGGTCTCCATAGGCAGAAGGCCTGCCTTCAGGTAGAATTCACGGCGGCGGATACGCTCGTAGTTATTCTTTGCCTCGGGGTTTAATTTCTCTATCTCGAGGAATACTCCAAAGTCTTTATAGTGCTGGAGCAGGGACATCAGCATACGTGTGCCGACACCTTTTCCGCGCCTCTTTTTTGCTACTGCGAGGTAGTCTATGAGAATGGCATCGGAGCCGTTTATCGTGGCGCAAAGGCCTGCAAATTTCCCATTTTCCTCGAAGTACCAGAGGTCGGTTTTGCCCCTTTCGGACATCGCCTTGATGATGGAGAAGGGCTTTCTCTCACACTTCGGGAAGGCCTCGCGGTAGAGCAGTCTTATCCTCAGCATTTGGTTAAGCCCGCGCGGCTTAAAGAACTTCATACACACTCCGCATCACTCTCCGTCAACGAAGATCTTCTTTATCGCCTCGAGGTAACCGTAGCCGTAGAAATCGTCGGGCTCGAGATACGAGGTCTCGGTCCACTCATTCCAGGAGTTGACGGTGATTAGGGCGGGTCTGTCGGGGTGGCGGTCGGCGTATTCCTTTGCCGCGCGCATAGCACGCTCAAAGTTTTCGGGAGTATTATTCTTCACCACGCCGGGGCGGAATTTCTTAAAGCGGGGATTGTTATCCCAACCGCAGGAAACGTGAGGGTAGTAGGGAATACCGTAGGTCTCCTCTGCAGTCTCCCACACGGCCTTGACGTCCTCCATAATCTCGTTGTAGTCGCGGTCAATGTCGGTGAAATGCACGAACTGATAGTGTGTGAAGCTGTCGATGGAGAGCTTCTCCATGACTTCCTTTGAGTCGATGACGAGCGAGGAGTCGATGCCCGACATATTGAGGGTGTTTCCGCCTCTGCCGGTTATCTGCAGGTGTACGTCACGGTAGCCCTTCGACTTCACCATCTCGCGGAACCATCTAAGCGCCTCCACCGTCGCGTCAATACCGCCAAAGCCGTCGACAAGGGTAGAGAGCTCGTAGATCATAAAGACGGGACAGCCGTCTATCTTGTAATAGTTGTCGAGGTGGAAGTACTTGTCCACAAGGCGCTCCGCCATTACCTCAAAGCCCTCGCGGTCAATTCCACCCTTCCAGATGACGGTCTCGCCGCACTCGGTATCCGAGAGCTCCTTGTTCCACAGGTGGTTGGCATCGTGATTTGCCCACATTATGTAGAACTGCATATCGGTGCAGTTTTTCGCCTTCAGGAATCCGTCGTTGAGGCAATTCTCAAGGAAGGGACGTCTGTCAAACCAGTACCAGTCGTAGATAAAGACGTTGACGCCGTGGCGCGTAGCCTCGCGAATCTCCATCTCCATGACCTCGGGGTCTGCCTCGTTGACGTAACCCCAGAGGGGCTTTCTCGGCCAGGTGTGACCTTCAAACTTCGCCTCTGCCGTGCGTACGGTCTGCCACTCGCCCTCGCCCTTCGGCCAGAACATTCTCGAGCGAAGCTCGTCTCCCGTGTAGGACGGCCATACAAACGCCGCTATATCATACTTTCTCATAATATCCTCCAAAATAAAGCTTATAGAATTAGTATAGCACCTTTCGGGGGAAAATGCAAGAGGGACAGTGCGGCAGAGCCGCAAGTGCAGAATGCAGAATGCAA
>CAZUQN010000093.1:0-5117 GCA_964622425.1 uncultured Ruminococcus sp.
GGTTGTTTTTATTGGCTTATCGACTCTTTTTCGATTACGCCTAAATGAATCAGCCTCTTATATTCTGCTTTCCAAATATGTGCAAACGTCACCGACGGTCTCAAACTTCACAAACTCCTTGAAGCGGAAGCCGAAGGCGTCCTCGATCTCCATAGACATCATCATAAGAGCGAGCGAGTCAAAGCCGAGGTCATCGATAAGATGGGTGTCGGCGGTGACGGTGGACATATCAAGGTCGGGGAGGACCTTAGCGAGTATCTCCTTTAACTTATCAAGCATTGTTCTGTCTCCTTAAATATGTTTAAGATATGCGCGGCGGCGCTTGTGCTGTCTTGCGCTCATATACTTCCACTGCGCGATAACGGCGGTGTTGGTCTCAAGGTTGAGGTTGGTCTCACACTTCTCTACAAGTCCACTTGAGAGCATCTCTACGATACCGTCTACGAGCACGGCATTGACACCCGAGTTCTGATATTCGGGACGTACCGCGACGAGTCCGAGGTCCATCGCCTTAGGGCTCTTTGCCATCTTCAAGAGCTTGAGAATTGCGGGCAGAGTGAGTCTGCCGCCGCTCTTTTTGAGAGCGTCACCGATAGACGGGAAGCAAAGACCGAAGGCGACTACTCTGTCGCTCTCATCGCAGATAAAAACTGCAAAATTGATGTTAATTATAAGCAGAAATTGTTCTATAAGTTCTTTTCTCTGCTCGTCAGAGATCGGAACGGTGCCGTAAAGCTTGCTGTAACACTCATCAAGACAGTCAAAGAAGCTGTCGGCGTATTTATCAATATACGCCTTCTTCGACATATTGGTGGGAGCTATATGCAGCTTGTTCATCTCAAGGGCGCGCTTAGCAACTCTTGAGAGCATCTCGTTTCTCTTCTCGGGGGCGCGGAGCTCAAACTCGAGCCAATCAACCTCCTTGGAGTATCCCGCATCCTCAACGAGCCTTCCGTAGTATTCGTAGTTGTACTGCTCCTCAAAGGTGGAATTCTCCTCAAAGCCCTCGATAAGAAGTCCCTCTCTGTCAAGGTCGCTGAAGCCAAGAGGTCCCGAGACCTCGGTCATTCCACGCTCTCTGGCCCACTTCTCTACCTTGGCGAAAAGCGCGCTGGAGACCTCGGTATCGTCTATCGAGTCAAAGCGGTTGAAGCGTACTCGCCTCTCACCCTTCAGCTCGTTGTACTGCTTATGGAGTATTCCCTGTACTCTGCCGACGGTCTTGCCGTCGCGCTCAGCAAGGAGAAACACGCTCTCATATGTATCCGAGCATCCACCGCTTTGAAGCAGCTTTTTCTCATCAGCATACATCGGCGGAACGAAATATTCACAGCCCTTGTAGAGTCTTAAGGGGAATTCGATAAATTCCTTGATATCCTTTTTGCTCTCTACACGTCTTACAGTTACCATATTAATCCTCCAAGGGCTCGTCGTCTCGTCTTAAGAACAGAAGACCGTAGCCTGCGAGCCAGGGACCGTTGTGACTGCCGCTTACGGGAGACATAATAACCGCCTCGTGATTCGTCTTAAGACCGCATTTTTCTTCTATCGGAAGAAGTGTCTCAAGAAGTGAGGGGCCGGTATATATGTGGAACAGAATATAATCCTCGGGACTTCTGTCACCGATCTTTTCTTTGATTATCTCACAGGTGCGCATAAGGGCCTTTTTCTCGGTTCTCACGCTTTCAAGAGCAACGCACTCACCCTCTCTGTTGAAGTGAACTACGGGACATATCTTGAGCATCTGGCCCATAAACGCCTTGCCGCCCTTGAGTCTGCCGTTGTAGATGAGGTAATCGAGCTTACCGTCAACGCCGATAAACTCCTGAGTCTTCATCATCCAGGCGGTTTCCTTGAGGATCTGTTCGCTTGAGTAGCCCTTAGCCACCATTCTCGCCGCCATTACGGCAAGCAAGCCCTCGCCGAAGCTGGTGATCTTGGTGTCGATGACGTGGATCTTTATCTTGTCCGCATAATCCTTTGCTATGAGATCGAGCTGGTTATACGTACCTCCAAGTCCGGAGGAAATAGCGTAGACAATAGCCTCGTCATATCCCTCCTCGATAGCCTTCTCGTAATGCGCGCGTATTTCAGCGGGTGTGGGCATAGCCGTTTTCGGGAGGTTGTTCTTGGGATTCTCAAGCTTCTCAAGTCTTTCGTAGAAATCTACGGGGTCAAGGCCAATACCCTCAAGGTACTCCTCACCCTCAAAAAGGATGTGAACGCGGATAATGTCTATTCCGAGATCTCTGTATCTCTCGGGCGCGTATTCTATACATCCTGTGGAAGTGCACATAATTTTGATCTTGCTCATTTTTTTACTCCTTTATATCAAATGCGGATTTGTCGAATAATTCTTTATTTTCTGCGAGATTCAGGATAATTCCCGCGGTGCTGACGATAGACTGCTCGTTTGCCGCTCCGTGAGCCTTGATAACGGGCTTGACGGTGCCGAGGATAACTCCTCCGCCGAGCGAGTTGAAGTCGTAGATGCCCATAAGGTAGCCGACGAGCTTCATAAGGCTCTCGTCACCGGTCTTCTTTGAATATTTCACGATATCGGTAATAATTCTCGTTGCCGCGCCTTCGGTAACCTTAAGCACCTGATTGCCCGCAAAGCCGTCGCAAACGAGGACGTCGCAGTCACCCGAGAGAGCTTTGTTGCCCTCGATATTACCGACGAAGTTGATGTCCTCGGCATCACGAAGAAGGGCGTGTGTTTCCTTGACGAGCTTATTGCCCTTGGTAGGCTCTGCTCCGTTGGAGAGAAGGCCTACTCTCGGATTCTCGATGCGGTAGAGGTTCTTCATAAAGTCTCTGCCGAGCCTTGCGAAGTGGACGAGGGTTGATGCGGGACAGTCGATGGTAGCTCCCGTATCAACGAGGCAGGTAAAGCCACCGTTTGCCGCAGGGAGGACAGCCGCCAGAGCGGGACGAACTCTGTCCTTGCCCGAGAGGTAACGCATAGAGCCCGCGATAAGCGCTCCCGTGCTGCCCGCGTTGATAAGGCCGACAAGGTCATCGCGCTCGGAGAGCGCCTCAAGCGCCTTGACCAAAGAAGAATCGCGCTTGACGAAAAGCGCCTCTGCGGGGCTGTCATAGTTGGTTATGGTCTCGGGTCCTTCAAGGAGCTCCACACGGTCCATCGGCATTCCGAGCTTCTCGCACTCTGCGACCATAACGTCGGTGTCACCGACAAGAAGGACCGCAAGCTCGGGGTATTTCTGAAGAGCTAAGGAAGCGCCCTTGATCATCATCTCAGCGCCTCTGTCAGAGCCCTTTGTATCAATTACTATCTTATATTGCTTCACTTTAATATCTCCTTATTCTATCGCTATCATATAGTCGTAGACCTCGTTGCCGCTCTCAAAGACCTCGATCTCGCACATATCGTACTTCTCCTCGATGATCTCGGTGAGCTTAACGCGGCGAATGTCCGACACGCCCTTTCCGACAAAGAGTGTTATGATCTCGTAATCGTCCATATCGACCGAGTCAAGATGCTCGAGCACTGCCGACTCAGCCGAGCCCGCGACCGCGGTAATGGCGGAGGATGCGATGGCGATGTAGTCACCCTTCTTTATCTCCCTGCCGCCGAGAGTAACGTCGCGCACTGCCATCGTGACCTCAGCTCCGATAACACCCTCAGCCGCTCTGGTGATGCTTTCAACCAATGATGAGACGTCTGTAATACCCGGAGTCACAACCGAGAGCGCGCCGTAGCCCTGCATCATATTCTTGGTGGGAATGATGTGAACTCTCGCCTTGTCATAAAGCTCTGCGGCCTGCTTTGCGGCTAAAATTACGTTCTTATTATTAGGCAGAACGATGATGTCATCGCTCTCCGCGCGATCAAACGCGGCTATAATTTCCTCTGTCGAAGGGTTGAGTGTCTGACCTCCCGTCACTATCTCGTCAGCGCCCATCTCGGAAAACAGGGCCGAGAGTCCCTCTCCCTGAGCAACCGCGATTACCGAGAAGGGCTTCTTCGCCTTCTTCGGCTTTTGCTCCTCTGTGTGCCCCAGAGACATATTCTCTATCTTGACTGTAAGGAACTCGCCGTAGGACTGAGCCACAGTAAGAACGTTACCGGGAGCGAAGGTATGTACGTGAACCTTGACCACGTCATCAAGCTTATACGCCACGATGCTCTCGCCGCCGAGTGACTCGAGAAGGGTTATGAGCTCGCCTATCTCGAAGTTATCGGGATCGCACTTCTCTGTCGTGAGTCTGAGCATAAACTCAGTGCAATAGCCAAACTCGAGCTTGGAGTCTCTGGTGAAGAGGTCGATGTTGACCTTCTTGGTCTGTTCCTCAGGGGTCTTGTATATGGAGCCGGTGAGCTCGCCTGTGAGCACTGCGTACATACCCATTATAATGTAAAGGTAGCCTGCTCCGCCCGAGTCCACAACGTCTGCCTCCGCCAAGGCGGGGAGTATCTCCTTTGTTCTGGCGAGTGACTCCTTGGCACTCTCTATATGCATACGGAAGAAGTCCTCAACGCTCGACTCCTCGGTGATATTCTTCTCGGCATATTCTATACTCTCTCTGAAAACGGTAAGGATCGTTCCCTCCGTCGGCTGCTGAACTGCCGAGTAGGACTTGGCAATTCCCTTCTTATACGCGTCGACAAGCTCCTTCGCGCCTACCTCGTCATAATGGGAGAGCTCCTCGTTGATACCCGCGAAGATCTGCGAGAGGATAACTCCCGAGTTGCCACGCGCGCCGAGAAGAACGCCGTGGGTAAAGTCGCTCGATACCTTGCCTATGCTATCTGCATCAGATGAAAGCTCTGAGAGACCGCCGTCCATCGTCCTTGCCATATTTGTTCCCGTATCTCCGTCAGGAACGGGAAATACGTTAAGATCATTTATTTCGTGCGAGTGCTCAAGAAGAAGCGCTGTGCCGCCCCTGAGCATCTCGGCATAGCATTTGCCGTCAATTTTCTGTGTGTTCATAATGCCTCCGATACAATGTAATAATTACATTTCCGTCCATTTTACACCATTATAATACAAAAGTTTTATAAACTGAAAATAAACTCGTAAGAAAACGCAAAAAATGGGGCTGAGTCACTAAGAATTCAGTCATCTCATACTTATAAAGACTAAAACAAG
>CAZUQN010000094.1:0-5058 GCA_964622425.1 uncultured Ruminococcus sp.
CTATACGAAGAATGAGGAGTATCTTAAGACAGCGCTTCGCTCCGAGGAGCTTCTTGACGAGGCTCTTATGGACTTCAAGGGGCTCTATCACGACGTTGGATTTATGTGGCACATTCTCTCCGGCGCGCTTTACCGCCTGACCGGAAACGAGAAGTCTATGAATCGCAACCTTCATATGGCGGCTAACCTTTCCTCTCGCTTTGTAAGATACGAGGAGGAATCCGGCGGATTTATCCGCGCGTGGAATCACGCGTGGCAGGGACTTGCAGTTGAGAACTTCTCCATTATCGACTGCCTTATGAACCTTCCCATTCTCTATTGGGCAAGCGACGTTATCGGTGACGATAGATTCAAGAGGATTGCTATTGATCACGCGGATATGGCTATTATGGATCACCTTCGTCCCGACGGCTCCATCGTGCATATTGTTGAGCACGACAGAGATACCGGTGAGGTAGTTGCTACTCACGGCGGTCAGGGCTACTGCGTTGGCTCCAGCTGGTCTCGCGGTCAGGCTTGGGGACTCTACGGCTTTGTGCTTTCCTACCTCCACACTAAGGAGGAGAGATACCTCGACGCGGCAAAGCTCGTTGCCAATTACTTCATCGCCAACTGCTGTGACGATTGGCTTCCCCGTGTTGACTTCCGCGCTCCCTCTGAGCCCGTGCTTTATGACTCCACAGCGGGTGTTTGCGCGGCTTGCGGTCTTATAGAGCTTGCAAAGGCTCTGCCCGAGAACGAGGGCGGTATGTATATGCACGCGGCTATCAATCTCCTCAAGGCTATTGAGGCAAAGTTTGCCGATTACAACCCCGACAGAGACGATATGATTACACACGGTACCGTGCTTTACCCCGTAAAGCCCGAGCAGATGAACGTTGTTCATATCCATATCATCTACGCGGATTACTTCTTCACCGAGGCTCTCTTGAAGCTTCTCGGTGAGGAATTTATGCCTTGGTAAAATAACATTCAGCGCAAATTTATCCCAAAGGCAAATTTGCGCATCTAAATATAAGGGGCAAACGATATGAAACAAAACAAGATGCGCTTGGTCTACGACAGACCCGCGCCGGTGATAGATGACTTTCTTTCTTATTCCACTCCCGAGTGCGCGTGGGAGAAATACTCCTTGCCGCTCGGCAACGGCTTCTTCGGAGCCAACGTTTTCGGCAGGCTCGGCACCGAGAGAGTGCAGATAAGCGACCCCACTCTCACTAACCCATACTATACTCCCAAGACTATTCCGCGCCGTCGCAGCTGCGCCTCGGGTGTCAACAGTATGGCGGAGCTCCTTTTCGACTTCGGTCACGAGGGCGCCGAGGGTTATGAGATGTCCTTATCTCTTGACGATGCTGTACATACGGTCAGATACACCTATGGCGGTGTCACCTACACACGTGAGTGCTTCACCTCTCACCCCGACAGAGTCTTTGTTATGCGAGTATCGGCGGATAAGTCGGGCGCGCTTAGCTTTTCTGTCAGAAACATCATACCTTTTCTTGGCGATTACAACGTCGAGCCCGATGACGGAATGGGCAAGAGCGGGGAAGTGAAGGCAAGCGGTAACACACTCTCCGCAAGCGGCAGAATGGAGTATTACGGCATCCTCTTTGAAAACCGCCTTCGTGTGATCAACAACGGGGGGCGTGTAAGCGTAAATGGCGATTCTCTGGCCGTTGAGGGTGCAGATTCAGCGCTTATTCTCTTTACATGTGCTACTAATTACGAGCTTTCACAGCGTGTGTTCACCGAGCCCGAGCATGAGAAAAAGCTCAGCTTTAGTCCCGCGCCTACCGAGCTTGTCAACGGCTTGATTGACTCTGCTGAGGCTAAGGGCTATGACGCTCTGCTTGAATCCCATCTTAGCGACTATCACGCGCTTTTCGGTAGGGTAAAATTCAGTCTTTACGAGGACGTTCCCGCCGACACCACTGACGTGCTTCTTGAGAAGTACAAGAAGGGGGAGCGCTCGCCTTACTTCGAGATACTCCTCTACCACTTTGGCAGATACCTTATGATATCAGCCTCGCGCACGCTCCTCCCCGCGCATCTACAGGGCATATGGAATGCATTTGCAGACTCGCCTTGGTCGTGCGGATATTGGCATAACATCAATCTGCAGATGAATTATTGGTCGGTTGGCTCTGCCAATCTCTCCGAGCTCTTTATTCCTTACATAAACTACGCCAAGGCGTATATGCCTCTGGCAGAGCAGAATGCTGACGCGTACGTAGCCGAGTCCTATCCCGACAAGCTCTCCGAGCCCGGCAAAAACGGCTGGATAATCGGCACGGGCGGATGGCCCTACAAGATAGACGGCTTCAGCTCAAGAAGTCACTCCGGCCCGGGTACGGGCGCATTCACCGCGCTCCTTTTCTGGGACTACTATGATTTCACACGGGATACCGCTTTCCTCCGTGATTTCGGTTACCCCGCGCTCCGCTCGATGGCAACTCTCTATAAGAAGGTGCTTATCAAGAAGGACGGAGTATATCTCGTCGAGCACTCCGCATCTCCCGAGATCGAGCACAACGGCAGCTATTATCACACCGTCGGCTGCGCCTTTGATCAGCAGATGGTCTACGAGTGCTTCAGGCGTGTTATAGACTCGGCAAGGGTGCTTGAGATAAGCGATCCATTCGTCGACGAGCTTGAGGCAATGCTCCCGTATCTTGATCCCGTGCTTATCGGTGACGACGGACAGGTCAAGGAGTTCCGCGAGGAGACTCACTACGCCTCGATAGGCGAGCCTAACCACCGCCACATCTCCCACCTCGTCGGTCTGTATCCCGGCACGGTCATCAACGAGCGCCACCCCGAGTGGATTAAGGCCGCGCAGGTTACTCTCGACCGCCGCGGAGACAGAACTCACTGCTGGGCGGCGGCACACCGTATGCTCCTTTGGGCAAGGTGCTCTAGGGGCGACAGAGCTATGGATCTTATGCGCTCACTCATACAAAACAACGTTATGGATAACCTCTGGGATAGGCATCCGCCCTTCCAGATTGACGGCAACTTCGGCTATACCGCAGGCGTCGGAGAGATGCTTCTCGGTGGCTCGGACGGCATCATCCGCGTGCTTCCCGCACTGCCTAAGGAGTGGGGGCGTGGTGAGTTTTCCGGCCTTGTAGCCCGCGGCGGCGTCGAATTTGACTGCCGTTGGCAGGACGGCAGGGTGACCTACCTCGCAGTTCGCGCTAAAGCAGACGTCACATTCGAGGTTCGCCTACCCGAGGGCAACACCCTTGATAACCCCGAGCAAAACCCAATTACACTCAAAGCGGGAGAATGTCGAATTCTCATTGCAGAGAGATAATAAAAAAGCAAGGCAAAGAGCGAGGATGCAAAAGCGCATCCTCGCTCTAATTATTTAGGCGAGAGCTCGCCAGCTGATTTTGAATTTATACCACTGAACGTTTATTAAATCTACCAATAGTGGTATTTTTTGCAACTATCACGTTGTTGACTTAAAGGATGTATTGATGTATCATAATTACAGAACCGGTTCAAAACAGAATTAAAAAGGAGAAAGTATGGATCTTTTGATTAAGGATAGAATAAAGGAGTACCGCAAGAGAAAAAAGATTACTCAAGAAGCGCTCGCGGAGGTGCTTGGAATATCGCCGCAATCCATCTCTAAATGGGAATGTGGAGAAGGATATCCGGATATCACTCTTTTACCCTCCATCGCAAACTATTTTGGTATTACAATAGACGAGCTTATCGGCAATGATGAGTTAAGCGCAAAGCGTGACATCGAGGAGAATTTCTTTGGTGTACTTCATCTTATTACAGATGACGAGAGACTCGAGCTTGCGCTTAAATACCATAAGAAATATCCGCGGGATTGGCATATTGCAACCGTACTTATGCACGAAATCACGAGAAACCATAGAGATAAGCTGGATGAGTACAGACAGTATCTCTACACTCTTTGCGAAAGGCTTCTCGAGGAGTGTCACGACAGCGTTTTGAGAAATGATGCCGTCAGATCTGTATGTATGATCTGCGATGAGAAAGAAATTGACGGTTGGTTAAGTCGCGACAGCGTTTTTATACATGACGAAAAGCATGCGATATACGAGGAGCGATATGCTTTAGAGGAAGATTTAGAGCGGTGCTCAATGTATAAGGCGGTGGCAGGATTTTTGCAGATGTCGAAGGGGCTCTCTAAAATTTTAAGTAACCGCAATTACGTAGGTGATGCCCAAAAGGCGGTTTCTTGGAACGAGAAATATATCAGACTTTTGGATGCCGCTTGTGCAAGAATCGATGATAACGTCCCCGATGGTTGGTTAGCCGAATATGCGGAGGCTTACCTAAGACTGTCGGCAGCTCATTTTGGTAGCGGCAGCAAAGATAAGGGCTACAAATTCCTTGAGATGTCTATTATTTTCGCAGAGCGCTTTGACGGTATTCCTGATGGAGCTTTGCTTGAGCTCGGAAACGAAATGTTCTACGCAGACACAAGGGCGGTAAAGGGAAAAGAATACCTCGTATTGCCTGATGGCAAAGAAATATCTCATTTATCAGGTATTTCCGAGCTTTCGCCAAATATTGCAAAAAGGCTGGAGTCACCCATAGGCTGGGATTGGCTAGACTCGGTACGTAACGAGGAACGCTTTCTTGCCTTGCTTGAAAGAGCAAAGCTTTTGGCATAACAACATCTAAAACTAAATAAATAGCAAACGAGAGGGAAGCTATATGGCAACCCTCTCGAATTTAATTTATGCAGCATTTTGCATCTGACCTTCTGCTGCGGATAGCATATTCTCGATAAATATTCCATACCCCTCGGTTGGGTTAGCTACACATAATCAAGCGAAGCAAGTCGGCAAGCTTGCTTGTCAGCGAGCGAGCGCAGATTGCTCCGCGAGCGTTTTGCATTTTGCAAAACTAAGTGCGTAGCACGACCGAATTTTCGGTCAGCTCGCAAGGAGCATAACGTGAGTGACCGCGCCGACAAGCTTTCCGTCCTGCAGGATCGGGCTTCCCGACAGGTGTGTGGTCAATAAAGGACAACAGTTTTTACAAATTATTGACCGTTTCATCATC
>CAZUQN010000095.1:0-4889 GCA_964622425.1 uncultured Ruminococcus sp.
TCTTACGCTGATTTTCCTGCTGGATGGAGTATGCGGCGTCTGCCTCTGCGGCCTTTGTATCTGCGCGCACCTTCATATCCGCCTGCTGAACAGCGAGCTCTGCGTTCTGCTCGGCAATCTTCTTCTCGGCCTCAACCTTAACGGCGTTAGCCTCCTCCTGAGCTCTGGAGGTAGCGATAGCTATATCTCTCTGCGCGTTAGCCTTAGCGATCTGCGCATTCTTTCTGATCTGCTCGACGTTGTCGATACCCATATTCTCGATGGTACCTGCGCCGTCCTTGAAGTTCTGGATATTGAAGTTAACAACCTCGATACCGAGCTTTTCCATATCGGGAACAACGTTCTCGGTGATCTTCTTTGCAACGCCCTGACGGTCCTGAACCATTTCCTTAAGGCCTACGGAGCCGACGATCTCACGCATATTACCCTCAAGCACCTGAGTGACGAGAGTAACCATCTCCTGACGTGTCTTACCGAGAAGCGCCTCAGCCGCTCTCTCAAGGAGATTGGGGTCGGACGAGATCTTGATGTTGGCAACGCCGTCAACGGTAACGTTGATAAACTCGTTGGTGGGTACTGCTTCACTGGTCTTTACGTCGACCTGCATTACACCGAGGGAGAGCTTATCAAGACGGGTGAAGAACGGCATTCTCCAGCTCGCCTTACCGATAATGATGCGTCTCTTCTTCGGACCCGAAACAATGAAGGCGGTGTCCGGGGGAGCTTTGATGTAGCCTGCAACGCCGAGTATAGCGGCGAGAGCGACGACTGCTACGATTGCGATAATTAATCCTGGCATAAAAATGTCCTCCTATTTAATAATATATGTTGGTTTTTGTTTTTTGCAACTGCTACGTTCCGCTCGGGCGAATGAGCCCGATGAGGACAGTATAGTTTACAATTTTGTGTCTTTTAGGGAGATTTTTGCTCTGAAGGAACAAAAAAGACCCTTAGCGTACCGATACACTAAAAGTCTTGTTATCATCATATAGATTTAGCAGGCACCGAGCACTCTAGATTGCTGTCTTGACGATGCTGCGCATCACCCCGAGGGGCGATGAACTACTCCCTTTTGACATCTTAATTGTACCACAGATCAGAGGAAGTGTCAAGGGGATTTTATACGATTTGTATACTTGCATAATTTTCCAAGCGGGATTTGTGTAAGATGAATAAAAAAGCGGCAGGCGTGGATGCCGCATGATGTAATGCTAACGCATAATGATGTATTGCTTTGCAATATGATGTTTTTTCGCTTTGCTCAAAATGATGTTATGCTATGCATAATAATGTTACTCGCAAAGGCTCGCGAGTGATGTAATCCCCGCCTCTTATGTGTCCGCAGACACACATCATCAGCGCAGCGTCATCATTGGCGCAGCCTACATCATATTGCGCAGCAATACATCATTCACCTTTGGTGAATAAAAAGTGCGCTGAGCCACGGAGGGCTCAGCGCAAAAGCTATGTACTTACTAAATTAGCGGTACTTTCTTCTCTTGTACCAGGGAGTGGTGGTAGCGGGCTGTCTGAGAGCACGGATGCAAAGGATAACTACAAGTACGCATACAGCGATTACGCCTACCTTTATAACGGTGTCCTTATGCTTCTCGGGGATCTGAACCTTGGAGAAGGAGCCCTTAGCGCCGCAAACCTCGCAGACCTCGTATACGATGAAGTCCTCGGTGTTGGAGTCGGAGGAGTAGCTGTGACCGAGTGCGCTGTCGCCCTCAGCATCACATCTTGTACATACGGAGCCGTTCTCGCAGTCTGCCTCGGTCCACTCGTGGCCGAGCGCGGAGCCGTTCTTCTTGCCGCACTTAGAGCAGGTTGCGGCGCTTGTGCAGGTAGCCTCGGAGTAGCTGTGGCCAAGTGCCTTGCCTTCGGTCTCGCCGCATCTTGTACAAGTCTTGGGAGCGTCGCAGGTAGCGTTTGTCCAGCCGTGGCCAAGCGCGGAGCCGTAGGTCTCACCGCAGACGGAGCATACGGGAGCCTCGGTGCAGGTTGCAGAGCCGCCGGTGTGGCCGTTTGCCTCACCCTCGGCTGCACCACATACGGAGCAGGTCTTGGGAGCGGTGCAGGTAGCGTCGGTCCAGGTGTGCTCGCCGATCACGCTCTCAGCAGTGTCGCCACAGACAGAGCAGGTAGCGGGAGTCAGACAGTCACCGCCAACCCAAGTGTGGCCGTTTGCCTCGCCCTCGGTAGTGCTACATACGGAGCAGGTCTTGGGAGCGGTGCAGGTTGCATCTGCCCATGTGTGGCCGTTTGCCTCACCCTCGGTAGTGCTACATACGGAGCAGGTCTTGGGAGAAGTGCAGGTTGCATCTGTCCAGCTGTGTCCAAGGGGATTGCCTGCGGTCTCGCTGCATGTGGAGCAGGTTCTGGGAGAAGTGCAGGTGGCGTTAGTCCAAGTGTGGCCGTTTGCCTCGCCCTCGGTAGTACTACATACGGAGCAGGTCTTGGGAGTAGTGCAGTTAGCGTCTACCCAGGTGTGCTCACCGGTGGGATCCACGTTAGTGGTCTCTCTTGAGAGCTCAGCTTCACATACGGTACAGTATACTACTGTGTCATAGCTGCCGCCTGCGGTACAGGTGGGTGCTACGTTATTTTCGGTAGTGGGAGTGCCCTCGGTGTGACCGGTAGCGTCCACGTTGGTGGTTTCTCTGGAGAGCTCCTCATGACATACGGTACAGTAAACTACTGTGTCGTAGCTACCACCTACGGTACAGGTGGGAAGCACGTTGTTTTCGATCACGGAATCGCCCTCGGTGTGACCGGTAGCGTCAATGCTCTTTTCTTCTCTTGAGAGCTCCTCGTGACATACCGAGCAGTAAACTACGGAGTCATAGCTGCCCGCCTCGGTGCAGGTGGGGTTGACAACGTTCTCTCTTACCGCGTCAGCCTCGGTGTGGCCGGTGGGCTCAGTGGGAGTGTCAACGTACACGTCACCGCAGGAGCAGGTGTGGGTGGTGTAACCCTCCTCGGTACAGGTGGGAGGAGTAACAGTCTCTGTGTAAACGTGCTCAGCGGGAGCAGCGGCAAGAACGCCGTAGTCCAGCACGTTATCATTCTCATCAACCGCAACAACCTTGAAGGAGTGGTTGATAATATCGTCGCCGAAATTAGCAACGTCAAGGTCGCTGATGATGTAATAGTTAACAACCGAGTTGGCGATATGCTCGTCGTTGCAGTATACAACGTACTTGTATGCGCCGTCTACCTGATTCCAGGTAAGCTTGATCTTTCCGCACTGGTCCTTGTAGGCAGTCTCGATCTCGATGGTCATGCCTCCCTCGAGCGCGGTCGTTTCGGGCTCAGCACCCTCTGCGTTTACCGTGATTACAAACGCGCAGGTGAAGAGAAGCGCGAGCACGGCCACGAGAGAGAAAAGCTTGCCGAATGAACGTAATTTCATTTGGGTTCCCTCCTAAAAATGTATTACATAGTATTATATTAATATTTATACACACCAATTTTATCACGGTTTTCACATTTTTGCAATACTTTTTGCGCAAATAAATAAAAAAAGTTAAAATTTATTAAAAGTGGGCGTGAGTAGCGGGACAAAACGCCTGAGTTTGTCCGAAAAAATGTGCAGGGGACGGCGGATAGCCTTAGGCGGGAATTGACAAAGCTAAAGAAAAATGATAAAATAAAGCTGAAAACGGAGGGATATTATGGAATTTTGGGACGTTTACGATAAATTCAGAAGGCCTAAGGGCTTCACGATAATGCGCGGAGGCGACAAGAGGCTCGGTGAGGGTGAGTATCATCTTACCGCTCACGTGTGCGTTTTTGCTCCTGACGGGCGCATGCTTGTGCAGAGGCGCGCAGATTTCAAGGCACTTTGGGGCGGTCTATGGGATATTTCCGCCAGCGGGTCTGTCCTTGCGGGTGAGACCGCGGGAGAGGGAGCCGAGCGCGAGCTCTTCGAGGAGCTCGGAATAAGAGTGAGCCTCAAGGACGAGCAGCCGAGAGCAACCTTCTATCACGAAAACTGCATCAGCGATTACTTTATAGCAAAGGTGGACGTGCCGATAGGTGACGTCAGAATACAGAAAAGCGAGGTAGCCGAGGTAGGATATGCAACCCGAGAGGAGATTCTCGATATGATAGACGACGGAAGCTTTATCCCGTACAAAAAGAGCTTTATCGAAATGATGTTCGATATGAATAGCCAATGCCAACCCAAATCGAATACGTTTTAAGTGACGAATTTTCAGCGAGTATGCATCAAAAATCCTAGTAATATGGTATATGACATCGAATTTTTTGATTTTTCTTACAAAAAAATTCGTCTACTTAAAATCTCGCGACCTAAAGCCTACAGAAATTCAATGCATTTTTTGAAATTTGAACGAAGTCAAGTAGCACTTTACGAGCGAAAATTTTAAAAAAGGCGTGGATTTATGCCGCTTTAGGCGTGTTCGATTTAGGTTGGCATTGGCTAAGGATAGGAATATGTTCAGGCTTTGAGGTATGGCGCGATGCGCCAATGCAAAATGCAAAGTGCAAAATGCAAAATGAGGTACGAAGAAAAAACCGTAGGGACCGGCGGTCTCGCCTGCGGGCTCGGTTGCCTCGGGGGGAAAACGATACTTAATCGTTTTCTAACACCCTCGGTTTCGCTTTGCTACCCCGACGGTCCGTCAAGGCAAAATTAGGAATAGGGCGCAAGGCGACAATGAAATCCGACAAGTCAGATGAAGTCCATACCCTCTCCGTCACCTAAGGTGACACCAATCTCGCCTGCGGGCTCATGTTTGCCGCTCGCTTAATACTCTGCGATGATTGATGTGTAAGTGCTAATTAAAGCTACTATCTGCTCGCTTGGCAATATTCTTTGAATGCACCTTGTGGGAAAACGATACTCAATCGTTTTCTAACAC
>CAZUQN010000096.1:0-4874 GCA_964622425.1 uncultured Ruminococcus sp.
TGGGGTTGGAGTGCTCGTTGGTACCGGGAGCAACGCCGAAGAAGCCGTTCTCGGGATTAACTGCCCAAAGTCCGCCGTCCTTAACACGGAGCCAAGCAATATCGTCACCTACGCACCAGGTCTTATAGCCCTTGTTCTTGTAGATTGCGGGAGGAATAAGCATTGCAAGGTTGGTCTTGCCGCAAGCAGAGGGGAATGCAGCACTTATGTACTTAACCTCTCCCTCGGGATTCTCAATACCGAGAATGAGCATATGCTCTGCCATCCAGCCTTCCTTTCTACCAAGGTAGGAAGCTATACGGAGAGCGAAGCACTTCTTACCGAGAAGAACGTTTCCGCCGTAACCGGAGTTAACAGACCAGATAGTGTTGTCCTCAGGGAAATGACAGATGTATCTCTTCTCCTGATCGATATCTGCGCGAGCGTGAAGACCCTTGATGAAGTCAGCGCTGTCGCCGAGAGCTTCAAGAACGTTGGTGCCTACTCTGGTCATGATGATCATGTTAAGTACAACGTAGATAGAGTCGGTAAGCTCGATACCGTACTTAGCGAAGTCGGAGCCAACTACGGACATGGAGTAAGGAATAACGTACATGGGCTTATTCTTGTAAGAGCCCTTGTAAAGCTTAGAAAGCTTCTCATAGCACTCCTTGGGATCCATCCAGTTGTTAATGTTGCCCGCATCCTCCTTCTTTGAAGTACAGATGAAGGTTCTGTCCTCAACTCTTGCAACGTCATTGATAGCAGTTCTGTGAAGGTAGCAGTTAGGATAGAGATCCTGGTTAAGCTTTACAAGCTCACCAAGCTCACACGCTTCCTTACGAAGAGCCTCAGTCTGCTCTGCCGAGCCGTCGATAAGAATGATCTCAGAGGGGTTTACGAGGTCTGCCATCTCAGCAATCCACTCGTTTACGAACTTGTTGTTAGTAACGTTTGCGTTCATGGTTTATCTCCTTAAATTAATTTAATAATCGTCATAAATGGTAAATTGCCAATCTACCACAAATACATTATATCATAATAAAAAAAGCTTTGCAACAGATTTTTTAAAAATAAAATGCAAACTTTGTTAAAAAATTATTAAACGCTGTTTGTCGTTTATTGTAAAATGCTGTTGAACTATATTGCGAATTGGTAAATTTTACCATTTTTCGTGTTTTAACTTTGTCAATTTTTTCGCTATATTCAGTCTTGATTTTATGTGGTAAATTGTGGTAAAATGTTGTTGTATTTGGGAATTTCCATTTTTTACAAATTTCAAATCAAAAAAAGGAGCTAACAATGGAACAAACTGCAAAAATCCTGATCTGCTCGGAAAACAACGAGGAAAGAAAAAGGATCATCGAAGCATTGGCCAAGGGCGGATACCGTAACACTGACGAGTGTATGACGGGAGACAGAGCCATTTCCCTGCTTTCGGACGGATCGTACGATATCGTCATAACCGATCTTTGGTTAAGCGGTCTTGACGGAATCGGAATTATCAGAAACGCGGCGGGACTCGGACTGAAGAAAAAGCCCGCCTTTGTACTGATGTCACCCATAAATAAGCAGAATATACTTATGGAGGCATCTATGGCGGGAGCGGATATTTGTCTTCTTAAGCCTATTGATTTTCTTTCTCTGAGAGCACACATTGACACACTCATTAAACTTCGCGCGGGCGAAAAAGGCTCGAGCTACGAGAAGCTCTCCGACCTGCCGGATATGGAGGCTCAAGTAACTAAGATCATACATCAGATAGGCGTGCCTGCGCATATAAAGGGATATCAGTATCTCAGATGCGCGATACTTATGGCGATAGATGATGAGGAGGTCATCAATTCCGTGACAAAGGTGCTCTACCCCTCTGTTGCCAAGAAATATCAGACAACGACCTCAAGAGTTGAAAGAGCGATAAGGCACGCGATAGAGGTAGCCTGGGACAGAGGTGACGTGGACACGCTCAACTCCTACTTTGGCTACACAATACAAAACAGCCGTGGCAAGCCAACAAACTCGGAGTTCATCGCTATGATAGCGGACAACCTTCGTCTGAAGTACAGGTACACGACTGTTTAAAGTAAAATATTGAATTATTTTTCGGTACGGTTATTACCGAAGAATCTTCTGCCCTCCATAGCGCGAAGGAGGGTGACCTCATCGGCATACTCTATATCCGCGCCGACGGGAATACCGTAGGCAAGCCTAGAGACCTCTACGGGATACTTCTCAAGAAGTCTCGCGATATACGCTGCGGTCGTATCTCCCTTGGGGGTGGGGTTGGTGGCGATAATGACCTCGCTGACTCCGCCCTCCTCTACTCTGGCGACGAGCTCCTTTACGGTAAGGTCCTCGTGAGTAACGTTATCAAGGGGAGAAAGAGCTCCGCCGAGAACGTGATAGGTGCCGCGATAGCCGCGCACCTTCTCCATGGTCATAACGTCCTTGGCGTCCTCTACCACGCAGATAACCGACTTATCTCTATCGGGCGATGAGCAGATGTCACACGAGTCCTCGTCCGAGGAAAGGCCGTGACATATCGGGCATTTGTATACGTCGCGCTTAACACCGATTATTGCATCTGCGAAGCGAGACGCCTCGCTCTCGGATAGGTTAAGCACGGCGAAGGCATATCTTGCCGCGGTCTTAGCGCCGACACCGGGAATTTTTCTGAATTCCTCGATAAGTCTCTGTATAGGTAAAATATACTCGGCCATATTATCAGAACATACCGGGCATTCCGGGGATGCTCATTCCGCCGGTAAGCCTGGACATTTCGGCTGCGGCATCTGCCTCAACCTTCTTGATAGCCTCGTTTACACCTGCTACGATAAGGTCCTCGAGAGTCTCGATATCGTCGGGGTCTACTATTTCCTCGGCAAGCTTTACGGAAAGGACCTCCTTCTTGCCGTTGATCTTTACGTTAACAACACCGCCGCCTGCGGCAACCTCGTACTCGCGAGCCTCGAGCTCTGCCTGCTTTGCGGCCATATCCTCCTGCATTTTCTGCGCCTGCTTAAGCATAGACTGCATATTTCCGCCGCCCATTCCCTGAGGAATTCTAACTTTCATTTTTTCTCTCTCTTTCTATCTTAGGTAATTTTAAAACAAGGTTTGCATAGAGCCTATATTGTTCTCTATCTCATCGGAGAAGTCACCGATAGACGAGGTATCAAGAGGCTCGATATTTACTCTGATCTGTTCCGGGGGCAGATTCTCCTTTTCTGCAAGGATGCCGCGAAGAATGGAGAGGTCCGCGTCACTTCCCGCAAGCTTCTTTGCGAAGAAGGAATTCATCCTGATAAGGAAGGTTCCATCGGGCTTTTTGTACGCCTGCGACTTCATAAACTGTACGGACAGCGAGGTCTTGAGCTCGCCTATTCTTTCCACCACGTAAGGCCATCTCTCATACTTTACCGGTTTGGTGTTGGTTGCGGCCTTTGGCATATCTGCTTCGCTTTTTGTATTATTATTTGAGTTTTCTTCTGATTTTTCTTCAGTTTTTTCTTCTATAATCTTTACCGTGGGAAGAACCTTCACGTTGGTCTCGTCATTGACGATTTTGTTAGTAGTACCAATGCCGAGCTTCATCATAGAAAGCTCTCTTTCGAGCTCGTCAACACGGAGCGCGAGCGACTCGGGAGAGAACGACGATTTAGCGTCACACATACGGGTGAGCGCAATTTCCGCGATAGAGCGTTTGGAGTTAAACGCCCTCTGCATATCGGCCATAGCACCCTCGAGAAGCGACACGTGATATGCAAGACGCGCGGGTGTAAACTCGCCTGCAAGCTTCACGAGCGATTCGTACTCAACCTCGGTAAGATCGAGATAATCCTTAGCGCGCTCGGTATTCTTAACTACCATTATATCTCTGTATGAATCTATGATCTCCTGCCAGAATACAGAGATATCCGCACTGTTCATAACAACCTCGTTTACAGTAGCGTAGACGGAGGTGTAATCCTGCTTAAGTATAGCCTCGATAAGTCTGTAGGAGCTGTCTCTGTTGCCCGAGCCGACGGTCTCAAAGACGAGTTTTTCGTCCACCGTCTTGCGTGAGCCTGCGCAAAGCTCGAGAAGGCTGACTGCGTCACGCATACCGCCTCTTGACACTCTGGCTATAACTCTGGCGCCGTCATCGGTGAGAGATATATTCTCGTTGGAGGCTATGTGCTTAAGTCTCGCCATAATATTCTCTGAAGATATTCTTCTGAAATCGAAGCGCTGACATCTCGAGACTATCGTGGTGGGAAGCTTATGGAATTCTGTCGTAGCAAGAATGAATACGACGTATGACGGAGGCTCCTCAAGCGTCTTGAGAAGCGCGTTGAACGCGGAGCCCGACATCATATGAACCTCGTCTATGATATAAACCCGGTACTTGAGAAGCGCGGGAGTGAAGGCGATCTCATCCTTCATATCTCTTACGTTATCAACGCCGTTGTTGCTCGCGGCGTCCATCTCGATAACGTCGGTCGCGATGCCCGCATCAATACTGCGGCAGGCCTCGCACTCGTTACAGGGGTTGCCGCCTCTCGGATTAAGACAGTTAACTGCCTTTGCAAGTATCTTTGCGCAGGTAGTCTTACCCGTTCCGCGCGAGCCGCAGAAAAGATAAGCGTGCGAGAGCTTATTGTTAGCTACCTCGTATTTAAGAATATCAGTTATCGCATCCTGGCCCGAAACGTCATCAAAATCGACCGGACGCCACTTGCGGTATAAAGCTCTGTAATCCGACATACAACCTCCTATAAAAATAAAAAGCACGCAGCGATACACCATAGGTCCGCATACGCGCTTTATTCGATGCGTCGGAAAGAGCCATACACCCTAACTTCGAAAATCCCCCTACATACGGTAACCGCCACCTCTACTCCGAACAGGCACCC
>CAZUQN010000097.1:0-4632 GCA_964622425.1 uncultured Ruminococcus sp.
AAACTTCACTGTGCTTCGCACAACTTCACTTTTGCCATAGGCAAAAACTTCACCACAATGACGGCTCTGCCGTCAATTCATGGCGAAGCCAATTCATGCACATTGTGCAATTCATGATGCGTGAGCATCAATTCATCATATAGGGCGGCCCCGAGAAATCGAATCGTCCTTTACTTTTTTGCCTCGGTGTGGCATAATGCAATTAAAGTATGCACTTTAACTTAGTATAGGGAGCAAATGTGAAATTTCCTTTTGATGAATCTCATAACACGGTTATTATCACGTGCCGCAAAACCATCTAAAATAGGAATAATGCCAATTATAGTATACATAAACTCGCATAAAGCTGTCGCAATATTCTCGCGGCGGCTTTTATTTTTCATCACAAATCCTTTTCTATTTTTCTTTTAAGTTTTTTATGAACACGGTTATAACAAAATTAATAAAAAGCTCTTTGCACCTTGCAAAAAGCGTATCGTTGTGCTAAAATAGAGTAGATAAAATATTTTAGGAGAGATCATGTACGAAATAGTATATAAAAGAGTCCTTAATCCTTACGTGACTCTTATGGATATTGCGGCTCCCCTCGTTGCGAGAAAGGCTGAGCCCGGACAGTTTATCATTCTTCGCACCGACTCTGAGGGCGAGAGAATCCCCCTCACAGTTGCGGGCTATGACCGTGATGCGGGGACTGTAAGAATCATTTTCCAGACGGTTGGCGCGACGACGAAGAAGCTCGCTGAGATGAGCGAGGGCGACTCGCTTTCCGACTTCGCGGGCCCTCTTGGTGTCCCCACCCATACCGATGGGCTGAAGAAGGTTTGCATCGTTGGCGGCGGCGTTGGCTGCGCTATCGCGCTCCCCATTGCCGAGAAGCTGAAGAGACTCGGTTGCTCGGTCACCTCTATTATCGGATTCCGCTCGAAGGACCTCGTTATCCTCGAGGACGAATTCCGCGCGGCATCCGACGAGCTTATCGTTATGACCGATGACGGCTCGTACGGAAGAGAGGGCAACGTCTGTCTGCCTCTTAATGAAATGTTCGCATCGGGCAGAAGCTTTGACAAGGTCATCACCATCGGCCCTCTCGTTATGATGAAGTTCGTTACCGAGGCGACAAGACCGACAGGTATCCCCTGCGACGTATCCATGAATCCAATAATGATCGACGGCACGGGAATGTGCGGCGGCTGTCGACTCACACTCAATATCGATGGCAAACGCGTTACCAAGTTTGCTTGCGTTGACGGTCCCGACTTTAACGGCTACGAGGTAGACTTTGACGAGGCTATCTCGCGTGGAACTATGTATCGCGACTTCGAGCGCCACGCTTATGAGTCGGCTTGTAATCTCTTTAAGAAGGGGGCAGAAAACAATGGCTAATATGTCACCGAAAAAGAATCCCATGCCCACACTCGATCCCGTCGAGCGCGGCAAGGTATTTTCCGAGGTAGCTCTCGGCTACACCGAGGAGCAGGCACTCGACGAGGCGGCAAGATGCCTCGGCTGTAAGACAATGCCCTGCGTCGGCGGTTGCCCTGTAAAGATCCACATACCCGAGTTTATAGAGAAGATACGTGAACTTGACTTTGAAGGCGCGTACAAGATAATCAGCGAGAGCTCCTCGCTCCCCGCGGTCTGCGGCAGAGTATGTCCGCAGGAAACTCAGTGCGAGTCTAAGTGCGTCAGAGGAATCAAGGGCGAGCCCGTCGGTATCGGCAGACTCGAGCGTTTTGTTGCCGATTGGCACAACTCCCACAGCACCGAAGCACCCATAACCGCACCCAAGAACGGACGCAAGGTTGCGGTAGTAGGCTCGGGCCCCTCCGGTCTTACCTGCGCGGGTGACCTTGCCAGACTCGGCTACTCGGTCACCGTATTTGAGGCGCTCCACACAGCGGGCGGCGTGCTCGTCTACGGCATACCCGAATTCCGACTTCCCAAGTCCATCGTGGCTAAGGAGGTAGAGAGCCTTAAGGCTATGGGAGTGGAGATCCTCACCAACGTAATTATAGGTAAGACGCTTACGATAGACGAGCTTTTCGAGATGGGCTACGAGGCTGTATTCATCGGCTCGGGCGCAGGACTTCCTAGCTTTATGGGAATCCCCGGCGAGAGCCTTAAGGGCGTATATTCCGCTAACGAATTCCTCACGAGAGCCAACCTTATGAAGGCGTACAGAGAAGGCAGCGATACCCCTATTATGAAGGGCGGTAAGGTCGCCGTCGTAGGCGGCGGAAACGTTGCTATGGACGCCGCGAGAACTGCTCTCAGACTCGGCGCAGAGAAGGTATATATCGTCTACCGCCGCTCTATGGAGGAGCTTCCCGCAAGACGCGAGGAGGTCGAGCACGCAGAGGAGGAGGGCATCGAGTTCAAGCACCTTTGCAACCCCACCGAGATCCTAGGCTACAATAACCCCGACGACCCGAGAGACCCGAAAAGCGGCTTCGTCACGGGCATGAAATGTATCCGTATGGAGCTTGGCGAGCCCGACGAAAGAGGCCGCCGCAGACCTGTCGAGGTCAAAGGCTCGGAGCACGTAATCGACGTTGATACCGTCATCATTTCCATCGGCACCTCACCTAACCCTCTTATCAAGGATACCACCGAGGGCCTCGAGGTCAACAGATGGGGCGGCATCATTATCTCCGAGGACGCTCTTACCAGCCGCAAGGGTGTGTACGCAGGCGGTGACGCTGTAACAGGCGCCGCAACCGTTATTTCGGCTATGGGAGCGGGCAAGGTTGCCGCAGAGTCGATTCATAAGTATTTAGCTAACTAAAGTTGTCAAATACGCAAGATAATGCCTATTTATACGATTGGAATTAAAAAACAATAAAAAGAAAACGCTTACAGAAAACGGGCACTGCCGTCGACTGTAAGCGTTTTATTTATAGATATTAGTATATGGAGATAGCGCCGTTTATGACCAGATAGTCCCCCATTCGGTTGCTCTCTCTTATCTTCACGTCAAACCACTCGCACTTAGTCGAGCTGACGTAGGAAATGTCAAGAACAAGGTCGACCTCAAAGGGGTGCGCCTTATCGCCTATCACTATATCTCCGCGGCACAAAACCTGCGAGAGCTTTCTGTCAGCCTTGAGCGATATGCCTCCGCGGCTGACCTCGTGACGTCTTTCACTTATCCTTATAGGTCCCATAACGGGAGGTGTGTCCTGACTCGTCTGTATCGAGAGAGTTATCGGCCACATATGCTTGTTTCCGCGCTTCAGATGATTTTTCACAGTGGCTGTGAGCGAGTATCTGTTCTTCGCGTGGATTATTTCCGTGCCGAGCCTCGACGCGGCGGCGTGACGCTCCCTTTCCGTTGCGCTATCGGTGTACACAGCTTCCTTGATTACCGCATCGCGCTCCTCCTCGCCCGAGATGTCAAACTCCAAGCCGTCAAATTTACATTCGGATTCTAAAGCCGTATATTCGCTCTTGCCGCCACCGGTAAGATCAAGGTAATACTTCTTGATAGCCAGCTTGTGGAGATTTTTTCTCGGATATTCTGAGCGTCCGTCTATCGCCGTAAGCATTTCGTTTGTGAAGGGCAGGAGATTGCCGTCAAGATGTATCTCGGAGTATTCGTATATAGCCCTGAGCCAGAAGTCGCGCCACTCGTCCATATCGATAAGTCCGAGAGCGTATCTCAGCGCCGAGTGCTCTTTCACACTGTTGACCGAGACGGTAGCATCGCCGCATCGCTCACCGCCGTTAAAGACGGGCAGGGTAATGACTCTCGGCACGTCAAGAGCCGCCGCGAGTGCGTCGACCTTCTCCTTATCATAGTAACCGGTGTAGGTAAGTCTGCGGCTTGCAATGTAAATGCGCGCGTAGGCGGAATACTCGTCGTACATCTCGGAGAGTATATCGGTGAGCTGCTTATAGTCTGCATCGGGCGTTGCGCTTGCAATAATACGCTTTACCATTACCTTCGTTATCAGGCGCTCTGTGTTTTCGTCCTTGTCCTCACCGTCAAGTAGGGCAAGCACATTCTCGAGGAGCTCAAATCCGGTGTTGAAGGCGGATATCAGCTTAAGCGCAATTCGGGCACAGTCTTTGTCACCGAGCTCGAGTCCTTTTTTTGCGTAGTGGAGGAGCGAGGCGTTGAGCTGCTCCTCATTCTTGTATATTTCGTAGAGTGACAAGACGAGCTCCCTGACAGAGCATACGTCACCCCTGTCAGCATTTTCAATAGCGAGAAAAAGCTTCTCGTCCGGTTCGATTGTTTTGAATATATCCTTTGGGCAGGCTGATATTTGTTCGAGTCTCTCTATCCAAAGATCAAGCTTTGTTTTTCGCGACATGTCCTTCCGTCCTTCTCGGTCCTTTACCGATTATTTTTTGGATGTGCGCTATTTATATACGTTCAAAATACATACAAGATAAAAGGAAATACTTTTTACCATAGTATTTTAACACAAAAACAACCGAAATACAATATCTTTTTTGAACATTTTATATAAAAGGCAAAAATAAAGCTTATATCAAACTAAAAAAGTAAAGAAGTTTTGTGTAATCTTCACAAACGCACGCGAATGTAGCATATCTCTTTGGCGGGGTAGTATGCGTGTTATCCTTAACGGAGAACACGCAATGAATTGCAACCTTGCGGTTGCGTGA
>CAZUQN010000098.1:0-4425 GCA_964622425.1 uncultured Ruminococcus sp.
ACTAAATGCAACCCCTCGTGCTACTGTTGCATTTACTTTGAGAATTTACGAAAAAATAAGCACAAACCATCCTCTTTAGAATGAATTGTGCTTATTTTATAAATTATAAGTCGTCTACGTCTTGTATAGGCTTGTCGAAATAATCGTCTTCGGGTACACCCGTCCACGAGCCTAATGGATCTGTGATAATTCGCGATTCAATTTCCATTTTCGGATCAGCCACGGGAGGCGTTACTCGAATATTATCAGCACTCTTCCCTTCTGATTTTTCCGCAGGTGTGCGCATATTGACTTCTCTTTTCATATTTTCCCCTTTCATTTTTGCTGATAATAGAATATTTACCTTAAATATCGATAATATGCAAAAAAATACGCTAAAATATGAAAAAAGCACTTGACTTTTACATTTTGTTCTGCTATAATGTAGAAGTCGCGTGGAGAGATGGCCGAGTTGGTCTAAGGCGCACGACTGGAAATCGTGTAAACCCTAATACGGTTTCAAGGGTTCGAATCCCTTTCTCTCCGCCACACTAAGCCACCCAATCGGGTGGCTTTTTTTAGTGTGGCGGAGAGAAAGCCAATTTCGAACACTCTCCGAACTCTGTTCGGAGTAAGGGTTCGCATTTGAGCGTAGACGTCGGGGAGCTCGCTCACCAGCGACGAAGCGAAAAATCTGCGACTTGTCGCATACCCCTTTCCCACACTAAGCCACCCAATCGGGTGGCTTTTTTTAGTGTGGCGGAGAGAAAGAGGACTCTCACCCAGCGACGAATGTCGCAGGGTTCGCATACCCCACTCGGAGATCGAAGAGCTCGCTCTTCAGGCGCAGAGTGTGGGTATCTTCGTCGTAGACGAATATTCCGCGCAAGAGTGCGTAGATACCTGGGAGCTTGCTCAGCAGTATTGAAGCGAAAAATCTGCGACTTGTCGCACACCCCTTTCCTTCTGTCTTCATTTTGTAAAAAGTTAATTTTAATCTTGACATTGACGCAGCGTCAAGTGATATGATATAATATAGGGGGTGATACTTATGGAAGAAAATGTATTGTATGATATAACCGATGTATGTAAGATGCTTGATATATCATCGCGTACGTTACGTTTGTATGAGGAAAAAGGGCTTATACAAAGTACAACAACGAAGTTCTCTAATCGAAGAAAGTATACGCTTTCTCAAATTAATCATATAAGAGATGTCTTGGTTCTACGTGCTCTCGGCCTTTCGTTAAAAGTTATCGCTGAGTTGCAAAAACAAGAAGGATCTTTGAGAGAAGCAATAATTTCCAAGCGTGCTGAAATTTACGCTTTGATTAATTCAAAGACACATGAGCTCAGTCGTTTAAACGAGGCAATCGAGCTAATTGATACTGGAAACAACATTTTCGAAAAGAAATATAATAACAAAAATGAGCATCATTTAGATCAGATAGAAGAAATTATTCTGAATTGCTCACGTGCAATTATAAATGACGATACTTCTCTTCTATATTCATATCTGAGTGATACACTCAAGGAGTATTTGCCGCTTGAGGTTTATTCAAGAATGAGAAGCGATACCTTGTCACCTCTTGGAAACTTTATCTCGTTTGAATCGATCAAACAAGATCCTCGGTTCGAAAATGTTTTTTATCACTTTTTAAGATACCAAAATCTTGGGTTGAAAATAAAATATGTCTTTCACTGTGAAGCAATTTGTGGTTTATGGCTAGGATATTATGAATTAAAAGATTAGGAGAGAAAAATGAGTTGGTTTATTTATTATATAATAACAATGTCTTTAAATGCTATCTCGGTTATTTTATTCTATAACCATATCAATATAACGTTGCTCTCGATTGTTCCGGTTGCGCTATTTTTGTTAATGATTTTTGAAGGGGTTGTTTTAAGAACTGAGAAAATAGAAAATGGATTTAAAACTGCATTCTGCTCCAATTTTAATACCGAAGAGGAAAATTCAATACTCATATATTCTTCGAATTCTCTATTTGCAATGAGCCCTTTTTTAATTCCGTTTGTACTATTCTTCCCCTCTTTAGTTAAATTAATTTCTCTTTTGATTTTTGTTATGGGATTTGCACTTGGAGCTGTTGTTTTTCGCATTAAAAACAAAAATAAGATAATTGAACGCTATGAGGCAGAACGTGAAGAGCTGAATCAACAAAAGAAAAATGAAGAGCTAGGTAAATGGAAATAATTGTTACAGTATGCAAAAAGACCGATACAGTTGTACCGGTCTTTTTCATATGTAATTAATCAATATCCTCTGCTACGCTCTCGAGAGTTTTATCAAGAACTTCGGGATGAAGAAGGTATCTCTTTATTCTCTTAAAAGCAGATGCATAGTAATATCCGTCACAGATTCTCTCATCGGTAACGACCTTAAGTGTGATAAAGTGGTGTCTCTCACGAGTGCCGTCTCTCTTTATCGCATCAGCGGTAAATACGTTACCGTAGGAAATAAATACAGGAAGCGTACCAAAGTCATAAAGATGATGGTAGATAGCGGGAATACCAAGCGAACCCATAGAGGTGATAATTACCGAGCCGTGGAAGGGGCTGACGTTCATAAGAGCCTTAGGAAGCCATCCGTGGTAATCAAGCCACTTGAGAAGCGAAACAACGCCTCTGAGGATAGGACGAGGCATTTTAGTAAGAACACCTGCTACGTTATCAAAGTCGCTTTCCTCCTCGATAGCTGCCTTTGCAGTCTTCTGGAACTTTTTATACACGTTGTAAACGTTATCTCTGGGGTCAATCTTAACCTTAATACAAGTATCGGGAGACTCAAGGGAGAGCTCCTTTTTGATGGTCATAACGCATTCAATATCATTTCTGGCATAAATTCTCTGTCCCGCAAGGAATCTGTTAATACCGGGTCTTTCAGACACAACGCGTGCGTATGCGGCGAGAAGAACGTGAAGCAAAGCGAGATCGGTATATCCTTCCCTATGCTTCTCATCGAGGTAACGCTCGATATTGGTTATATCAACTACGTCCTCGAACTGATTTTGTGCATCGTTACGCTCCTTCATAATGAAAGGAGATACGTAGCTCATAGCAGGAAGAGTGCGTACACGTCTTCCCTCTTTTCTGTCGCCCCAACGCTTTTTACGAGGTTTGTAGGCGGGTGTATCATAAGTAATAATATCGTCGTACTTGTTGTTAGCCATAAGAAAGTTTCCTTTTTTTAGGTATAGCGATGCCTTATTGTAACATATTATGACCTATTAGTCAAGTTTATTTTGAATTTTTTGTTAATAGATTGACATTTTTCAGCAAACTGTAAAATAAGCTTAAAAAACTACCGCAAGCATATGCCTGCGGTAGTCAGTATTGTGAATTTTAATTTTATTCTCTGTTCGCTTCAGCGATAACCTTCTCTGCGATGGAGGAAGGAACTTCATCGTATCTGATAAAGTCGAAGTCGAATCTTCCTCTACCCTGAGTAGATGCACGAAGAGCGATAACGTAATCGGTCATCTCGGAGAAAGGAACCTCTGCAAGAACTATCTGAGTCTCGCTTCCGTCCTCTGCGGGCTCAATACCCATAACTCTGCCGCGGCGCTTGTTAAGGTCGCCCATAACGTCACCAACGTAGTTATCGGGAACGTAAACCTTAAGAGACCCAACGGGCTCGAGAAGAACGGGACCAGCCTTGGGAAGACCCTCGCGGTATGCAATACCTGCAGCGAGCTTGAAGGAAATTTCGTTAGAGTCTACGTCGTGGTAGGAACCGTCGTAAAGGTTAGCTGCGAGGTGAACCATGGGATAGCCTGCAAGTACGCCCTTCTGCATGCAGTCGCGAAGACCTGCCTCTACTGCGGGGAAGAAGTTTCTGGGAACTGCTCCACCGAATACGCTCTCAGTGAAGGTGAGACCTTCATCCTCTCCGGGAGAGAACTTGATCTTAACGTGACCGTACTGACCGGAACCGCCGGACTGCTTCTTATGCTTACCTTCAACCTCAACGGTCTTCTTGATGGTCTCTCTGTACGCAAGTCTGGGCTTGCCGAGATCAACGTTTGCGCCGTAGCGGTTACGAAGCTTGGAAACAAGGATATCAAGGTGCATATCACCAAGACCGGAGATGGTAAGTTGCTTGGTCTCGGAGTTGTTCTCGAACTTGATAGTCATATCTTCCTCAAGAAGACGTGCGATACCTGCAGAGATCTTATCCTCATCACCCTTAGCCTTGGGAGAGATAGCCATAGTGAAGTAAGGTCTGGGATATACGATAGGAGCATACTTGATGCCGCCTGCAACGGTAGTAAGAGTATCGTTTGTATTGGTATTGGAAAGCTTAGCAGTTACACCGATATCACCGCAAGCAAGCTCATCTACGTCGATCTGCTTCTTACCGCGCAGGATAAAGATCTTATTAAGCTTTTCAGTTGCGCCGGTGGTGGAGTTCTTGAGAACTGCATC
>CAZUQN010000099.1:0-4350 GCA_964622425.1 uncultured Ruminococcus sp.
AGCTTAACGTTATCAAGCTTGTTAAGGACGTTTGCGGTCTTGGTCTTAAGGATGCTAAGGATCTTGTTGAGTCTGCTCCCAAGACCATCAAGGAAGGCATCTCTAAGGAAGAGGCTGAGAAGCTCGCTGCAGACCTCAAGGCTGCAGGCGCAGAAGTTGAAGTTAAGTAATTTCATCTCTATAAAGAAGAAAGCAACCACCTGCTGGTTGCTTTTTTCTTTTAACGCTCGCATTTTGCGAGCATATCACTATTTCGCACGGCGAAATAATATCACGTTGCGAAAAGCAACATATCACTCGCCTTAGGGCGAATATCACTCTTTACGCAAGTAAAGAATAATCGTCACCTGCTGACCGTTCTTTTTTTGCTTATTAACTGTTTCGCTGCTTTACAACCTCGTATAAATAAGCCTCCTTCTCCTGCAAGGTACGACTTTACTGCAGCTATCTTTAACTCTGTACTGTATTTCTTGTCCTTACGCATAAAATAATCCCCTTAAAAGTCTTGAAAACTTTTTGTTTTTCAAGTGTCTACTCTAAGGGGATTATATCAAAAATCTCGCATGTCTGCTCTTTTTCTGCTGGTGAAGTTTTCGCAAAAGCGAAAGTGAAGTTGTTCTAAGCACAGTGAAGTTGTTCGCAAATGCTCGCAGTGAAGTTAAATTTGCCCATCACTTCGCCGACAGGCAAAACTTCACTCACGAAGTGAACTTCACTGTCTAAGACAACTTCACTTGCCCGAAAGGGCAAACTTAGTTATAGTGTGTTCTTCTTGACGGAGAACACGTTATACAAAGTCCTTCCTCATAGGAGTGAAGATGTCAAGCAGCGCGCCTTCTTCAAGGCACACGACTCCGTGAGGCGCATCGGGCGGGGTGATGTAGGTATCGCCCTTTGAGATGACCTCTGTATTGCCGTCAATAGTAGCCTCAAACTTGCCCTCCAGCACGTATGAGATTTGTGTGTGCGGGTGAGTGTGCATAGCGCCGACAGCGCCCTTCTCGAATCTTACCTCAACCGACATTATGCTATCGTCATAGGCGAGCACCTTTCTTGATACACCGCCTCCGAGATTATTTAGCTCTACATCGTTATTCTTTACAAACATAATTAACCTCCGCTTTTTGCTAATTGCAGTTTACAAATCCGTGTATTTAGTGCTTACACCGGCCGCTTTTTCGACAGGATATTTCTCGGCATTTTTCTTCATTTTATTCTGTATTATCTCATCGAGATCGAGCCCGTATCTGTCAGCAAGGAGTATAGAGTAGCACAGCACGTCGGCAAGCTCCTCTTTTACCTTGTCGAGCTTGTCAAGGCACTCAAGATCATCTGCGCTCCACTGGTATATCTCGAGCAGCTCAGCCGCCTCAAGGTTTAGTGAAATTGCGAGGTCCTTCGGGTTATGAAACTGACTCCAGTTGCGGTCATCTCTGAACTTCTTTACTATATCTATCGTTTCCTTTGAGATCATTTTTACATCCTCTCTTTTTTACCTTGGGGTAGAATTATTCACCCTTGAGCGCTTCTTTACGTTGTGCAAGGTATGTCTTTCTTACCTCGGTGATAAATTTCTGCACCCTCTCCGATTGATAATCTCTATACGACCAGGGGAGCTTATGCCACGCGCCCTTCGCCCAAAAGAGGGTAAGCTCGGTGTAGATTCCGTCCTCAAGCGGTATTCTGAAGCCCGCCTTTTTCGTTGTCGCAAGCATTAGTCTGCCGTGGTTGATAAAGCCGGGGTCAAGGTTGATAAGGCGGTTGCCACTGGCGTCCGAGAGTATGCGCTCCATCTCGTTTGTTGCTTTCTTTATCTCTGCTTGGCGCGATGGGTCGACGGTGTCCTTGAAGGAGAAGATCACCCTCTGACCTTTGCCGCCTAGCTCCTCGTCATAGTAGTCGGAAAACTCCTGAGAAAAGGAAAATCTCTCCGACTCGCCGTCTATCTCACCGAAGGCGTCCTTCAGCATCTCGAGCGCTCTGTTATATATTTCTTCGTCATTGTATATCACGCCGACGATCAGCTTTTCCTTTTCAAAATCGTAAACCTGTCCCACTTCGACCTCCACGAAAATTCTATGAAAGAATTATAACGACAATCGAAAGTCGAAATTCACAAATTCCGACTGCAAATCATAGATTTGCGAACAAATTCCACCTTGGAAATTTGTCGATTTCTGTTTCAATGATATAGATGCAAAAAGCCATTATAGGCTTTTCGACATTCTATATTCATTATACCGCTTTTTGAGAGCTTAGTCAATAACTCCGCGCGAAAAATATCTCTCCCCCCTGTCCGCAAGTATAAAGGCAACGCTCTTTCCCTTGATATTCCGCGTCCTTGAAAGCCTCAGTATAGCCGCGAGTGAGGCACCGCTCGATATCCCTGTGAATATCCCCTCGCACCTTGCAAGCTCGCGCATACACTCTATCGCTTCCTCGGTCCTGACACCTATCATCTCGTCGACGATATCGCGTCTGTATAGCGGAGGTACAAACCCCGCGCCTATCCCCTCAATGCCGTGTGAGCCTTGAATACCACCCGACAAAACCGCGCTTTCACTCGGCTCGACCGCTATGATTTCCACCTCGGATTTCTGTTCTTTGAGAAAAACGCCTATTCCCGAGAGCGTGCCTGACGTACCCACTCCAGAGACAAATATGTCAACCTCAGTTTGCATATCACGCCATAATTCACGCCCCGTGCCTATGTAGTGACAGTTAAAGCTCTCTGCGTTTTCAAACTGGTCAAAGTATATAGCGTTCCTTTCTCCCTCGGTAATTTCTTTTGCTCTCGATATAGCAGAGGTCATACCGCCACTTACCAAAACTACATCCGCGCCGTATGCCCGCATCAGCTTTTGCCTTTCCTCTGATGCGCTCTCGGGCATTACAACTACCGCCCTGTATCCGCGCGAGGCTGAGAGCATTGCAATAGAAATACCGAAGTTTCCCGAGGTCGCCGTGACAAGCCTCGCACCGTCCCTTAAAGCTCCGTCGTTCTCCAAACGGCAAAGTATCGCGCCTGCAGCTCTGTCCTTTATACTTCCGCTCGGGTTAATCATCTCGCACTTTGCATACAGTCGGAAGCCTAAGCCGTACCTTTCCTCAAGCCTTTTCAGCCTTACTGTCGGTGTCCTTCCTATACATTCAAAAAATAACATTTTATCACCTCACCTTAGTCTATTCAGCACTAACAAAAAACGACAAATCGAATATACTGACAAGGAAGGGAAGTATGAAAAAACGCTCCCTTACGAAAAACAAAAGGACGAAAACAAATGGAAAGAAATGCGAGAGGCATACCCGAGCAGCTACGCCCCGAGGCAGAGCTCTGTCCCGAAAACGACTCCGCCACCCTCCACGACAAGCCGCTAGGCTACGCCTACGTACCGATCCAGCGCTGGAGAATGCTGTATGAGCCCGAGCACGGTCTTATGCGCGGCACTATCTTCGAGGAGCTGGATATGCCCATGGAGGTGTACGGCAATGAGTAGAGAAGAGCTTATGAAGAGGATCCACGCCCTTAGCTTTGCCATGACAGAGGCTCAGCTTTTCCTCGACACTCACCCCGAGTGCCGTGACGCGCTGACATATTTCAGAGAAACGCGCGATCAGCTTGACACCCTTATGACCGAGTATCAGAACAAGTACGGCCCCCTCTTTGCCGATATGACCGTCGGTGATAAGTGGAATTGGGTTGACGGCCCGTGGCCTTGGCAGCCGGGCGGGAAGGAGGACTAAGGTATGTGGATATATGAGAAAAAGCTTCAGTACCCCGTAAAAATTAAGAACCCCAACGCGCGCTTGGCAAGTCTTATCATAGACGCCCTCGGCGGCCCCGACGGTGAGCTCGGCGCGGCGACAAGATACCTGAATCAGAGATTCACTATGCCTAAGGGCAAGATTATTGCTACCCTAACGGACATCGGCAACGAGGAGCTCGGCCACGCCGAAATGGTGGGCAGTATCATCTATCAGCTCACACGCAACCTCACCCCCGAGCAGATAACCGCCGGCGGCCTTGATAAGTATTACATCGGCCACGGCAACGGTGTATTCCCCTGCGCGGCATCGGGCGAGCCCTTCAATGCGTTTGCAATATCCTCAAAGGGCGATCCCTTATCCGACCTCAACGAGGACCTCGCGGCAGAGCAGAAGGCGAGAGTCACCTACGATAATATCCTGCGCCTTAGCGATGACCCCGACGTAAACGACGCTATCAAATTCCTCCGCCAGCGCGAGATTGTCCACTATCAGCGCTTCGGCGAAGCCATGAGGTCTTTGACCGAATAACCTCAGCCTTCTCCAGTTGGAGAAGGGGGACCACGAAGTGGTGGATGAGGTGTT
>CAZUQN010000100.1:0-4331 GCA_964622425.1 uncultured Ruminococcus sp.
ACATTTTTGAGCTACTTCGTTTCAATTCATTTATTCGGTTTTCTGTGAATATTTGCGATGAGTAAATAGTCCCAAAAGGTGTCCTGCAATAGCGGGGCATTTTTCATTTGTATCTGGTTTTATTCTGGATTTTTCTTATTTAATATATGACTATAAAACTCAAATTCCGAGTTTATAGGAGGGCAGAATGACTAATGAAATATGGGCAATGATATTCAGTATACTTGGTATGCTTGTGAATATTGTGTCTTTTCAGGTAAAAAATAAAAAGCCACTCTTGGTTTTTCAGACCATAGGTAACGTCCTATTCCTGATTTCATTTATCTTTAATTCGAGCGGAATTGCTGTAATTCTCAACGTGATATATGTTACGAGAAACTTTATATACATGAAGCTTGATGGAAAACGTGGCAAGCCGATGTATATTGTATGCGCAGCGCTTTGCGCAGCTTTTGTTATTTCTTATACTGTGTATACGCTTGTTGCAGGACTTACACCCACGGAGAATCTTTGGAATATTGTTCCTGTTGCCGCTTCCATATTTGGAACTATTGCGTCCGCGTGCTTTGACGTTAATAAGTATAGAATGTGGAAGTATGGCGATTCAATTTGCTGGTTATGCTTCAATGCTCGATTTGGCCTCGGAGCTCTCGGCGGCGTAATAGGCGAAGTACTTAATCAAATATCTCTTACCGTTGGACTTATCAGATACAGAAAAAAGAGTAATAATGCTGATGATCAAACAGCAGATGCATAAATGCAAAAAAAAGGACGAGATTATCTCGTCCTTTTTTATGTATAGGAAAAATTATTTCTTATCAAGATATACCTTTGTTATTTCCGCATCACTTGCAAATTTTATTATACTTTCAATGCCTTTTTTGCAGTTTGCTTTAGAAGTATATCCTTGGGAGTGAACGACACAGTTACCGTTAGAAGCGCAAAGTCTGAATCTGTATTGTTCGCCCTTGTCCTGATATATTTCCCACTTCGGGAAGGGAACAGGTGTTACCTTTTTAAGACTCTGATCCTCGATCTGTGCAGATGCCGCATTAGCTATAACACTCTTGATTCCGTTTACCGCAGATGTTGATGAGCTGTATACTTGAGAGGTGGCAACGATTACGTTGTTGGAAGCATAGAGGTTAAAAACAAATCTTCCGTCCTTGGATTTCTTAATCTCAAATTTGCCCGAGCGAGTTGCCTTAGACTCGGTAATTACGTCGGAATCCTTTGCCTCTGCTGTTTTTTTGGTCGCAGTCTTTGCTGCCTTTTCAGGTGACTTCGAAGCTTTTGGGGATGCAGATGCAGTTGCTTTTGTTGTAGCTTGCTTTTTAGCAGGAGCTGCTACAGATTTCTTTTCGTCAGTAGCTTTTTTCTCCGGAGCGGTAGTCTTTTTCGCAGTAGACTTTGCGGTTACCTTTGTTTCTTTTACTTTGGCGGGCTTCGCTGCGGGTTTAGCAACAGGGGATTTAGTTGATTTTGTTGCAGTAGCTTTAGTTGTCGCTTCAGCTTTTTTAGCGGGTGCTGAGGCAACTTTTTTAGGCTCAGAAGCTTTCTTTGTATTATTTTTCACGGTAGTCTCCTTTGTTGTTGAAGTGGACTTAGAGGCGCTTTTTTTAGGTGAATCGACCTTTGATTCAGTATCGGTCATAGTAGCTTTGGCGGTGCTTTTCTTTACCGATGTTTCCTTGCCTTTCTTTTCCTGCTCGTCTTTAACTACCTTCGCTTTGCTTGTTGTAGATGATTTTGTATTTCCTTCAGCTGTCTTAGATGCAGCGGATTTAGATGACTTCTTGGGGATTTTTGTTACCTCTTCATTCTTCGGAAGAGGAATATCTACTTCTTTTTCCTTCGCGGTAGCGAGTCTTAAATCAGGCGAGCCGTTCATTTCTGCCAAGGTATTTGGCTCGTATTTTGTATTTTGCTTCGTTTTGGAACCGAATATATTCTTAAGTATCTTCACAGTGCACCTCAATTGCTTTTTCTATATTGTATCATATTTTTCGCTATTTTACAACCCATTTTTCCTATCTTTAGAAAAACTTTTTAAATACTGGATTGCTTCCTTCACTCCGCCTATCTCATCTATCAATCCGCACTCTACCGCCATATGTCCGTCGAGTATAGATCCGATATCATTTACAAGCACGTCGGTGCGATGCATGATCTGTCTAAGATACTCTTCTTCTATTTTCGAATGCGTTGTAATAAATCTTATTATTCTGTCCTGCATTTTTTCAAGGTAGTCAAAAGCCTGCGATACTCCAAGCACAAGACCACTTGTTCTTACCGGATGAATTGTCATTGTGGCGCTGGGTACAATAAAGGATCTTTTTGTGCTTACGGAAAGCGGCACACCAATAGAATGTCCGCCTCCAAGGACTATTGATGCAGTCGGCTTAGACATGCTTGATATCAGCTCGGCAATAGCAAGGCCTGCCTCAACGTCACCTCCGAGAGTATTTAAGACTACAAGTATCCCCTCAACGCTCTCATTCTCCTCAAGAGAGACAAGCAGGGGAATAATGTGATCGTATTTAGTGGTTTTTGCGTTGCTCTCAAGTGAGTAATGCCCCTCGATCTGACCGATTATTGATAGACAGTAAATACCGCCGTCTCCCGCTTCTTTGACACCTCTGTTTTCGTCGGATATACCGTCTCTTTTTTCAAGCGTGAACTCCATATGCAAAACCTCCAAAAATTTTTATTAGTTTTTTCGATAATCTTTTAAAATATACATTGATTTTACTTTCAGATTGTGTTATAATTAACAATGGTAATTTTAAAACAAGGAGTTTTTTAAAATGAAAAAAGTTTTAGTTGAAACATCCGCAAGACACATCCATCTTTCTCGCGAGGCAGTAGATGTTCTCTTTGGCGAGGGCTACCAGCTCACCAATAAAAAGGATCTCTCCCAGCCCGGTCAGTACGCTTGTGCAGAGAAGCTTGAGGTTGTTGGTCCTAAGGGCAAGATTAAGGCTTCTATCCTTGGTCCTACCCGTAACGCAAGCCAGGTAGAGCTTTCTCTCACCGACGCTCGCACCATCGGTGTAGTTGCTCCCATCCGTGAGAGCGGTGATATCGCAGGCTCCGGCGCATGCAAGCTTGTTAACCCCGAGAACGGCAATGAGCTTGAGCTCACCGAGGGCGTTATCGCTGCTAAGCGTCATATCCACCTCACTCCCGAGGCAGCAGAAGAGATGGGCGTTAAGGACAAGCAGATCGTTTCTGTTAAGATAGAGTCCGAGCGTACCGCAGTTCTTGGTGACGTTGTTGTAAGAGTAAATGCAAACTTTGCTCCCGCAATGCATATCGACACCGACGAAGCTAACGCTTGCTGTGCATTCGGTACCGTTTACGGCGAGATCGTAGACTAATAAAATGAAAAGCATACGTATTCTCTTTCAGGGTGACAGCATCACCGACGCGGGCAGAGACAAGCGCAATTACTTTGATCTCGGTCCGGGTTATCCCAAGTATGCCGCAGAGCATATAAGAGAGAAGTACGCCGGTACAGAATTCGAGTTTATTAATCTTGGAATCAGCGGCAATCGTACAAGTCAGCTTTTTGACCGTCTGTATAGCGATGCGATAGCTCTTAAGCCCAACGTTATTTCGTTCCTTATAGGCATAAACGACGTATGGCACCGCTACGGCCCAGAGGTTATAGCAACGACCGATGAGCAGCTTGAGCTTAACTATCGCGAGATACTTAAGCGTATCAAGAGGGAAACCAATGCGAAGATCGTTATCCTTTCTCCCTACGTCCTTGACGTTAATGATAAGGATAATATGAAGAAGGATCTTGAAACCGTTCTTCCCATTATTAGAAAGCTGGCGTCTGAGTATGCCGATGCTTACGTTCCGCTTGATGAGCTCTTCGATGAGGCACTCAAGTCTCAGCCTGAGCCCAGATTCTATTCGCCCGATGGTGTACATCCGAACGATAACGGAGCAAAATTTATAGCCGAGCACTATGCAAAGGCTATTGAGAAAATACTTAACTAAATTATTTTTAAAAAAGGAGAAATAAATTATGGCAGAACTTATCTACTCCCATGAAGTACAGAACATGTGCGTAGTTGCCAAGGGTCCTAACCACGGTCCCGCTCCCATTCCCGAGGAGGGACTTTGGGTAAAGGCAAAGCAGATCAGCGACATTTCCGGCCTTACACACGGTATTGGTTGGTGCGCACCCCAGCAGGGCGCATGCAAGCTTACCCTCAACGTTAAGGACGGCATCATTCAGGAGGCTCTCGTTGAGACTATCGGTTGCTCCGGTATGACTCACTCCGCAGCTATGGCAGCAGAGATCCTTCAGGGCAAGA
>CAZUQN010000101.1:0-4259 GCA_964622425.1 uncultured Ruminococcus sp.
TACCAACACTATCAAGTTGTTAAGAGAAAATAATTTTGATAAAAATGAAGTATAAAAAACAAAGGCGGCTCGATTTGAGCCGCCTTTGTTTGTGCTTTGATTGAGTCGACGGCTTGACAGCCGTTTTTCTCATTATTAATAATTATCTGTATCAAATTCGCCGAATCTCGGATTGTCGTCTGCGAAGTCCTTCATAAACTTTCTGAGGGCTTCGATGCCCTCGATGGGCATGGAGTTATAGATCGCGGCGCGCATACCGCCGATATTTTTCTCTGCCCTGAGGTTGACGAGGCCTCTTGCCTCTGCCTCTGTAAGGAACTTTTCGTCAAGCTCTGCGTCACCCGTGAAGAAGCGGATGACCATCATAGAGCGGCATCTGTTATCTACGGGGGTGGTATAGAACTTGGACTTATCGAGATCATCGTAGATGAGACTCGCCTTATGCTCGTTACGTCTCTTGAGTTCCTCGAGGCCTCCGATGGAGGTGATCCAGTCGAGCACAAGCTTCATCATATAGATGTTATAGACGGGGGGCGTGTTATACATTGAGCGGTTATCGGCGAGGAGCTTGTAGTTGAGCATCGAGGGAGTTAAGGGATTGACTCTGCCGATAAGATCGTCTCTGACGATAACGAGGGTGAGTCCCGCGATACCGAAGTTTGCCTCAGCGGAGGCAAAGATGAGTCCGAACTTTGAGACGTCGATGGGCTCGGAGAAAAGGAAGCCCGTCATATCCGCAACGAGGGGAACGTTACCCGTGTCGGGCACGTAGTTATACTTTGTGCCGCAGATGGCGTTTGTGTAGCACATATACACGTAATCCGCGTCGGGGCGGAAGTTTGCCTTAGTGGTCTCGGGTATTGTATTGTATACGGGTCCCGCTCCGCCTGAGGATGCGGCGATAACTATATCTCCGTACTTCTTCGCCTCAAGGTAAGCGTTTCTCGAGCGCTGACCCGAGATGATATAGTCCGCGCACTTTCTCTCTGAGAGAAGGTTAAGCGGGACCGCAGCATACTGCGACGTTGCTCCGCCCTGAAGGAACAGAACCTTATAATTTGCAGGAACGCCGAGGAGCTCTCTTACCGACTCCTCAAGTGAGGTAATAATCTCCGTAAACTCCTTCGAGTCGTGGGGTATCTCCATTACGGACATTCCCGAGCCGCGATAGTTTAAGAGCTCTTCCCTCGCCTTTTCGAGAACCGCGAGCGGCAGCATAGCGGGGCCCGATGAAAAGTTATATACTCTATCCATATTCCGTCCTTTCGGGAGGTTACTTTTTGATACGGTCATAAATCAGCGTTGTTAATAAACATGCGCCGACTCCAATACCGAGAATAACTTTTGCTTGTGTCACCATATTCCAATACTCTGCAAGCTTATACCCAACGATTACGCCTGAAAAGACAAACAGCATCGATGCGGCAAAGCAAAGAATTATCACGAAGGTTTTTTCCACTTTTCCCATCAAAACATTGAAAAAAAGAGTGTTTAAAAACCATATAAGTGCACTAAGCAAAATTAAAATGAAAATTTTCATTAAGTTTATTCTTCCACGGTTACAGTGCCGTCTATGTCAACAGTTATTGTCATTCCGTCCTTAACATAGTCAAGGAACTCGTCACCGAGAGAATCGATAACCGGCATAGTAACGTCGTCTACCCACACGTCAGCAAGCACTGCGCCTGCAGCGGCGAGAGAGTCGATGGGCTTGGAGAAAAGCATGCAAGCGGGCTGGCGCTTCATAGCGCAAGCGCAGTAGAGAACGAGGCCGCCCGTGGTCGAGCCGATGGTCTGAGGGAGGCAAAGAGCCGTGCCTACCATCTGCTTGCCGTAGAGGTCAGGGTTGTTCTGGTCGCCGCAGGTAGCCTTCTTGTCGCCAAACTGGAGCGCCTTCTGGAAGGAAGCGAGAGTGTTAAGTCCGCCGTGAGAAACGAGAGCGGGAGCCTTTACCTCACCCTCGGCAATAACTCTGCCTTTAAACTGTTTCATTAGTTTTTACCTCCCTTAGTGATTTCTCTGAGGATCTCGTCATCGGTGTAATAGCGCGCGCTGGTGTAAGTGCGGAGCTTGTTGGACGAGGTGATAACGGGCATGCTCTTGCAAAGAGGATTGTTCATATACATAAGCGGACAGATGTAGGACGTGATAACGCCGGTTGCCTTGAGTCTGTCTGCAAACTCGGTCTTGCCAAACGCCTCGAGCACTGCGGGGGAGGCGGTGAATACGGTGGGGATAACCACCTTCTTGTTGCCGGACGCCTTGAGACCTTCCTCGACGCGAACGGTCCAGGTCTTGAGCTGCTCAAGCGACATATGAGGACAGCCCATGAAGCAGAGCTTGGGCTTTGCGTCCTTGTTCTTCCAGATTACGGGATAGGAAGCCTTTACTCTCTCGAGCTCAGCGTCGTCGATAACGTACTCCTGCGCTCCGTCAAGGATGAGGGAGGTACCAAACTCCTTTGCCTCGGGGGTGAGGCCGTCGATGTGGTAAAGACCAACCGCGCCGTTGGATGCGGTAGCCGCGCCAAAGTCCTTGAGGTAGGTGCATGCGGCGTCATCAAGCTCGTTGCCAAGCCACTTATCAAGGCCGATAACGTAAGGCACGTCCTCCATAACCTTCATACCGATCGCGGAGCCGAGAAGCTGAGCCTCGGGCTTCTTTTCGGTGTTGATTCTTACTACCCACTTAGCCTTTCTTCCCTCTTCGGTAAGAAGTCCAAACTCGGGAACGTAGCCAACGATAGAGCCCATAAGGTCTATGATACCGGAGTTTCTGTTACATCTTGCGCCGAGGACGGAGTTTGCATAAACCACCGCTGAGGACTCTGCCCAGGAGAGGACCTCGCCATATTGGGGCTTGTTGCCTACCTCGTCCATGTAGCAGGTACAGGTGAAGGAAGAGTCGGAAAGAAGGCCAAGCTTCTTGAGCTGCTCCTCGTACTCCTCCTGCTTGGTGTACATCGCGAGGTTGAATATAGCCTTCTGAAGAAGGTTTGCGGGTACGTTCTTGTCGATGGGACGGGGGTCAACGGTGAACTTCTGACCCGAGGTAACTCCTGCCTCGAGGAGCTGGTCCATAAGCTCGTAAACTGCGGTCATAGCCTTGAGGCCGAAGGAGGTTACGAGGTGATTGTATTTAGAGGTAACAGGCACCATTCTCTCTGCGCCGAAGATTTCGCCGTACTTGACCATGGTCTTCATGACCTTAGCCATAGTCTCGCCCTTCGAGCCGTTAAGTATAGCCTGCTGTTCTTCGTTTAAAAGCATTGCCATAGCGGGTTTCTCCTTATTTAAAAGTTTTATTTTCTTTATTTTAGCACATCTTTTTAAAATATGCAACCCCTTATTTTATTTCAAGTATTACGGGACAGTGGTCGCTTCCCATAATATCGGTCAGTATCTCGGCAGAGGAAACGCTCGGTGCAAGTCTGTCCGAGACGAGGAAGTAGTCGATACGCCAGCCCGCGTTGTTCTCGCGCGCCCTGAAGCGGTAGGACCACCACGAGTACTTTATCTCGTCGGGGTGGAGGTGACGGAAGGTGTCTGTGAAGCCTGCTGACAGAAGCTCCTCTATCTTGCCGCGCTCCTCATAGGAGAAGCCCGCGTTACCGATATTGGCCTTGGCGTTTTTGAGGTCTATCTCGCTCCTTGCGACGTTGAGGTCTCCGCAATAGATGACGGGCTTGACCTTGTCGAGCGAGGAAAGGTAAGCGCGCATATCGTCCTCAAACTCCATGCGGTAGTCTATTCTCTTGAGGCCGTCCTGCGCGTTTGGCACGTAGGCGCACACAAGGTAGAAGTCCTCGTACTCAAGCGTGATAACTCTGCCCTCGTCAGCGTGCTTTCCGTCAAGGCCGTAGCTGACCGAGATGGGCGCGCGCTTTGCGAAAACGGCGGTGCCGGAGTAGCCCTTCTTCTCCGCGCTGAACCAATAGGATTTGTAGCCCTCGGGCGAGAAGTCTGCCTGCCCCGGCTGCATCTTGGTCTCCTGCAAGCAGAAGAAGTCTGCGTCAAGCTCTGTGAATATCTGCGCGAATCCCTTGCCAAGCACAGCGCGGAATCCGTTTACGTTCCAAGAAATGAATTTCATATTTTTTACCTTATCTCTCTTTTTTTATATGTTTTCGCTGAGTTAAACCACGTCACCGTGAGGTGACATCTCACGCGTCCAAAGGACGCTATCTCACGGCATCGTAAGGTGTCATATTTGCTATTCGTCGGCCGACACGACGAATGACGCAAGATACCGCAAGCGGT
>CAZUQN010000102.1:0-4198 GCA_964622425.1 uncultured Ruminococcus sp.
CGTTTTTGAAATCGCCTGCTGTAATCATTTTGATTCATCCTTTACTGACTTTTATTTTGACCGTAGCCCGTCACGGCCCAGTCGTACCCGAGCAAAAAATCCCAAAACAGATTTTCGCCCACAATATACACTAGTATTTTAGCAAAAAATATTTCGTTTTGCAATAGGTAAATGAAATATTTTCTGCGTTTGAGTAAATTATTTTGTACTTTTATGGCATTTATTGGAATATTATTCCATTTATTCTATCTCAATAAGCTCTTTGGTGGAATGAGTGAAGTTATGAATTCCCTCTTCGGTAATAGCAACCATGTCCTCAATTCTGCATCCGTACTTGCCGAATAGGTAGATTCCGGGCTCTACGGTGAGTATCTCACCGACGTTGAGCTTTCTGCCAAAGCCGCGGGAATAGAGTCTCGGACTCTCGTGGATAAAGAGACCGACAGAGTGGCCGAGAGAATGACCAAAGGTGCCGTTATACTCAGCGTTGATTATATCTCTTGCTATCTTATCTGCCTCGCCGCAATCTGCACCAGGCTTAAGATAATCAAGAGCTGCGAGCTGAGCGGACAATACTGTGTTGTAAACCTTCTTGATCTCAGCATCAGCCTTACCTATAACTATTGTTCTGGTCATATCCGAGCAATATCCGTCAAACTTAGCGCCGAAGTCCATGGTAAGGAAGCCGTCGCGGAGCTTGACGTTTCTCGGTGTTCCGTGAGGAAGCGCCGATGCATCGCCTGAAACGGATATGGTGTCAAATGCAAACGCGCTCGCGCCGTTCTTTCTCATAGCGTATTCAAGCTCAACTGCAACGTCAAGCTCAGTCATATCGCGGTTAATCACCTTAAGAATGTGCGAGAATGCCTTATCGGTAATATCCTGAGCCTTCTGCATCTTTGCGATCTCATCGGTGTCCTTGATTTCACGAATGACCTCGATAGTGTTTCCGATATTCTCAAACTTAAGATGAGGATGCTTCTTGCAATAAGAATGGTATACGTCATAGGAGACCGATCCCCCCTCAAAGCCTACTACCTTGCAGCCCTCATCGGAAAGTGCCTTGTCGATAAACTCGCCTCTATTATCGGGAGTGAGCACCTCAAACTGCTTATCCGCTCCGTTGAGCGCCATCTCATAATATCTGAAGTCGGTCACAAGGTATGCCTTACTATGTGTAATGAGAAGGAAGCCGTCGGTAAAGGCAAATCCCGAAAGATAATGCTGGTTGAGCTCGTCAAGGACAAGCACCGCATCAACGCCGATCTCCTTCATTTTATTTCTTAACTTTAAAAGCTTGCTCATTCTTTTATCCTCTTATTTCATAGATTCGTAAAGTGTTTTCATCGTCAGAGCGTCCATAGACTGTGTGCCTGCAGATTCACAAATAACGGTGGGAGTAAGTCCTCCCTTAACGATAGCCTCAACAAATGGCTCATAATCTGGGCCGAAAACCTTGTCCTCGAAGGTCAGATGCTTCTTCTCGCCTGATGAGGTGTACTCAATCTTGGAGAAGTGGCAATGAAGATTTTCCGCTATGTAAGGGTCCATTCTCGTTGCTATCTTATCAAAAACGCGGAGATAATCGTCGGACGTCTTGAATACCCCGCCGAGATCCCGTGCGTTGAGGTGACCAAAATCAACAACCGGGACAAAACAGGAATCAATTCTGCAAAGCTCAAGGACTTCGTCAAGAGTGCCTAATTGATTTATCTTGCCCATAGTCTCAAGACCGATCTTTATACCGTAGGTGTCAAGCGATGCTGCCGCTCTGACCAAGGTATCAGATGCAAGACGCATTGCCTCATCTCGGGAGATCTTCGCACATGAGCCACAATGAACAACGATGGTCGATGCGCCGATGAGTCTTGCAGCCTCAAGGCTCTGTCTTATGTAGTCAATGCTCTTGAGTCTCTTTTCCTCCACAACTCCCGAAAGAGAGATGAAGTAAGGTGTGTGATAGGACATTTTAATTTCATATATAGACGCCTGTCTGCCTATCTCGGCAAGCGTTGATACACTCGCGGCAAGTCCGTTGCCCGCCTCGTATTCATAGGCATCGAGTCCAATCTCCGAGAGCCAACGCGGAGCGTCAACCGTGGAGGAATAACCGGATACCTTGAAGGCGTCGCTATTGCCGCCGGGTCCGAATTTTGCTTTCAATTATATATCCTCAAATTCTTTCTGCTATATTTTATTTGTTGTTTTCGAGATTTTTATGATATTTTCTCATAACAGGCTTTTCAAGCAATCTTTTGAATTTTGTCAATGGATCGCGCTTGTCATTTATAGGCGGAACAAGAATTGCTCTGATGCCCGTGTTATGCGCTGCCCACACGTCGGTGAATATCTGATCCCCCATAAGTATGGTATTTTCTTTATCCGTTCCCATATCCGCCATAGCCTTAAGCACGTTACACTTAAACGGCTTTTTAGCCTTGTAATAAACGGGAAGCCCAAGGGCGCTGTTAAAGAGATTGATGCGCTCTCCACCGTTATTGGATACGATTGCCGCAGATATTCCCTTCTCCTTAAGGCTATCAAGCCAAGCTACAACGTGCTCGCCGGGGAGAGGATTCTCGTAAGGCTCGAGAGTGTTGTCAACGTCGAGAACAATTCCCTTCACTCCGATGCTCAGAAGGAATTCTGCGCTTGCCTCGTTGAATTTATCAAAATAATACTCGGGTACAAATGTAAACTTCATTAGTGTCACCTCAAAATTCATCAACTATATTCTAGCAAATAAATATTTAAAAGTCAATAGATTTAGTATTGACTTAAGCCCCTTTTTGTTCTATAATGTAGAAAAAGTAAGAGAAGTAAAGCTTCTCGGAAAGGATGCCCGGTATGAAGGTTCTCTTTTTGTTCGGCAACGCCGCTGTCGGCAAAATGACCGTTGGTCAGGAGCTTATGAAAATTACAGATCTGAGGCTCTGTCATAATCATATGACAATAGAGCCTGTTATCGAGATCTTCGGAAAATATGACGGATACGTCACTATGCGCCTAAGAGAAGTTATCTTTGAAGAATATGCTAAGACGGACAACTACGGCATAATCTTCACATTTATGTGGGCTCTTGATATGCAAGAGGATTGGGACTACCTCGAGCACGTAAAAGGTATTTTCGCGCCATATGGGGCGGAGTTCTACTATGTAGAGCTGGTTGCTGACAAGAATATCAGACTTGCGCGAAACGTTACGGAAAACCGACTGAAGAATAAAGCTTCCAAGCGAGATATAGAAGCCTCCAACAAACGCCTAATAAATGATGACGGAAAGCATCGCTTCGAAAGCTATGACGGAGAAATCCCTTTTGAAAATTATATAAAGATCGACAATTCACATCTCGAGCCCGACGAGGTTGCGAGAATGATAAAAGAAAGATTTAATCTTTAATTACAGGTGATTAAGTATGATTATAAATTGTGTGTGGGAGCATAACGGCAACGATACGCTTCTTTATGCTGTAGATTATATTGGAGCATATACCCGTGGTGAAAGTCTTGAAATAGCAAAGGCAAAGATGCCCGGGGAGATTGCTTCTTATCTCAGATGGTTAGGCGAGGATACCTTCGATGACATCAAAATTGTGATCGACCAAGAAAAAGCCTCCCATCTTGCAATTAACGATGCAGATTCCGACGTGCTTTTTGAAAGCGAAAAAGCACCGCTTACATCAAACGAATATGAGAAGCTAAAGGCTCTCGTATTAAAATCGGCAAAGGATTTTCTTGCATTGTACAAGTCTATCCCTGACAAGAGTGCCACCGCCTCCCTTACGCGCAAGACCTTTTACGGTCAAATTCCCCGCTCTGCTAATGAGACGTATGAGCATACTAAGAACGTAAACGAGTATTATTTTGCGGAGATCGAGGTTGATGCCGATAACAGCGGCGATATTTACGAATGCCGTAAACGTGGATTTGAAGCACTTGAAGCTAAGCACGATTTTCTCGGGAATACTGTTATTGAAGGCAGCTACGGAGAGGATTGGACGCTTCGCAAAGTCCTCCGTCGTTTTATTTGGCACGACCGTATTCACGCAAGAGCGATGTATCGAATGGCAGTGAAATTGTTTGGTGCGGAAATGGTAGCAAACTCGTTTTGTTTTTAAATAGGAGAAAAACAATGGCAGAACCATATTACAAGCCTTGCAGAGTGCTTGACATCTGCAACGAGCTGATAGAAAAATACT
>CAZUQN010000103.1:0-3960 GCA_964622425.1 uncultured Ruminococcus sp.
GTGACGCAAAGCCTGAGGCACAGGGTGCTCTTGAGAGCCTCGGCGGTGCTGACGACTGATAAAACCAAAAAGTAAAAAAATAAATCGAGCGGTACGGTCAAGGGTAGATCCGACCGTACCGCTTTTGTCAAAGAGGAATTTATGCATCCTGTTTTCATTGTATTGATAATTGTTTTTTCGATAGTTCTTCTCGGACTTCTCGCTATGCTGTATATGATCAGCCCCGGTAAGAAGCGTCCCGAGATGGACAAGTTCAAGGAAGTCAAGTACGCTCACCGCGGTCTGCACGACGCAACCAAGGCTGAGAACTCTATGTCTGCCTTTGCAGCGGCTAAGGAAATGGGCTTTGGAATTGAGCTTGACGTGCGCCTCTCAAAGGATGGCGAGCTCGTGGTCTTCCACGACGATAATTTAACACGTGTGGCGGGTATTGACGGAAAAGTCATTGATTTTACCGCTGAGGAGCTCTCGAAAATGAGCCTCTCGGGTACGGCTGACGGGGTTCCTACTTTCCGCGAGGTCCTCGACCTCATCGACGGCGCGGTCCCCCTTGTCATCGAGATCAAAATGAACGGTGACGAGAAGGGCGTTTCGGAGAAGCTTATGGAGATTATCGAGGGATATAAGGGCGACTACGTTGTCGAGTCCTTCAACCCCATCGCGCTTAAGGTAGTGAGAAAAATGCGCCCCGATATTCTCCGCGGCATACTCTCTACGGAATACCTCAAGAATGAGAAGCACAAGGGCAGTATTCTTTACGCTCTGCTTCAGCATCTTATGCTCAACTTTATGGTGCGCCCCGACTTTATCGCCTATGACAAGAATGGCTATAAGGTAAAGGGACTCAGATTTGTACGCCGCAGCTTCGGCACTGCTCTTATTGCCTGGACGGTTAAATCCGCCGAGGAGGAGAGGGATGCTATCAGCCACGGCTTTGATACCGTTATCTTCGAAGGTTACATTCCTGAAAAATAAAAGGCGATTTATATGAAAGTACAACTTGTTGCGACCTGCCTTTTCGGTCTTGAGCATCTTCTCGGTGAGGAGATAGAGAAGCTCGGCTACGAGCGTGTCTCCACCATAAACGGCAGGGTGACCTTCATCGGTGACGAGGAGGCGGTGGCTCTCTCCAACGTCTTTCTCCGCTATGCCGAGAGGGTATATATCAAGCTCGGCTCATTCAGGGCGACGAGCTTTGAGGAGCTGTTTGAAGGCACACGCTCACTGCCTTGGTCAGAATTTATAGGCAGAAACGATGCCTTCCCCGTAAAGGGACATTCGATAAAATCACAGCTATTTTCCATTCCCGACTGTCAGGCTATCGTGAAGAAGGCAATAGTCAGAAGCATGTCTGAGGTCTACGGAATTTCATTCTTCCCCGAGGAGGGTGTGAAATATCAGGTGGAATTCTTCATTCTTAACGATGAGGCGACCCTTATGATAGATACCTCAGGCGAGCCGCTTCACAAGAGAGGCTACCGCCGTGAGGCAAACGCCGCTCCCATTCGCGAGACTCTGGCGGCGGCAATCGTAGCGACCTCGCGCCCCCGTGAGGACGTGCTTATGTGGGATCCTATGTGCGGCTCGGGCACTCTCGCTATCGAGGCGGCTATGCAGATGCGAAATATAGCTCCGGGTATGCGCCGTAATTTTGCGGCGGAGAAATTCCCGTATATCCCCCATTCGGTCTGGAGAAGCGCTAAGGAGGAGGCCCTTGAGGGCATCACTGACTCGAGCTTTGAGGTCTATGCTTCCGACATCGACGAAGAGTGCGTGAAACTCACAAAGGATAACGCTTACAGGGCAGGCGTGTTAAATTCTATCAGGGTTTTCCGCCAGGATGCAAGGCGAATTTCCGCCCCCGGCAGACGCGGAACGATAGTAACAAATCCCCCTTACGGCGAGAGAATAGGCACGACTGAGGAGGTCGAGAGGCTCTACCGTGATATCGGCGTACACTTCCGCTCTCTCGCTCCCTGGCAGGTATACGTTATCACCTCTCACGAGGGCTTTGAGCGTCTTTACGGTAAACGCGCCGATAAGGTCAAGAAGCTGTATAACGGCATGATACCGTGCTATCTGTATCAGTTCTTCAAGAACAACAAATAAATGGACGGATTCATTTAGGCGTAACCGAAAAAGAGTCGAGCACCCAAGCAAAACAACTCTAAAGCTTAATACTTGCATAAGTAAGAGGTGGAATTCTCGCAATTTCCACCTCTTACACTCTTTTTCTATCGCCGTTTCATCACTCGAAGTATTTGGATACATCTATCACTCGTCAGTCGACGATTTCCATCCTAAATCAATCTAGTCTATTTTTTTGTGAAGTTCGCCTTTTTGGCGAGTGAAGTTGCTGTCGCAGTGAAGTTGTGCTAGCGCACAGTGAAACTGCTGACGCAGGGAAGTTGTGCTGACGCACAGTGAGGTAACTGCCATAAAAGGAAAATTTTATTTATTTTTCTTTATTTGGTAACAGTATCTTAATAAACTCGTTGTATAATAAGAGCATAGCAAAGTGTTTTATGTCCGAGAGTCGGACGGAATGGAGTTTTATGAATATTAAAATGAAGCGCTCGCTTATAATTCTTTTTATAATGCTCATTGTCGCCATCTTCAGTATGTCCTCCTGCTACCTGATAGATTTCAGCTTCGGAGACACTGAGGATTATCTGACAAAGAGCGAAGTTGAGCAGATGATAAACAACAACATGGGGGAAAACGTCACCGTTGAGGGCGGAAACAACTACAACGTTACGATTGACGGTGTGCCTCAGGATAATGCGGCGGCAGGCAAGGCTCTGTTGTCTGCGGTAAGTATCAGATGTACCTTCAAGACCACTACCTACGGCACGTCCTATCAGCCGGGCGCGACAGCCAGCCGTGAGAAGACCTCCGCAGGCTCGGGCGTTATCTATAAACTTGATAAGAATCAGGGAGACGCCTACATCATAACCAACTACCACGTTGTTTATTACAGTCAGTCCAATACTGAAAATGGTATTAGTGATAATATCAACGTATATCTTTACGGTCAGGAGAGCAATGAGTACGCTATTCCCGCTACCTACGTCGGCGGCTCGATGAACTATGATCTCGCGGTGCTCAAGGTTGATGGCAGTAAGATCATCGCAGAGAGCAATGCCGCGGCAGTCACGTTTGCCGACTCGAACAACGTCGCTGTGCTCGATCAGGCCATAGCCGTGGGAAATCCTGAGGCTCTCGGCATATCCGCAACGCTCGGATATATCAACGTTGACAGCGAGTATATTCAGATGGAGGGAGCGGACGGCGTTACCGCAATTCAGATCAGGGTAATGAGAATGGACACCGCGGTAAACAGCGGTAACTCGGGCGGAGGTTTGTTCAATAACCGCGGCGAGCTTATTGGCATCGTTAACGCCAAGCTGACAAGCAGTGAGAATATGAGCTACGCGATTCCCTCAAACTTCGTTAAGTACGTAACCGAGAATATTCTCCACTACTGTGACGGCACAGATAAAGAAAACGTGTACAGATGCTACCTCGGTATCACGGTGCAGGCGTCAAAACTCTATACCGAATACGACGAGGCAAACGGTAAGCTCCATAAGCGTGAGGACGTAGGAGTAATTTCCGTTGCTGACGGAAGTCTTGCGAAGGGCTTTGTCGAGGTTGGAGACATTATCAATACGATCACCGTTGACGGTGTGACCTATGACGTAAACAGAATGTATATAGTTACAGATTCCATGCTTAATGCCAGAGCGGGCTCGGTCGTTACCGTTAACGTAACGAGAAACGGGGAGAGTATCGACGTCCGTATAGTGATTGACGAAAGCTCTATTGCAGTTATCGAATAAATTAAAAAGCATTTGTGTCTAAAAATGCAGTGCTTATCAAAAAAGGACAGAGAACGTAATGGGTGATGTTCTTAGCGGAGAATTTACACTTTGACAAAAGTGCAAGCATCGCATTTGA
>CAZUQN010000104.1:0-3425 GCA_964622425.1 uncultured Ruminococcus sp.
GTTCTCTCTTCGATGCAACTCAGACCATGGTTGCTAAGATCGACGAGGATACCTACCAGGTACAGGTAGTTTCTTGGTACGACAACGAGAACTCTTACACATCTCAGATGGTAAGAACGATTAAGTACTTCGCAGAACTCGCCTAATCTCTAAGCGATATATTTAGCGATAAACCCGCCTTTTCGACCAATGCTCGCAATAGGTAACTATTGCTTCGGGTCGAAGAAGGCGGGTTTCTACTCCTTGTGGCGCAAGTCCACCTTGTGTCCTTGGTGCTTCGCACCTTGCTCCCCTTGCGGGGAGCCGCCACGGAGCAATCTGCGCGAGCGTCCTTGTGAGTGAACTCCCAGATACGCTTTCGCTTGATTATCATAATTTATTCGCTCAAAATCTACGAAAGACGGCTTCATCTAAATCTATTCGCTCAGATGCCATCGAGGAATGGAATGTTTGCTCAAATACGCAAACGAACGCTAGAATTGGGCAACCTCATCCGTCACTCGCAAAGCTCGTGCCACCTTCCCCAAAGGGGAAGGTTTATCCCGACCTTCCCCCTTGGGGAAGGTGGATTTTGCGAAGCAAAAGACGGATGAGGTTGTGACGCGCTAACTAATAAAATAACGCATTGTTGATAAGGTTGCGCTGTATTGTATTATGGTAGGGCGGGGGCTTGCTCCCGCCGAATAATAATTTACCCCGACAGATTTTGAGGTCTGCCGGGGTGTTTTTTGCACTTGATAAATTTGGATTTCTTATTCTGCTCGGTACCATATAATATTTTCTTTGTACGAAGCGGCAAGCTTCATACACCCCTCAATGCTACAATCTAACCAATCAAATATTACTTCATAATTCTTGTTGCAGCAGAACAAATAATAAGCATCCTCACCGGGGTAATTACAAATTGCAAGGTAATGAGAATAATCAGAAATATCTCCGTTTGGATATTTGATAACACCATAGTTATCTTGTGGTGTATAATATAAAACCTTTGCACCGTCCAATTGAATAGGAAACATAAAACCTCCCTGTTACTGCTCGATTTTCTCTTTTGTGAGCATTTCTGCGAGCCTTATTGCACCATCTTTGAGGAAGGCTATATTTTCCTCGTCGTAGACGGTATCTCTTTTGGTATGTATTTTATTCATATAGAGTATACCGCTCTTTGATTTGTTGAGGGCGGAGACGCCGACGCCGCGCTCAAAGTTGCGCTGGTCTGAGGGGTAGAATGCTTTTTTTGCCACCTCGACGGAGTATTTACCCTCGTACTCGCCCGTGGGAGTGAAGGCCTCGGCGATTACGCTTTCCTTATCGTATGCGCCCTTCTTGGGGACGAATAGGATATTCTTTCCGTCGGACACGCAGTCAAAGTTAAGGATTAGCTTTTCCTTGGCGACTCTCGGGTGCAGTTTCTTATAGCACTTAGAGCCGACGGTGCCTCTTTCCTCAAGGTCGAAGAAAATGAAGGCTACCTTGTCTTTTAGCTCCTCGGGAAGCTCGGACATTATATCGATAAGGAGCGTAACGCCCGAGGTGTTATCGTTGGCGGTATGCTTATTTGCGGGGCCGTTGATAATGAGGTAGGTCATACCGAGCAGGAGGGCGTAGCCACCGTAGAGCGCTAAGGCAAACAGCGCTTTTGATCCTGTAGCCTCAAGTATCGGATTTGCCGAGAGCATTATAGAAAAGGGGATTATGTAAATAATAAGTGACAAAACAAGCTGATAAAGTATATATAGCGGTATACACTTCGGAGAGATGAAATTGGGCAATGGCATTGCCGCGCAGGTGTCGTAGTGCGCTGTGTAGATGACCTCTGCGCTCTTAGGGTCGCCGACGATAACGTTCTTAACACTCTTTCCGGACTCTTCTGTCACGACCTTGTATCCCTTGTCTTTAGCGACTGAGGTGAGGTAGTCTCTGAAGGCCGCCTTCTGCTCTTTAGTCTTTCTGACCTCGTATTTATCAAATATTTCTCTTGTAGTTTCGGTCATAATATGCCTCACATCTCAGGGTTAGATTTCTTGTATATATTTTAGCACGAAAGCGCATGGATTACAAGAGGTGTTAAATAAGTTTAAATTATTTTCCCGCTTTCTTGACTTTGCTTCTTCTTTCATATATAATTTAAGATGTAAAAATAAGTGAAAGGACTATCCTATGGAAGATATAGAACGCTACGGCGATTATGACGAGATAGACGAGGAGCCGAAGGGGAGTAAAAATCCTGTCGCGACCATTCTTAAGGCGGTAATTATCGCGGTGTGCTGTCTCGTTGTCGGACTGATACTTTTCAGAGTAATTCTTTTTAACTATTATCCGAGTGAGATGAAAAACGTCTACTTTGACGGGAAGCTCACCGAATATTATAATCTTCAGGACGGCGAGATATTTGCCAAGACTCAGACCTTGCGCGCGCCCTATGACGATCCCGATTTTGCGAGCTTCTTTGCGGACAATCTCATAGTGATCGAGGACGTAGGTCAGCTCCAGCTCTCGATAAGATACAACTCCTCCGTCTTTGACACGATTGAGGAAAAGTATGGCGTAAGGCTCGACGAGAATGCCGATGATCTCTTCACCTTTGAGCTTGAGAGAGTGCCGTTTGACGAGTCGGGCGAGGTAGAGAAGATAGGTACTCTCAGCTACACTTCGAGCGACAGCCTCCTTATGTATACCTACTACAAGCTTGTTTTCTCGGACGTCACCTTCCTTGACTCCGAGACTCCCGATTGGATCAGACTCAAGATAACCTTGAATGCCGTAGAAGATGCGAAGCCTTATTACATCCTTATTTATGAGAGGACCGATGAGTATTCCTTGTTCGAGGATTACAAGCTCTCGGGAAAGGAGCGTCCCTAGTGCATAATGAGATGACGCTTAGCGTAAAATCAAAAAACAACGTTGCAAGATACGTCTTTCTCGGCCTTATCGGTACGGCCCTGATCTTCATTCTCGCGGCATATTTCGGTGCGGCATACTCGGGGGTTTTGTGGCTTGTCGCTCTCGGATTCATCACCGCCGCTATATACGTCTACAACGGACACGTGGCTGCGGAATATTATTATGAGATAAGAAATGACGGAGGCAGAGAATCCTTCGTTGTCAATATGAGAGTAGGGAAGACCTCAAGGACTCTGGCAAGGCTCGATCTGTGGGCGATTGCCGAGGTCAGGAAAATGACGGGCAAGGAATACCGAGCCTACAAGTGTGAGAAGAAGGTCATCAAGTATCCTTATTTCCCGACCATGCTCCCAGAGTGCGTGTATCTCGTTTCCATTCGCTCGGAATACGAGAATGCGGATATATTTATCGAAGCAACCGAGGAGTTTGCAGAGGGGCTTAGATAAATGCGGAATGCAAAATGAAGTGCGGAATGCGAAGCGCGAAGTGCGAAGTGAAGGACGAGGAAGGCCCGTAGGGAC
>CAZUQN010000105.1:0-2884 GCA_964622425.1 uncultured Ruminococcus sp.
GCAATCTGCGCGTGTCTCGCTTGTGCAAGCACAGACTCGCTTACGCTTGATTATCCGACTTCGTGCTGTCACACTCCGCTCAGGATGACACTCTATCCAACTCACAACTTCACTTTTGCGCTGGCAAAAACTTCACCAACAGAAAAAGAGAATTTAGTAAATCGATCTATCTCACTCTGCCTTTTGGCAGATGTACCCTATAATTCTCATTATTTTTTAATAGCTAGCGCGAGGCAACCTCATCCGTCTTTTGCTTCGCAAAATCCACCTTCCCCAAGGGGGAAGGTATGCCTTGACCTTCCCCCTTGGGGAAGGTGGCACGAGCTTTGCGAGTGACGGATGAGGTTGCCACATTCTAACTATTACCGATATGTTACTCACTTGAGCTTTTTGGGAGTGTCAATAAGTCCCGCGAGATAGTCTAGTGATACATTATAATACTTTGCTAAAATAATCATACGTTCAAGCGGTATCGGTCTTTTACCGTTTTCATACTGAGCGTAATAGGATTGACTCGTACCTAAAATCTTCGCTATTTCTTCCTGACTCTTTTCCGCGTCTTCTCTGAGATCCTTTATTCTTTGATATGTAGTCATCTTGCCACCTCGTTTTTTAAAAATTATAGCACAAATGAACTAAAAAGGCTTGACTTTAGTTCGCATTTGAACTATAATATTTTCAGTTCACTTCCAAACTAACGAGAAAGGTAATTAAAAATGAAATCTACACTTGAAAAACTATGGAACGAATATCTATCCTCTGAATGCGCTGTAATTGATACGGATGAGGAGCGTAGGCTTACAAAAATAGCCGCAGAGCTACACGAAAAAGCGAATGCAACGCTTAATAATGAACAGAAGGATGCTGTAGAAAAATTTGCCGATGCACTGTGCGATGCCGAAGCCGCCTTTACGAAAAAGGCATTCTTCAAGGGGTGCGAATTTGCAACCTCATTTCTCTTAGAGTCGGGTGATTTCGGGAAATAATATTTTTCCGAAAAGATAAAAAATACAGAGAGCGCTAAATTTGTGCGTTCTCTGTATTTTTTATATGATAATGTCGGTATGCTTCGCTCGATATATTTGCGTTTTGGAAAACGCAAATTCGCATACCGCGAGCGGTATATCGCCACAACAAATAGCAATCTATTGTGGTAATTGAAGCCAACTACTCATCCACCATAAATGGTTCTCGTTGTGACTCGGTCACCACTCGGGTCTAACAGTCCGCCGGACTGTTATTCAATACCTCGCGGCCGCTTCGCTACCCTTCTCTCACAAGAGAAGGCTCCGTTACCACGGACGGATGAAGTCCTCGTCGAGGTATCTTGCGAGAGCCTCGAGGTAGAAGTAGTCGGCGTAGGGAGCGCACTCCTCTATCGCGTGTCCCTGAGGCTTGGCGTGGGTGACACTATGGATAAGACCGTCGTATTCAACGCCGATGTCACCGGTGTAGTGGTCGATAAGCTGCTCCATGATCTGTGCCGCGGCGCTCTCATAAACAAGGCGCTGCGCCGAGTCCTCGGGGAGTCTTTCTGCCATATCGAGCATACCGCAGACGGCTATCGCCGCCGCAGAGGTGTCACGAGGCTCTTCGGAGCCGTCGGTGAAGGTGTAATCCCAATAAGGAATGAGGTCCTCGGGAAGATTGTTTAGCATATAGTAGGTGACGTCGCGCTGAGCGTTAAGGATCTCCTCGCTATTGGTGTAGGAATGCGCGATGGAGAAGCCGTAGATGCCCCAGGAGTGTCCGCGGGACCAGCAGGACTCGTCTGCGTATCCCTGCCAGGTCACGCCGTAAAGCGGCTCTGCGGTCGCGGGATCAAACTGGTAGTGATGGTAGGTCGAGCCGTCATCGCGCACGAGCAGATCAATGGTAGTCATAGTGTGATCCTTGCCCGCGTTGGTGTAGACCTTAGTGCTCAGCTCCTGACCTGCCCAGAAGAAGAGCGAGGCGTTCATCTCGGAGTCCATCATAGTGCGGAAGCCGTCAAAGCTATTCCAGCTGAAGGCGCGGATGATAAATTTACCTTCCTTGCTGTAGCTCGTTTCGTAATAATACTCGACAGCACTGAGCGCGGCGGCCTTAGCCTCCTCCGAGCCAAGAATTTTATACGCACCGACACAGGAGGGGACGAAGGCGAAGCCAACGTCGTGGTCACCCATACCTACGCGGTTGGCCTCTCGATAGACGAAGGTATCTATCATCTCGTTTACAACGTCTGCGTACTTCTGGTCACCCGTAAGCTGATAGGCCATAAGATAAGAGCCTGTATACATACCCGCGGTCCAGTTATTGTTGGCGCCGTAGGTGTACTGATAGTCGGTGGAGCAGGTCTTCGGGAAGTTGATACCGCCCTCCTCGTAAAGAGTGTAAAGCTTCTCGGTAGCAGCCTCTGCCGCTCTCTCGAGCTTCTCGCGGTCGATGGTGTAAGCGACCTTAAACCTCTCGGGCACGTCGATCTCGGCAAGGGACGTCTCAAGGTCTCCCTCGGTCTTGTCCGAGCCATCATTTTTGTCGGTGGAATCGTTCACATCGTTGTCGTCCACATCATCGTCAGGGTGCAAAAAATCATTTAAAACACCGCAAGATGTAAGGAATAGTTGGCAAAATAGCGTAAGTAAAAGGATAATCGCAAGTGATTTTTTCATAATTGATAGCCCTTTCAGCTTAGTTAACATATAAAATTCTGTACTAATCACGAGTTATATGCTGTTAGTTGAGAGTTATGGTTTTTAGTTATGAGTCCGCTTGCGCGAACGTTATGAAGCTCGCTTTCGCTCGCCATTATGAATTTGGCCTTGCCAAATGTTATGGTATGATTGCCCTATGAACTTTAACTTGCCGTCAGGCAATCATAACTTGGCGAAGCCAATCATAACTC
>CAZUQN010000106.1:0-2765 GCA_964622425.1 uncultured Ruminococcus sp.
GTTTTACGCGCTTGTCTATTATACCAAAGCAAAACGGAAATGTCAAGCGGTTTTTAAAAATTTTTTCTCTATATTTTTATTATTTATTTATATACTATATTCTTATTAATATTAAGGAAGGATTTTGTCCATCATACTTCCTTACCCTTGCCGCGAATATATCTCTTGTAAAAGACCGCGAATATTGCGACCTGCACAACAAACGAGAGAGTCCAGGAGATCATATAGCACTCATAGACGTTGAAGATATCCTTGACGGGATCACCGACAAAGGTCATATAGGGATAGATAAAGTTCATCCATATGGTTCTGAAGAGTATGACAGTGAACACCGCGTTAAGCATAGGGAAAAGAGTGGAGCCAAAAGCTCTTACCGAATGTGATAACGTGCTATCCAGCGCCATGATCGAGTACAGACTCAAAAGGCAGGCAAGCCTTACCATTCCAATCTCAACTGCGAGGGCATCATTCGGTAAGAATATACGAAGCAGAGATCTACCGAGCGCAAGCGCCCCAAGACCGAGAATCAGCGCGATAGAGAAATTGAGGATCGCACACCGCACGATGGTATTCTTAACACGATTCTTTTCGTTCGCTCCGATGTTCTGACCGACGGCAACCATACACGTGGTGGATATTGATTGAATCGTAGTAGCTAAAAACGATTCAACCTGAGCAGAGGCATTATTGCCCGCAGATGCGGACGAGCCGAAGGAATTGATCGCGCCCTGTATCTGAAGATTGGAAATGCTGTAAAGAGCACTATTAAAGGCGTTGGGTAATCCAAGCAAAACGATATTAGCTGTTTCACGCCAGGAAAACTGCAAATTCTTAAGATTAACTCTACACGGCCCCTCCTTAAGCCTAAGAAGATGAGCCACAGTAAGAGCCGCGCCGACAACGTTGGAGGTGAGAGTTGCAATAGCAACCGCGGCAACCTTGTTAGGAAGGATGAAGCAAAGAATAATGTTGAGAATAACGTTTGTAACACCCGCGATGAGTATGTAGGTAAAGGGAGATTTGCTGTCACCCGACACGCGAATAATGGCGGCTCCGTAGTTGTATATCAGTATGGCGGGAGTAGCCGATATGTATATACGAAGATAAGTAAGCGCTCCGTCATACGTATTGGCGGGACAGTTTGTAGCCGTCAAAAACCAGGGTGCCGTGATCATACCGACAAAGGTCATAACAACGCCAATAGAAACCGCGAGAATAAGTGACGAGCCGACTATCTTCTGCGACCTCTCATCGTCACGAGCGCCCACCGAGCGCGCGAGAATGATGTTGGTGCCGCCCGAAAGACCTATGAACGAGTTAACGAGAAGCCCGATGATAGCGCCCGTCGCTCCCACCGCCCCGACAGCCGAGGAGTCAGTCGACTTATCAAACGCGCCAAGCACCGCCATATCCGCGGCGTTGAACATAGTCTGTACAAGGCCGGACAAAATAAGCGGTATCGCGTATGTAATTATCAAGGGCAAAAGAGTACCCTTTGTGAAATCGATATTTCTCTTTCTCATAGCTCATCAGTAGGAGACCAAGCTCTCTTCTCCATTGTTTTTTGAGGCGGCTTTTTGTCCGCTATTTATCATTATACTCCGCCGCCCACCGATGTCAATAGGTTTTTTGTTTTCGATAATCCTTTTTCTCATATAAATATGAGAAGTGGTAATAGACAATAAATGCCACAGCGCATATGATAGCAATAAGAGGCAACCCGAAAAGACTTTTTTCAAGATATATTGACAAAATATATTTCGCTGTGCTATACTCAAAACAAAGACAATTAATTATAAATGAGGAGAAAGATTATGACACTTTGTGAAGAGCTCTATTTTGAGATCACCCTGACGGGTGCAAAAACCGATCTTAAAAGGTTTATTTCCTACTTAAAATCCGGCGAGCTCGACGATTTCTTTGAGTTCACCTCGGATTATATAAACTACGATGACGAATATGAGGGCGCAGAACCCGATCAGGAAACCTCTATTATTCTCTCCAATGATGACTACGGCATCGAGATAGACGAGTTTGACACGGACGAATTCCTCGAGGTATTCTGCAAGGCTGCAAAGGGTCTCGACGTTGAAGGAAGACTCTTTGACATAGACGACGAGGAATACGAGTTTACCAGCGCCGCAGGCGACTCCTACTACCTCAACGCTAAAAGAACCATTAAGTTCAACGATGAGCTCGACGAAAAAGCATACGAAGAGGATATGTACGAGGACTGATTCAACGTCCGAAGAACATTGAATCAACTAAGCTTGCTTTAGTGTCATCCTGAGCTTGTCGAAGTTTTGCTCCGGTGAGGAGCAAAACCGAGGAGCGTAGCGACGAAGGGATCTAGTATGAGTCTGATGACGGCTTCCTTAACTACTGTTTTTTAGATAGTTATCGTGTTAGCCAAAGTAGATCCCGACACTCTGTGTCGCCCTACGGGTTCGACTTCGTGCTTACGCACTCCGCTCAGGATGACACTCTATCTCGCTTCGCTAACTTTTAAAAAAAGCAGATGTCCCCCTTGGTGACGTAAAAAACAAAACACCGACTTCGAACGAAGTCGGTGTTTTGTATCGGGGATAGACTAGAGAATTAGTTAGCTGCCTCATCCTTGTGAGCAACGATCTGCTCACCCTTGTAGTAGCCGCAAGCCTTGCAAACGCGGTAAGCAAGGTTGTACTCGCCGCACTGAGGGCACTTAACAAGGTTGGTGGGGGTCTCGAGCTTCCAAACGTTGGATCTTCTCTTCATCTTTCTCG
>CAZUQN010000107.1:0-2724 GCA_964622425.1 uncultured Ruminococcus sp.
GAGGCACAGCTCGAGAGCGTCAAGCCTTACGTTGACTGTGTGCTTACCTTTGAGGAGCTTCAGGCGCTCTTTGATAGCCGCGACTTCGAGCTTTCCGAGTTTGAGGAGGGCGTGCTTGATAACGCGTCCTACTTCGGACGTATCTTCGCTCGCTCGGGCGGTCTTACCGATGCTGCCGCTCAGGCGATGAAGGAGCAGAATATCGACTTCGAGATCAAGCCCGTGGTATGCGATGGCATCGAGGCCTGCCGTATGGCGCTCCTCAAGCTTAACAAGGGCGTGCTTGACGGTAACTTCATCGAGGGTATGGCTTGCGTTGGCGGATGCATCAACGGCGCGGGCTGTCTTACTCACGGTGAGAAGAATAAGGCTGACGTCGATAAGTACGGCAGAGAGGCTCTTGAGAAGAACATCTCCGACTCCGTATCCATTCTTAAATAATTTATTTTCAGGCACCGTCAAAAAGGCGGTGTCTGTTTTTTATCCTATATCCGCATAGGCGAAACATTTGATTTTAATTATTTCATAAAACGGTTGATTTATTTTAAAAGATATGTTAATATATAAGGTGAAAAGGGGTGATTGACATAATTAACTTAAAGCTGATTCGTGAAAACGGCGACGTTAAGTTCAAGGCTTACGGAAATGAAATAGACGAGCATTTCCACGGCGAATACGAGCTCGGTGACAAGTTCAGAATTGAGCTTTGTGACACGTCCTTCGTTAAGCTGAAGCTTGACCCGACACTTGCCGAGTCCATCGTTTACGTTCCCGACGGAACTTACGAGTTCCTTGTGCCTTTCGACAGAGAAAGACAGGCCTGCTACGCTCCCGGCGCGTTTGACGGTGACGACCACAGAATAGTCGTTTCCGAGCCTACCGATGCTGAGACCTACGGCGAGCGCCTTATCTCACTCAATTCGCACGACAGACACAACGTACCTAAGTATTATCCCCACGCGGTTGCCAACTTCGTTACCCGTGAAGATCCTTGCTTCTTTGAGCGCAATGCGATCGACGGTGTTATCGATAACTCCAACCACGGCTTCTTCCCCTATCACTCTTGGGGCGGTGGCCTTCGCGAGGACCTTGAGTACGAATTACACTTTGGCACCGAGGTCGAGGTATCGAGCGTCGTTCTCTTCCTTCGCGCGGATTTCCCGCACGACACGTATTGGAAGGAATGTGACGTGGAGTTCTCGGACGGAAGCAAGGTACACGCAAATCTTATCGGCACAGCCGATGGTCAGAGGGTAGAATTTGAACCCAAAGAAACAGAAATGGTAAAGCTCACCGGCTTCAAGCAGCAGAGACTCGAGGACGGCTCGCTGTCCTTCGCGGCGCTCACGCAGATTGAGGTTTACGGTAATTACATAAAAAAGGAGAATGAAGGAATGGAAGTCAGAGACGCTGCTAACGCTAAAGACGTCAAGTATTACACAACAGACAGACTCAGAGAGGAGTTCCATATTGCGAACCTCTTCACCAAGGACAATATCAGAATGGTTTACAGCCATATCGACAGAATCATCGTGATCGGTATGATGCCCGTATTCGCAGAGCTTAAGCTCGAGGCAGGCAAGGAGCTTGCCGCGGATTACTTCCTCGAGAGACGTGAGCTCGGCTGTATCAACATCGGTGGCAAGGGTATTATCACCATCGACGGCACCGAGTATGAGATGAACCCCAGAGACGGTATCTACGTTGGTATGGGCAACAAGGTCCTCACCTTCAAGAGCGTTGATCCCGAGTGCCCCGCAAAGTTCTATATGACCTCTTGCCCTGCACACACTCAGTATCCTATCGTTAAGATAGACATCACCAAGGCGCGTAAGGTTCCTTGCGGCTCCGTTGAGGATTGCAACAAGAGAGTTATCAATCAGTACATTCACCCCGAGGTAATGAAGTCCTGCCAGCTTGCTATGGGACTTACTCAGCTCGAGGTTGGCTCCAACTGGAACACTATGCCTTGCCACACCCATGACAGAAGAATGGAGGTTTACCTCTATCTTGATATGGACAGAAACGATGCTGTATTCCATATGATGGGCGAGCCCAAGGAGACAAGACACATCATTATGCACAATGAGGAAGCAGTTATCTCTCCCTCCTGGTCTATCCACTCCGGCGTAGGTACTAAGAACTACTCCTTCATCTGGGCTATGTGCGGTGAGAATCAGGAATTCACCGATATGGATCATATCGAAACCAAGGAATTAAGATAATTAAGAGAATATAAAGGAGAAACCGAAATGGCAAACACTCAGATTTTTAATCTCGAGGGCAAGGTAGCTCTCATCACCGGCGCATCCTACGGTATCGGATACGCAATCGCAAAGGGACTTGCAGCCGCAGGCGCAACCATCGTTTTCAACGACATCAAGCAGGAGTTCGTTGACAAGGGTCTCGCTTCCTACGAGGCAGACGGCATCAAGGCTCACGGCTACGTTTGTGACGTTACCGATGAGGACGCTGTAAACGCAATGGTAGCCAAGATCGAGGAGGAAGTCGGCGTTATCGACATTCTCGTTAACAATGCGGGCATCATCAAGAGAATCCCCATGATCGAGATGAAGGCTTCCGAGTTCAGACAGGTTATCGACGTTGACCTCAACGCTCCCTTTATCGTTTCCAAGGCTGTTATCCCCTCTATGATCAAGAAGGGTGGAGGTAAGATCATCAACATCTGCTCTATGATGAGTGAGTTCGGCCGTGAGACCGTTT
>CAZUQN010000108.1:0-2629 GCA_964622425.1 uncultured Ruminococcus sp.
CAATTAACAAATTCTTTTTGTTTTTTAGTCTGTCTACTTGACAGGGGGCACATTAGTAGCCGAATGCTCTCTCTTTTCTGTTGCTTTTATTTTACAAAACCTTAGACAAGAACTGCTTTGTTCTTTCCTGCTTGGTGTTCTTGAAGATCTCCTCGGGAGTACCTTCCTCGACGATGTAACCGCCGTCCATGAAGATAACTCTGCTCGAGACCTCTCTTGCAAATCCCATCTCGTGGGTAACGACTATCATCGTGTAGCCCGATCTTGCGAGATCCTGCATAACCTCAAGTACCTCACCGACCATCTCAGGGTCGAGAGCAGATGTAGGCTCGTCAAAGAGTATTACCTCGGGATTCATCGACAGCGCTCTCGCGATAGCGATACGCTGCTTCTGTCCGCCAGAAAGCTGAGAGGGCTTAGCGTTAACGTAAGCGCTCATTCCGACCTTCTCGATAAACTCAAGAGCGATTTTCGTAGCCTCCTCCTTGGTGCGCTTAAGCACGATCATCTGCGGCTTGACACAGTTGTCAAGAGCAGTCATGTTGTTGAAGAGGTTGAACTGCTGGAACACCATCGCAACCTTTGCGCGGTATTCTGTGAGCTTTACGGATTTGTCCTGGATATTCTTGCCCTCGTAGAGTATCTCACCGCCCGAGGGGATCTCAAGCAGATTGATACAGCGGAGCATAGTACTTTTACCCGAGCCCGATGAGCCGATAACCGAGATAACCTCGCCCTTAGATACTTCGAGGTTTATGTCCTTGAGAACCTCGTTTTCTCCGAAGGATTTCTCAAGGTGGGAGAGCTTAATAACTGCATTTTCAGACATATTACTGACCCTCCTTTACGCGTATTTCAGCATTGGGATCCGACTGCGAGCCGCAAATTGTATAGGAGTTAGAGCCGGATAGCTTCTTTTCAACAAGTCTTAACAGTCTTGTGATAGAGAAGGTCATAATGAAGTATATAACACAGACAACGAGATATGTCTCGAATATCTGGTAGGTCATTGTCTGGATCTTTGTAGCCTGATAGAACAGCTCCATAACGCCGATAACGTTAAGCACTGAAGTGTCCTTGATATTGATAACAAACTCGTTGGAAACCGAGGGGAGGATGTTCTTCATAACCTGAGGGATGATGACGTAGAGCATAACCTGGAAGTGGTTCATGCCGCAGGAATACGCAGCCTCAAACTGACCCTTGTCAATCGATATGATACCGCCTCTGACGATCTCCGTCATATACGCACCGGTGTTTATGGATACAATAAATATACCCGCAGGGATAAGGGGGAGGGTCTTACCGCCGTTTGCAAAGGCAAATCCCCAGTAAATAACCATAGCCTGTACCATCATAGGCGTTCCGCGGAATACCTCAACGTATACGCTGATAAGCGCGTTCACACACCTTTGTATGATGGATACGGCTTTGTTTTTTGATGTTGGAATCGTTCTGATTATACCCGTACAAAGACCGATAATAAGACCTATTACCGTACCCACAAGGGCGATAAGCATCGTGTATCCAAGACCCTTTAAAAGTAGACCGAAATACTTGTCTAAAATGTTCGAAATGTTGTTAAAGAAATTCATTATAACCCTTTATGCAAACAAATAATTACTTTTTGTAGATAATAACGAGGTTGGAGTTGTAGTAGCAGTCGGTGAAGTCAACTTCTTCTTCTCTCTCGGCTGTGGGTGACATACCCGCGATGATCGCATCATAGGTGGTAGCCTGTACGCCTGCGATAAGAGCATCCCACTCTGCAGCGTAGATCTCAAGAGCCATACCGAGCTCTGCAGCAATGTACTTTGCGATCTGTACGTCGTAGCCGTTAGCGTAGAGGTCGCTGCCCTGAATCTTAACAGCGCCGTTTACGTCGGTGAGCTGAGACCAGTTGAAGGGAGCGTAAGCGCACTCCATAGCGATCTTGAGAGTGCCGTTAGATGTATCAGTGTTAGAGGAAATAAGAGCGAGTGCCTCGGAGAGAGCCTCGTCGGTATTTGTGCTCATGGTTACTGCCTGCTGCATAAGCTTTGCGCGAGTTGCATCGTCGATGCCTGCGAGAATATCATTAACCTGTGCAACGTATGCGCTGCCTGTCTTGAAAGCAACTGCTATACCTGTATCCGCATCGGTAGCGGTGAAGCCGGTGTCATTGTTCTTAAGTGCAACGTAGCTAAGGCCGGGGTTCTGAGCGATAACTGCGTATGCGGTGGGCTCTTCTGCAACGTAGCCGTCAATAGCGCCGGAGTTAAGAGCGGTGAGAAGCTGAGTGAAGTCAGGATATTCCTTAACCTCTACGCCCTCGGTCTGAGCAGTGAGTGCATCGAGGTGGAAGGTTCCGGTCTGTGCCGCGATAACGGCGCCGTCAAGATCGGACAGAGAGTTAACGTTAGACATATCAAACTTGTCTCTGCCGCCGCAGGAAGTGAAGGTGCAGAGCATAAGAGCTGCTGCGAGGATAAGCGCGAAGATTCTTTTCATGGTAAAAACCATCCTTTAAAAATATTATTTGAAAAATGAAACAGTCGAAGCACAAGGCGCTCCGACTGTTCATAAATATAGCATTAAGAACTCAATCGAAAGCAGCACTCCACAAGAAACTTGTGACAGTCGGTGAGAT
>CAZUQN010000109.1:0-2540 GCA_964622425.1 uncultured Ruminococcus sp.
AGCTCATAAGTGAATACTTTTTCGTCGAATGTTTTGAAGTTTTCTACCATTTTAAAAATTCCTCCGTTTGTCTTTTTTTGACGTCGGGGCGAAGATAACACTTAGATATATGCTTGAAGTTTTTCAAACGCATATTTAAATGCTACTTCCGCGCCCGAGTGAATTAAATGCAAAATGCAAAATGCAGAATGCAAAATTAAGAACGATTTGCGCTTTTTGCCAATAATTATTTGCATAAGCGCATGTTTTTTAGCTTTCTGATCCCGTTGTCTGTTTTGTTGACAAAGAGAAAAAAGTCAGCTTACCGAGAAAAACGGGAACGAAAAGCAAAGCGTGCATTCGTTCCCGTCTCGTATTCCCGGCGGGAAAGTAAAAAATTACTTTCTGAGACCGAGTCTCTTGATAACTGCTCTGTATCTCTCGATATCCTTCTTAGCAAGGTATGCGAGGAGCTGCTTTCTGTGACCAACCATCTTGGAGAGGCCTCTCTGAGAGTGGAAGTCCTTGGGGTTCTTCTTCATGTGCTCGGTAAGCTCGTTGATTCTGGTAGTGAGAATAGCGATCTGTACCTCGGGAGAACCGGTGTCTCTCTCATTGATCTTGTACTCTTCGATAAGAGCGGTCTTTGTTTCCTTTGCGATCATTTTGTCTTCACCTTTCTTAAAATTTTTTATCCATAAAACCGAGTGAAGTGCGGGTGAAATGCGAAAGCCACGCAAGGGGTTATTCCCAAACGGAGCAGTGCCATACACGTCACACAGTATTAGGCTGTCGTTTAGTATATCACATTTTTTTCAGTTTGTAAATACTTTTTTTATATTTTAATGAGAATTTGTAGGATTTTATTGATATTTTACTCAAAAAGATGATATTTTTTATGTTTTTTATTTATTTTACCGTAATTTCGGGCTTTTCATCAGCCTCTTCCTCACGTAATTCGGAGAATCTGATAGCCTTGGGGAGATTCCACTTGAGCTTGGTGGCAAGGACTCTGATAACCACAACAACAGCGATGCAGAATATCTCGCTGATCATCTGCATTACCTCGTTGCCACGGAAGATAACTGCCGCGAGCAGGTAGTAGAGCGACGCGCCGATAAGTGCCGCGAGGGCATACACTCTCTTGCGGAGAATGAAGGGGATGTCTCTGAGTATCAGGTCACGTATCATACCGCCGCCGACAGCGCTCATCATACCGAGCACCGCGCAAACGAGGAAGCCTGCACTCTCGCCTCGCGAGGCAAAGAAGTCAAGGCAGGTGCCAACGCCCGAGACCGAGAAAATTCCGATTGCGAGGGCGTCTATGTAGTTATTGACCGAGAGGACGAGCTGTTCCCTCTTTACGTAGTGACGCTTGAACACGCTGGCTAGAATAAAAACGGTAAGAGCGACCGTCGTGGCGATAACTACCTGATAGGCGAGCTCGCGGAAGAAGGCGGGCGGATTTCTGCCTATGGTGATGTCGCGAATGATACCTCCGCCGAAGCAGGTCATGAGTGAAAGAAATACAACGCCGAAAAGGTCGGTCTCCTTATCAATAGCGACGATAGCGCCCGCTACGGCAAAGGAGATAACACCGATGATCTCAATAGATAAAAGAATTGCGTCTATCATATCTTAACCCAACTTTTCAAGTAAGAGTGCCAAAGCATTCGCTCTGTGGCTGATGGCGTTTTTCTCCTCGTCGGTCATCTCTGCGACCGTCCTTGTCTCGCCTTTGGGGACAAAGAGAGGATCATAGCCAAAGCCTCTTTCGCCGCGGCGATTCTCTGTAATCGTGCCGTGCATATAGCCCTCGGCAAGGGTAAGCTCGCCCGTGGGGGAGCAAAGCGCCATAGCGCAGGTGTAGTAAGCGCTCTTGTCCTCCTTATCGCGGAGCTTCTCAAGTAGGAGATTGTTGTTATCCTCGTCTGTGCCGCCCGAGAAGCGCGCGGAATAGATGCCGGGCGCACCGCCAAGAGCGTTGGCAGAAATGCCGCTGTCGTCGGCAAGGGAGTAGCAGCCGGAGATTTCCGCAATCTCGGTTGCCTTCTTGATCGCATTCTCCATAAATGTGGTGCCGTCCTCCACGGTCTCGTGGTCGATTCCCGCCTCTCGAAGCGAGAGTATCTCGTCAAACTTGCCGCCGAGTATCTTCTTGATCTCGTAGATCTTATGCTTGTTGTTAGATGCAATAATAAGCTTCATAATAGTCTTTAACCTTTGAATTTGTAAAGTTTAATTGATATTTTGCGCATTTTTCAGTCGCACTATAACCGACCACCAAATAATCATGCTTCACTCTTCCCTGCCACGAAGGCCGAGAGGATAATGAAAACAAGGGTGATCAGTGCTGTTATAGCCTCTCCCAAAAACGCCCGCTGATTACGGATAAATTATAATACACGAGGAAAAAAAAGTCAATCAAATTCAGAAAAAAAGAGAACGTTTAAATGAATGAAAATATTTTCATAAAAAAACGAAAAAAGCACTTGACAAATGACTAAAAAGGTTATATAATATGGTGTACGACTATGGGACAGACATAGCCTAAACTATGC
>CAZUQN010000110.1:0-2421 GCA_964622425.1 uncultured Ruminococcus sp.
ATAAAAACCGCAAGATCCCCGTTACCGTTCTTATCAGAGCTCTTATGGAGAGCGGATACGATAAGGACGAGGACATCTTCGCTATGTTCGGTGACGAGGAGATTCTTCGCATAACAATGGCAAAGGACGAGTGTCGCACTCTTGCTGAGGAGAACAACACCTCTCTTCGTGACGAGGCGCTCAAGGAGATCTACAAGAAGATCCGTCCCGGCGAGCCTCCGCTCGTTGAGAGCGCAGAGATGCTTGTTAACAATATGTTCTTCGATCCCAAGAGATACGACCTTGCTCCTGTTGGAAGGTATAAGTACAACAGAAAGGTTGCTCTCGCTTCGAGAATCAAGGACTTCACTCTTGCCAAGACTGTTGTTAACCCCCTTACGGGTGAAATTGTTGCAGAGGCAGACACCCTCATCACACGTGAGATCGCCGAGGCAATCGAGGACAGCCTTGTAAACGAGGTTGTCATCAAGACCCAGACCGGCAGAGAGGTAAAGGTATTCGGCAACAATACCGTACGTCCCGAGCTCGTTCTTGGTTATGACCTTTCCGACTGTGGCGTTAAGGTTGGAGAGAAGGTCAGATATTCCGTGCTTCAGGAGATCATCGATGCGGCTGACAGAGACGGCCTCACCGGCGAAGCTCGCGAATACTATATCAAAAAGTGCGCAAAGGAGCAGAATGCTCTCCTTTGTCCCAAGCATATCACGAAGGAAGATATCTTCGCGTCCATCAACTACATGGTGGCTCTCGGCCACGGCGTAGGCACGGTTGACGATATCGACCATCTCGGCAACAGACGTCTTCGTTGCGTCGGTGAGCTTCTTCAGAATCAGCTCAGAATCGGTATGTCGAGAATGGACAAGAACATCAAGGAGAGAATGTCTACTCACGACAGTGACGACCTTCGCCCTGAGGCTCTTATCAATACACGTCCCGTAGCTACCGCTATCCGCGAGTTCTTCGGATCCTCGCCTCTTTCTCAGTTCATGGACCAGAACAACCCGCTTGCAGAGCTTACTCACAAGCGTCGTCTTTCCGCTCTAGGTCCCGGTGGTCTTTCCCGTGACAGAGCGTCCTTCGAGGTTCGTGACGTTCACTATACCCACTACGGTAGAATCTGTCCCGTAGAAACTCCCGAAGGTCCTAACATCGGTCTTATCTCCTATCTTGCGTCCTACGCTAAGATCAGCGAGTACGGCTTCCTTAAGGCTCCTTACAGAGTTGTTGACAAGACGACGGGCAGAGTTACCGACACCGTTCTTTACCTCACCGCTGACGAGGAGGACAACAACATCGTTGCTCAGGCAAACGAGGTTCTTGACGAGAACGGCTACTTCGTAAACAAGAAGGTTATTGCAAGATACAAGACCGAGTTCATCGAGGTTGAGCCTACTCAGGTTGACCTTATGGACGCATGCCCCCAGATGGCGGTTTCCGTTGCCGCAGGCTGTATCCCGTTCCTTGAGAACGACGATAACACCCGTGCGCTCATGGGTTCAAACATGCAGAAGCAGGCAGTTCCGCTTATGGTTACCGACTCTCCCATCGTTGCTACCGGTATGGAGTACAAGGCAGCAGTTGACTCGGGTACAGTCGTTGTAGCTAAGGAGGGCGGTATCGTTGAGCGTGCCGCAGGCGAGGAGATCGTTATCCTCACCGACTCCGGACGCAAGGATACCTATCATCTCATCAAGTTCAAGAGATCCAACCAGGGCACCTGTGTAAACCAGCGTCCCATCGTTGAGGAGGGCTCTAGAGTCGTTGCCGGTCAGGTAATCGCAGACGGTCCCGCAACCTCCAACGGTGAGATCTCGCTCGGTAAGAATGCTCTTATCGGATTTATGACTTGGGAGGGTTACAACTACGAGGACGCAGTTCTTCTTAACGAAAAGCTCGTACGCGAGGATATGTACACCTCCATTCACATTGAGAAGTTCACCAAGGAAGCGCGTGATACCAAGCTCGGTGTTCAGGAGATCACCCGCGAGGTTCCCAACGTTTCCGAGGATGCTCTTAAGAATCTCGACGCAGACGGTATCATCAGAATCGGTACCGAAGTTCGTCCCGGTGACATTCTTGTAGGTATGGTTACGCCTAAGGGTGAGACCGAGCTTACACCCGAGGAAAGACTTCTTCGCGCGATCTTCGGTGAGAAGGCGCGTGAGGTTAAGGATTCCTCGCTCAAGATGCGTCACGGTGAGTACGGCGTTGTTGTAGACGTTAAGGTTTACGATCGCTCGAACTCCGACGAGCTCGCTCCCGGCGTTAACAAGGTAGTTCACGTTTACGTTGCTCAGAGACGTAAGATCTCTGTGGGTGACAAAATGGCGGGCCGCCACGGTAACAAGGGTGTCGTTTCGAGAATTCTTCCCCCCGAGGATATGCCGTTCCTTGCAGACGGTACTCCTCTTGATATCGTTC
>CAZUQN010000111.1:0-2240 GCA_964622425.1 uncultured Ruminococcus sp.
ACCTTTCTTTACGAGCTGGTTAAAGGTTGGCATGATTTTCCTCCTTCTTCAAAAATTTTATAACGCGCAAAAAGGGCATAAATACCCCACTTACGCAGATTACACCCTATTTTAGCACTCAAACAAGGGTTTGTCAAGACTTTTTTATTATTTTCGCAAAAATAAGTTAAAAATTGTAATATTAAATAGATAGTAAATATAATTATATACCCTTTTTGGATAAATAATAAAAAGAAAAGCCGTTTTATCCTCATTTTTAATATAAAAAACGTCCGCTTCCCTTCTTACCCGGGAGGCGGACACTTTTATATATTTTATCAAAGCTCGGTGTTATTCTTGCCCTTGTCGCGCAGCTTATCAAAGAATGCCTTCGTCCTCTTGCGAAGCTGAATGGCCCTGAGCGCTCTGCCAACTCTCTTAAGTCTGACCTTGAGGCCCTTATCCTGTCGCTTTACATTTTGCTTATGGTTGTACATCAGGACGGCGGCAACAAAGTCGCAGACCTCGCTCGACTCGAAATACTCGGGCTCTGCCTTCGTCCAGCCAAGCTCCTCGGCATAGCTCTCGTGGAGCATATCCCAGAATTCACCCTTCGCATCGTGCCAAAGAAGATTGTATATCTTATAGCAGCGGCTGGCGGAGAGATTTAGGAATGACTGAGAAAGAGGCGTGTACATACCGTGTGCGCGCAGGAATTCCTTTATCTTCGCATAGACTACGGGCACCTGACCGTAATACTTCTTGAACAGCTTGTTTCTCGGCTGATTGGTATATACTCTGTGATGAATGAGTCTCTCAAAGCACTTACCTACCCTATCCGCGAGGGAAAGTGCGGTAACTACGAAATGAGTATCCTCAAACACGCGCAAATCTGGATCAAAGGTAAGCTCCTTCTCAACGAGGAATTCTCTTCTGAAAAGCTTATTCCATATATATCCCGTCGTGCAGGAAAGGATAACGTCGGGGTAAACGTTCTTTGAGACTACGTCACTCTCGTTGAATATCTCACCGTGATCGCTACGGATATTATCCTCAAACTTAGCCTTACGGTTGTTATAAATATCGAACTTGCAAACTGCGATGTCAAGGCTCTTCTCCTCAGCGAGATCATAGAGCTTCTCAAGAAGCGTGCTCTCACAAAAATCGTCAGCGTCAAGGAAGATGACGTACTTACCCCTCGCTCTGGCAAGTCCCTTGTTTCTCGCGATGGAGGGGCCTGCGTTGTTCTCGGTAAGTATTCTTACTCTTTCGTCAGCCTGCTGATACTCCTTGATGATGGAGAGCGATTTATCCGTGGAGCCGTCGTCCACGCAAATAAGCTCAATGTCTCTGAGTGTCTGTCCGAGCACGCCGTCGATAGCGGGCTTCAGATAGTCATCGGCGTTATATATAGGCATTACGACAGATATCTTTACATTTTCTGCGTTTATCATAAAATTCTCCTATGTACAGGTAATGACTGCGGATACGGGTTACTCCGAAAATTGCGTTTTGGCGCAAGTCCGTTTCTTTCGTACCGCATACCTATGGCATTTTACGTTACACGTATATATTACCACTTATTTATTAAAAAGTCAATAGTTGTCTACTTTTTTGCCTTAAAATGTCGAAAAAACAGGCAAACGCGTTTTCGTTTGCTTTTCGCGTTTGCCTGCTATATTTAATTCTGCTCGGCAATTATGCCGTGATTTTTACTCGTTAACCGAGAACTCGGTGTATACGGGATCGGGCTGGAAGCTGTATTCCTCAGTGGGCTCGTCAGCGTCGACGGTGATACCCGTGGGAGCTTCTTGGGCCTCTTCCTCGCGCTCGATCTCAACCGCGCGGTAGGTTCCAAGACCTGTGCCTGCGGGGATAAGCTTACCGATAATAACGTTCTCCTTAAGACCGAGAAGCTGGTCCTTCTTACCCTTGATAGCAGCCTCGGTAAGAACCTTTGTGGTCTCCTGGAAGGATGCTGCGGAAAGGAAGGATACGGTCATAAGAGCAGCCTTGGTAATACCGAGAAGGAGAGGTGCACCCTCTGCCTTGCGAAGCGAGATCTCGCCTGCATCGATTCTTGCCTGGATCTTCTCGTTCTCCTCGCGGAACTCAAGGATATCAACCTTGGTGCCTACGAGAAGGTCGGTGTCACCCGCATCCTCGATCTCGATCTTTCTGGTCATCTGTCTGGTGATACACTCAACGTGCTTGTCGTTGATCTCAACGTCCTCACCGCGGTACACCTTCTGTACCTCACG
>CAZUQN010000112.1:0-1896 GCA_964622425.1 uncultured Ruminococcus sp.
GTGCAAGCACAGACTCGCTTACGCTTGATTATCTGACAAGCTCAGGATGACACGCGCTAGTAACCCATAGGGCAACACAGAGTGTCGGGATCTCGTTGGATTTAATGAGGAATGTGTATATAAAAAACGCAAGACGGATAACAGGGCCTTGATAAAAGACCTTGCATCTATCTTGCGTTTTTATATTAAAATGCTAACTGTCGGTTTGCAAATCAGTCGTCATTCTCGTCTTTTTCGTCGTCCTCGTCGCTATCAGGCTCAATGACTCTGTTGTCGAGAATGTGGAGATCCTCAATGCGGCGGCCGTCCATCTTAAGCACCTTTACGGTGAGGCCAAGCTCCTCGAAGGAGTCACCCTCCTCTGGTATTCTGTCAAGAATGCTCATTGCCCAGCCGTTGACGGTCATTGCGTCAAGCTCCTCGTCGAGGTCTATCTCAAGCTCCTCAAAGAGCTTATCAAGGTTAGCTCTGCCGGAGACGATATACTCTCTTTCGCCGACCTCCTTGATCTCCTCTATGATCTCATCGTGCTCATCCCAGATCTCGCCTACGATCTCCTCGAGAATATCCTCGAGAGTAACGATACCTGCGGTTGAGCCGTACTCGTCTGTGACTATTGCCATATGCATCTGCTTTTCCTGCAGATCCTTTAAGACGTCGTTTATCTTCTGTGTCTTGGTGATGTACATAACCGGCTTTACGATCTCCGAGATCGGTATCTCGGTGGTGTGCGCGTCGGAGAAGAAGTCCTTGTAGTAAACTATGCCGTGTATGTTATCGAGGTCGTCGTCATAGATCGGAATACGGGAGTAGCCCGACTCGGTGAAGACCTTTGCCATATCCTCCTTGCTTATATCGGAGCGTACGGCGGTGATGTCGATACGGGGTGTGAAGATGTCGCCTACCTCGAGCTCGTTGAACTCGATCGCCGACTTAATAAGAGTGCTTTCCTCCTCGTCAAGGTCGCCTTCCTCAGCTGCCTCCTCGATGATGGAGATGAGCTCCTCCTCGGTCATGCCCTGATCAGCGTCGGATTTGAAGATTCTCGAAAGCAGATTCTGCAGCTGCTTGAAGATGAAGGAAAGGGGAGTGAAGAGAACCACAAGCGCAGAGATGATGGGAGTAGAGAAGAGCACGAACTTCTCGGGTGACTGCTTGGCAATGGTTTTCGGAGATATCTCGCCGAAGGTAAGAATGATAACAGTCATTACCGCAGTTGATATTGTGGGCGCAAACTCCGAGGCGGAGCCGTTAGCAAGCAGATCGGCAAAGAAGATAGTCGCGAGTGTAGACGCGAGAATGTTAACGATATTGTTACCGATAAGAATGGTGGAGATGAGGGTATCATAGTTTTCTGCGAGCTCAAGCGCGCGGACTGCTTTTTTGTTTCCCTTTTCTGCGAGATTCTTAATTCTGATCTTGTTGAAGGTGTTAAATGCGGTCTCCGTCGCGGAGAAATACGCTGACATTATGACGCAGATCAGGATTGGTATTAATAGTTTCATGATTTTGTTTTTTCTCTTTTGGAGAAATAATTTCCTTTCAGATATGTATTATTTTAGTTTTTTATTTACTGATTGAAATGAGAAGATTGATGGAAAATGGGTATGAATAAGCTCGGTTTTCGCCTGCCCGAGAGCAGCAAAAAAAGGCGTAACCAACTCCCCGAGTGGCTAAGCCTGACAAACACGTATTTTCTTCATACTATGACAAGTTTCCCCGTCGCCGTCGTCCATAATGTCCTCCGTAAAAATTATGCAAAAAGCATATACAGTAGGTATTATAGCATATCTTAAAGGTTTTGTCAATAGGGGGAGAGGAAAATGCAAAATTCAAAATGCAAAATTCAAAATGAAGGCGCAGAACGCCAATGATATCCGACGATGTCGGATGATA
>CAZUQN010000113.1:0-1856 GCA_964622425.1 uncultured Ruminococcus sp.
TTTTTAACCCGGTATGACCAGGTGGGTGTCCTCTCTTTTTCATTGCGCTTCCAACATCTGTGGTAGGGAGGTTACAAGTAACAGTCCCGCACAGGAGGCCTGCATCCCGATAAAAGAAGTCCGGACTCCCTTTGTAAGTGTGTCGGTCCAAATATCACAATATCACGCACTCCGCAGGAGAAACAGCGTTTTTTAGTTCTCGTCGTAGTCTACTTCGCTGAAGAGAAGATCGTTGAAGTAATCCTCTGCCTTCTCAAACTCCTCGTCGTCCTCGATGGTCTCGAAGAGGAGATCCTCGCCGTCAACGGTAGCTCTGAGAATAACGTACTCGTCGCCCTCATCGTCTACGGGAACGAGAGCAAAGTAAATCTTCTCATCGATGGTAGCCTGAGCCCAGATCTCAAAATCCTGCTCCTCGCCGGTGTCCTCGTCGGTGAGAGTGATGATGTTTTCGTCAAGCTCTTCCTCGACGTTGGGATTCTTTTCAAAATCAGTCATTTTAGTCTCCTAATAATATTTTATTTCTGTATCTTTATTTTATACTATCTAAGTGCAAATTGTCAAGTGGTTTCAAAGAATTTCAACCAGGATAGAGTTACTTAAGTAAAAACCGCGCTCCGTGAGGGCAATTCTGCCGTCGGTAAGAGTTAAGAGGCCTTCTCGCCTGAGTCTTTCAAGAATCTGCTCCTTACCCTCTGTAAAGGATACGCCAAAGCGAGCCTCATAGTCGGATAGAGAGAATCCATCCTTCAGCCTGAGCCTTAACATAGCGTACTCATAAGCGAGGTCCAGAGGGGATTCCCTATCGCCCCCATTGTTTAGTCCTCGGGAGGATAGATACTCATCTACGTTATCCGAGTTTGAATATCTCACTCCGTCAAAGAATGAATGAGCAGCCGCGCCGACGCCGATATATTCACCGAGATTCCAATAAAGCGAGTTATGTCTTGACCTGTAACCCTGCCTTGCGTAATTGGATATCTCATAGTGCTCGTAGCCCGATTCGGTAAGTATCTGACTTGCGATACCGTACATATCGCACTCCTCGTCAAGCGTAGGAATCGGTAAGGTATCACGCTCGGCATAGAAGGGTGTGCCCTCCTCAACCATAAGTCCGTAGGCGGATATATGCCGGGGAGAAAGAGCTATGACAGCTCTGAGTGTTTCAGCGAAGCTTTCCTTGGTCTGATAAGGTATTCCATACATCAAGTCAACGCTGATATTCTCAAATCCCGCTTCACGAAGCATTTTGTAAGACGAAAGAAAATCCTCGTAGTTATGTATTCTGCCAAGTTTTTTCATTTCGTTTTCGTGAATTGATTGAAGTCCTAGGCTGACTCGGTTAAATCCGAGCTCGTAAAATGCATTCACCTTTTCTCTTGTGAGAGTTCCGGGATTTGCCTCAAAGGTGATCTCCGCCGAGGGGGATATCTTAAAGGTTTTTTCGATCGACTCGACTATTTTCTCCATCTGACGGGGAGAAAGGAGCGAGGGCGTGCCGCCGCCAAAATAGACGGTATCAAGCGGCCTTTGTGCCTTCCCCGAATACTCGAAAATCTCCTCACACAAGCGGTCGACATAAAGATCGGGAACGCCTCCTGTGCCTTTCGGTAACGAGCAGAAATCACAGTAGTTACACTTCCTTACGCAGTACGGGATATGGACGTAAAGTCCAAGGCTATCAGTTGCCATCGTCGAGCCTCAAAACAGCCATGAACGCCTCGGGCGTAACCTCTACGCTACCGAGCTTACGCATCTTCTTTTTACCCTCTTTCTGCTTTTCAAGCAGCTTCTTCTTTCTGGTAATATCACCGCCGTAGCACTTTGCAAGTACGTCCTTACGCATAGCCTTAACG
>CAZUQN010000114.1:0-1840 GCA_964622425.1 uncultured Ruminococcus sp.
AAAAATACGGCAAGAACGCGCTCAAGGAAAAGAAAAAGAAAAGCACCTTTATGAGATTCATCGACCAGTTTAAGGACGCGATGATACTCATACTTATCGCGGCTGCGGCTGTGTCCTTCACACTTGCTTGCGTTGAGGCGGCAAACGGCGGTCACGGCGAGTTCTTCGAGCCTATCCTCATTCTCCTCATCGTTGTTCTCAACGCGGTGATGGGCGTTATTCAGGAGGGCAAGGCAGAGCGTGCGCTCGACGCACTTAAAGGCATGTCCGCTCCCCACGCGAGAGTTATCCGCGACGGAGTAGAGAAGGTGATCAACGCTGAGGATCTCGTTCCCGGCGATATCATCAAGCTCGAGGCGGGCGACTTTGTTCCCGCGGACGCAAGACTCATAAGATCCGTCAGCCTCAAGAGTGAGGAGGCGGCGCTCACAGGTGAGTCTGTTCCCAGTGAGAAGGACGCAGACGAGGTAGTAGCTCCCGACGCTCCTCTCGGCGACAGACACAATATGGTATTCTCGGGCTGCAGCATTACCTACGGTACTGCTTTGGCGGTAGTTACCGCTACCGGAATGAGCACCGAGATGGGTAAGATCGCAAACCTTCTTGATTCCGAGGGTGAGACCGAGACTCCTCTTCAGAGAAAGCTCGCACAGCTCGGTAAATATCTCGGTATCCTCGCGCTTGCCTGCTGCGGCGTTATCTTCGTAGTCGGCTTTGCCAGCGGCAACGATCCTCTCGACATCTTCATGACCAGCGTATCTCTCGCTGTTTCGGCTATCCCCGAGGGTCTGCCCGCAATCGTTACCATCGTGCTCTCCATCGGAGTGCAGAGAATGGTTAAGCGTAATGCCCTTATCCGTAAGCTCCCCGCGGTCGAGACTCTCGGCGGCGCGTCGGTAATCTGCTCGGATAAGACCGGTACTCTTACACAGAACAGAATGACTCTCGTTAAGGCTTATACCGACGGCTCTGATGAGCTCGTAGAGATAGGCACAGACGATGAGAAGCTGAACAACCTTCTTGAGCTCGCTACCCTTTGCTGTGACGGCTCTGTCATCTTCGAGGGCGAGAGCGTAAAGCATATCGGCGACCCCACCGAGACCGCGATAGTATTCGCTTCTCACGAGGCAGGTATGACCAAGGACGCGCTCAACTCCGAGTGTCCCCGTATCGCTGAGCTCCCCTTCGACTCTGACAGAAAGCTTATGACTACTGTCAACGAGATCGACGGCAAGAAGGTGGTTATCACCAAGGGCGCGTTTGACGTTATGGCGTCCATCACCGTAGCAGGAGACGTTGAGAAGGCCGCTCGTATGAACGAGGAGATGAGCCGCGCGGCGCTCCGTGTTATCGCGGTAGGCTATAAGGTTATCGACACTCTTCCCGAGACTGTTGACTCGGCATCTCTTGAATCCGGCCTCACCTTCCTTGGCCTCGTCGGTATGATAGATCCTCCGAGACCTGAGGTAAGAGTTGCTGTCGCAACCTGCCGTGAGGCAGGCATCAAGCCCGTTATGATCACCGGTGACCACGTTGTTACTGCGTCTGCTATCGCGTCCGACCTCGGTATTCTCGAGGAGGGTGATAAGGCTATCACCGGCGCTGAGCTCGACAGAATGAGCGACGAGGAGCTTGACGAAAACGTTGAAAATATCTCGGTATACGCAAGAGTATCTCCCGAGAACAAGATAAGAATAGTCAAGGCATGGCAGAGAAAGGACAGAGTCGTTGCTATGACCGGCGACGGCGTAAACGACGCTCCCGCTCTTAAGGCGGCAGACATCGGCTGCGCAATGGGTATCACGGGTACAGACGTTGCCAAGGGCGCGTCGGATATGGT
>CAZUQN010000115.1:0-1765 GCA_964622425.1 uncultured Ruminococcus sp.
GAGCTCGGCGGTAAGGTTGTGACCATTTCAGGTCCCGACGGCTATATCTACGATCCCGACGGTATCTCCACCGACGAGAAGGTGAACTACATGCTCGAGATGCGCGCGTCCTGCCGCAACAGAGTAGAGGACTACGCTGACAAATTCGGCGTTCAATTCTTCAAGGGCGAGAAGCCTTGGGGCGTTAAGGCTGACATCTATATGCCTTGCGCTACTCAGAACGAGGTTGATCTTCCCGAGGCAGAGAGAATCGTCAACGCGGGCGTTAAGTACTACGTTGAGGTATCCAATATGCCCACCACCAACGAGGCTATCGCATATCTTAAGGAGCACGGCGTGATCATCGCACCCTCTAAGGCGGTTAACGCAGGCGGCGTTGCCACCTCAGGTCTTGAGATGACTCAGAACTCCATGCGCCTTTCCTGGTCCGCAGAGGAGGTCGACGAGAAGCTGAAGGGCATAATGAAGAACATCTTCGACAACTCCGTAAAGGCTGCCAACGATTACGGTCTTGGCGATGATCTTGTGGCGGGTGCAAACATAGCAGGATTTATAAAGGTTGCCTCCGCAATGCTCGCTCAAGGCGCTGTTTAAGTAAATTTTGGTAACATTCCTCCGTTCGGAACCACTCGACGTAGGTAACTACGCCTTCGGGTTCCAAGCCGTGGAATCTTCCTCAAAATTTATCTTAAACATCATACCTTATTTGGTTGGGCAGTATCGAAAAACTAGAAGAAATCAAAGATTTGCACATCATGTGCATAGCAAAAAATATAACAAAACAAGAAAAAGCGACCTCGAATGAGGTCGCTTTTTGTAATATATTGTTATCTTTCGGTTATGCCGCAATATGGCAGCCCGGGCAAACAGATTGTGAGCAGAAATGTATGTTCTCCGACCGAGAGGCGTATATAAATACGTCGGAGGGAGGAAACGGACATAGAAAAAGAACAAATCGAAGATTTCAAAAAAGAAAGAGCGAGAACATCACAAAAATGACATTCTCGTTCTTTTTCGGTTATGCCGCAATATGGCAGCCCGGTTTATTCCGTTGTATAGTTATCAAAGTATCCCTGGATATATACGATGGGAGTACCCTTATCGCCCGAGCCTGAGGTGAGGTCGCAGAGCGAGCCGATGAGGTCGGTGAGCTGTCTGGGGGTAGTACCCTCAGATGCCATCTGGCCTACGAGGTCAGCGTCCTTCTCGTGGATCTTGCCCTTGATAGCCTCGCGGAGCGCTTCGCCCGAGAGACCTGCAAACTCGTTGTCTGCGAGATACTTGAGCTTGAGCTCGTTGGGAGTACCCTCAAGGCCTACGGTGTAAGCAGGGGAAACGATCGGGTCAGCGAGCTCCCAGATCTTACCTACGGGATCCTTGAACGCGCCGTCGCCGTATACCATAACCTCAACTCTCTTGCCGGTCTTTTCAAGCAGCTTCGCCTGGATCGCGTCAACGATGGGCTGACAGTCCTTGGGGAAGAGCTTTACGGTGTCTTCGGTAGCCTTGTTGGAGCCGAGAAGTCCGTACTCGGGATTATAGCCCGAGCCGTTAACGGGAGCATTCAGTATCTCGTCAATGCCGTAGCCTATCTCAACGCCCGCATTCTTAAGGAGCCTCTTGGTCCTGAATCTTGAGTGTATATCACAGTTAAGAACATTCTTGGTGTAGTTAAGAATGGCTCTGGGATCATTTGCAAAGACGATCTCACACTCAGCGCCTGACTCTTTGATAAGATTTTCGTAGTATTCTACGTAGTCGATAC
>CAZUQN010000116.1:0-1713 GCA_964622425.1 uncultured Ruminococcus sp.
ACTTTGCCCTCATGCGTGCCATCCCCGGCATGACCGTCATCTGTCCCGCTGACGCCACCGAGGCTTACGCTGCGGTTGAGGCTGCTATCAATACCGAAGGACCTATGTATCTTCGCTTTGGCAGATACGCCGTTCCGGATCTTACCCCCGAGCTTATCGAGGGCTACAAGTTCGAGATAGGCAAGGGCGTTACGTACAGAGAGGGCAAGGACGTTACCATCGTTGCTACCGGCTATATGGTGCATCTCGCTCTTGAGGCGGCGGATATGCTGAAGGAGGAGGGCATCGACGCGGGTGTTATCAATATCCACACCGTAAAGCCCATTGATTCCGCACTCATCACCGAGGCAGCGAAGAGATCGGGCGCCATCGTCACCGCAGAGGAGCACAGCGTTATCGGCGGTCTTGGCTCTGCTGTTGCAGAGGTCGTTTGCGAGACGTGTCCCGTACCCGTTCTTCGCGTGGGTGTTGAAGACGCTTACGGCAGAAGCGGTCAGGTTCCCGAGCTTCTTGAGATCTACGGACTTACCTCGAAGAACATTGCTAAAAAGGCAAGACTTGCGGTAAGCCTTAAGAAATAATACGGAGGACTGAAGAGATGAAAAGAGTACTTTTAAAGCTCTCCGGCGAGGCACTCGCCAACGGCTCGGGCGATATCTATGACGTAGCCTTTGTTGACAAGGTTGCCACCGCCGTAGTCAACTGTGCGAAGGACGGCTACGAGATGGCTCTCGTTATCGGCGCGGGCAATATCTGGCGCGGCAGACAGGGCGGCGATATGGATCGCACCTCCGCTGACAGAATGGGTATGCTCGCAACCGTTATCAACGCCATCTGCGTTAAGGAAGCTATCGAGCGCTCAGGCAAGCACGCGCACGTTATGACCGCTGTCCCGATGTCTCCCTTTGCGGAAGCCTATTCCGCTGAGGCGGCAATAAAGCATCTTGAGTCGGGCGAGGTCGTTATCTTCGGCGCGGGACTCGGTATCCCCTTCCTTTCCACCGATACCGCGGGCGCGGTAAGAGCGGCAGAGATCGGCGCTGATACCATTCTTATGGCGAAGAACGTTGACTATATCTACACCGATGACCCAAGAAAGAATCCCGATGCAAAGAAGCTTGAGACCGTCAAGGCTACCGAGGTCCTCGCCATGAATCTTAAGGCGATCGACTCCACGGCGACCGCGTTCTCACTTTCCACCGGTATTCCCGTACGTGTCTTCGGACTCAAGGATCCCTCGGATATCGAGAGGGCAGTACGCGGTGAGGTCGAGGGAACGATCATTACCGCTGAATAAACAGGCAAGTTATAAAATAAAATACATATATAAGGAGCAACAATTATGAAGCTTGATACCAAAGAATATGAAGTAAAAATGCAGAAGACTATCGCTAATTACAGCGAGAATCTTTCCACCATCAGAGCGGGCAAGGCTGATACCGCAGTTCTTAAGAAGATCATGGTAGACTACTACGGCTCACCCACAGCAATTACCTCCATCGCAGAGGTTAAGGTTACCGACGCTCGTACCATCACCATCACCGCTTGGGATAAGTCCATTATGAAGGGTATTGAGAAGGCTATTCTCACCTCCGATCTTGGCATCAATCCTCAGAACGATGGCTCTTGCATCCGTCTTTCCTTCCCCCCGATGACCGAGGATCGCCGTCGCGAGCTCTCCAAGCAGATCTCCAAGATGGGCGAGGATGCTAA
>CAZUQN010000117.1:0-1683 GCA_964622425.1 uncultured Ruminococcus sp.
CATCCGAGCTTTACAGACTTGCTGTTAAGAAGGTAGACCAGGCAGTTGCTCACGGCATCCTTCACAAGAACAACGCCGCTCACAAGAAGTCCGGCTTTGCTCTTAAGTTCAACCAGATGGCATAATTTTTGCTTAAGGCAAATAGACTTTTACAAAAGAGGACGGAGTTTATACTCCGTCCTCTTTACGTTATTTTATTTTAAGTCGTCTTTTAGCTTGGGGGAGTATAATTTTCCGGGTAAATGCAAAAAATAATAATTAAATTTAGAATGAGTCTAAAAAACTATTGACAACCTAAATTTTTTGTGCTATACTACCTTTACTAATATAACTATAAGGAGGGAATATGTCGAAATACGAAAGACTTTCTCCTGAATTAACCGAGCGAATGAGGCAGGATATAGCTGAGGGCAAAAGACCTGACTTTGCCCGCGACAGCTCCTTTGCCACAAGACGTGATCCGTCCTCTGACAGGGAGTCCATCTGGCGTCCTGCATATTCTCGTGACGTTGATAAGATACTTCATAGCCCCTATTACAACAGATATACAGATAAAACTCAGGTTTTCTCGTTCTATAAGAACGACGATATTACAAGAAGAGCGCTTCACGTCCAGCTTGTCTCGAGAATCGCGCGCACCATCGGCTCAGCGCTTAACCTTAACCTCGATCTTATCGAGGCTATCGCCCTTGGCCACGATATCGGACACACCCCATTCGGACACGCAGGAGAGAAGTATATCAGCGAGCTCTATCAGGAGCACTGCGGCAGATATTTCAACCACAACGTACACTCTGTAAGAGTGCTTGATACCATATTCAACCACAATCTCACCCTTGATACCCTTAACGGCATCATTACTCACAACGGTGAGTTTGAGATGAACGAGTACCGTCCGTCTCCTATGAATAGCTTTGACGATTTTGATAAGATGGTTGAGAGCTGCTACGTTGATCAGTCGAATATAATCAAGATCATTCCGTCCACACTTGAAGGCTGTGTTGTCAGAGTGAGTGATATTATCGCGTATCTCGGCAAGGATAGACTCGACGCTATGAAGTCTAAGCTCTCATACGTTGATCCCACACTTAACGACGAGGACGGCAGAATCAGGACCTTCAATGCGGAGATAATCAATAATCTTGAGGTTAATATCATAGAGCATAGCTATGGCAAGCCCTATATCAAGCTTGACGAGGAGCATTATTCCTTGATGAAAGAGGCAAAGCGCGATAACTACGCAATGATCTATAATACCTATAACGTCTCTAAGGTGCTCGACGAGAGAGTAAGACCTCTTATGCAGAGAATGTATAAGAAGCTCCTCTCAGACCTTAAAGAAGGTAACAAGTCCTCGCCCATCTTCAAGCATCATATCGATTTCATCAATAATAATCATTACTCACCGAGGCTCCCTTATCTCGAGACCGAGCCTAATCAGATAGTCATCGACTATATGGCTTCAATGACCGATGATTACTGCACCGAGCTGTATAATTTCATGTTCCCGGACAAGCCCATAGACTTCCACTATCACGGCTACTTCGAGGATCTTGTATAGCTTACTGCCTAAAAATAAGTATGAAAATGGGCTGATTCATTTAGGCGTAATCGAAAAAGAGTCGAGAAGCCAATGAAAGCAGCCCTGAGACCTTATATTTTATAAGTAAGAGGTGGAAATTC